>JAFNAB010000005.1 GCA_017859955.1 Holophagaceae bacterium
AAGCTCCAGAGGGCCGATGATACTGCCAGGGACACTGGTGGAAAAGTAGGTCGCCGCGACGTTAAATTACACACGCCCCCGAAAGGGGGCGTTGCTGTACCTGGAAATATCAAAAATATGCCCCACTGGGTCTGGTTGGAGAAATAGCTCCAAGCCCAGGAACGGCGGCGCGGTAGACTGAATGTTTCTTTGCGAGGATTGTCATGCCCATCAGTGTTCGCCTTCCCGATGATTCTGTCCGTGAACTGCCGGACGGCGCCACCGGCGCGGACCTGGCGGGAGGGATCGGAGCTCGGCTGCTCGAGGCGGCCCTTGCGGTCAAGGTGGACGGACAGCTGAGGGACCTGAAGGCTCCGCTTCCGGATGGTGCCCAGATCGCCATTGTGACCTCCAAGGATCCGGATTCCCTGGACATCATCCGCCATTCCACTGCCCACCTCCTGGCCCAGGCCGTGCGCCGCCTCTTCCCCGAGGCCAAGGTGGGCATCGGACCCACCATCGAGGATGGTTTCTACTATGACTTCCTGGTGGAGAAGTTCTTCACCCCCGAGGACCTGGTGGCCATCGAGGCCGAGATGCGGTCCCTGGTGGAGGCCAAGGTCCCGGTCAATCGGGAAGAGCTCTCCCGGGAAGCCGCCATCCAGCGATTCCAGGAACTGGGCGAGCCCCTGAAAGTGGAGCTTGCCTCCGAGATCCCGGCTGGCGAAGTGATCACGGGCTATGCCCAGGGCGACTTCTATGATCTCTGCCGGGGGCCGCACATCCCGGACACTTCCAAGCTGAAGGCTTTCAAGCTCACCCACACCGCCGCCGCCTATTGGCGCGGGGATGAGAAGAATGCCCAGCTTTGCCGCATCTACGGTACGGCTTTCCATACTCCGAAGGAGCTGGAAGAGCACCTCAAGCGCCTCGAGGAGGCCAAGGCCCGGGATCACCGCAAGCTTGGCCGCGAGCTCGGGCTTTTCTCCTTCCACCAGGAAGCTCCGGCTTCGCCCTTCTTCCACCCCAAGGGCACGGTGGTCTACAACGAACTGGTCAACTACATGCGCGGGCTCTACGCCCGTCAGGGCTACGACGAAGTGATCACCCCCCAGGCCCTGGACGTCAGCATGTGGAAGACCTCCGGCCACTATGAGAAGTACCAGGACAACATGTACTTCACCATGGTCGAAGAGCGGGAGTACGCCCTCAAGCCCATGAACTGTCCCACCCACTGCCTGATCTACGGCACCGGGCATCACAGCTATCGCGACCTGCCCATCCGTTATGCGGACTTCGGGCGTCTGCACCGCTATGAGCGGAGCGGCGTGACCCAGGGGTTGACCCGGGTGCGGACCTTCTGCCAGGACGATGCCCATATCTACTGTGCTCCAGAACAGATGAAGGCCGAGATGGCCTCCTTCTTTGCCTTCATCAAGAACGTGTACGACACCTTCGGTTTCGAGGAAGTGCGGGTGGCCCTGTCCACCCGCCCGGAAAAGCGCATTGGCAGCGATGAGATCTGGGACCTGGCCGAGAATGCCCTGGCTGAGGGCATGCGGGAAGCCGGGATGGAGTTCCATATCGCTCCCGGGGACGGCGCCTTCTATGGCCCCAAGATCGAGTTCCAGGTGCTGGACGCCCTCAAGCGTCCCTGGCAGCTGGGCACGCTCCAGGTGGACTACTTCCTGCCGGAGCGCTTCGGCTTGCGCTATGTGAAGGCCGATGGCGGCGAAGGCACCCCGGTCATGCTTCACCGTGCCATCCTGGGCAGCCTGGAGCGCTTCATGGGCATCCTCATCGAGCACTGCGCCGGAGCCTTCCCGACCTGGCTGGCGCCGGTTCAGATCGCGGTGCTGCCCATTACGGACCGGGTCCACGAGTTTGCCAAGGAGGTCAAGGCCAAGGCTCTGGATCTTGGCATCCGGGTTGAACTGGATCTCCGGAATGAAAAGGTCAATGCCAAGATCCGGGATGCCCAGCTTCAGAAGGTCCCCTACATGCTGGTCATCGGGGACCGGGAGGCCGCCAACGGGTCCGTATCTGTGCGCCACCGGAAGGATGGGGACCTCGGTGCCCAGCCTCTGGACGCATTCTTTGCTAAGCTGGTCGAGGAGATCAAGCTTAGACTCCGATAATTGCCTTGGCTTTCATGTGAAAGCTTGGTAAGATCTTTATCCTTGTGTAAATGGGGAGGGTAGTATTCGAGCCAATGAGACGCGTATCAACGATGGCATTCGGGCTTCCGAAGTCAGGGTCATCGACGAAGACGGCACCCAATTGGGGGTCATGACCCCCTATGACGCCGTCAGGATCGCTGAAGGTAAAGGCTTGGATCTCGTGGAGGTTTCCCCCACAGCCAACCCGCCCGTTTGCAGAATCATGGACTATGGCAAGTACAAGTTCATGGAATCCAAGCGCGAGCATGCCGCCCGTGCCAAACAGAAGACGATCGTGGTCAAGGAGGTCAAGTTCCGGCCTCGCACCGATGACCATGACTTCGAATTCAAGATCAAGCACATCCTCCGCTTCTTGGAAGACGGAGACAAGGTGAAGGTCGTCGTGATGTTCCGCGGACGTGAAGTCGTCCACCGGGATATCGGCTACCGCATCATTGAAGATGTGCTGACCCGCGTCGCCGATAAGTGCGTCGTGGAAAAGCCCGCGGGAATCGATGGCCGCGATATGCACGCCATCATCTCTCCGCGACCAGTTGCTCCCGAACCCAAGAAGGTCCCCAAGGCTCCCAAGGCCGAGGCCCCCTTGGAATCAAAACAAGCATAGAGGTCACCATGCCCAAGCTCAAGACACACAAGGGTGCCGCTAAGCGCTTCAAGAAGACCGGTACCGGTCAGTTCAAGCGCGGTTGCTCCCATCAGCGTCACATCCTCACCAAGAAGACTTCCAAGCGCAAGCGTCAGCTTGATCTGGGCGGCATGGTGGACAAGTCCGATCTCGGACGCGTTCGCGAGATGCTCCCCTACGCCTAAGGCTTTTTGCAGGGATCGTAGCAATCCAGGTGGCCCAGGCCACCCCCGACGGGGCCGGAAAACGCTCGAATGGAGCTGCCCTGAGGAAAGGAACACATGACAAGAGTCAAACGTGGTTTTAAGCGGGTTCAGCGTCGCAAGCGGATGCTCAAGTTCGCCAAGGGTTTCTACGGCGCCAAGTCCAGGCTTTACCGCTCGGCCAAGGAAGCTGTTGAAAAGGCCCTCCAGTACTCCTATCGCGACCGGAAGGTGCGCAAGCGCGACTTCCGTCGTCTCTGGATCGTCCGTATCGGCGCCGCCTGCGAGATGAACGGCACCAGCTACTCCAAGTTCATGGGCGGTCTCAAGAAGGCCAACGTGAGCCTGGACCGCAAGGTCCTCGCCGACCTGGCCGTCCGCAATCCCGAAGCGTTTACCAAGCTCGTGGCCGTGGCCAAGGGCTGAGCGAAGACCTAACCCATCGCAACAGACCTGAAAGGCCGCTTCCTGCGGCCTTTCTGTCTTTTTCGACCCTTTGCGAGGACCTTCATGGACATGAGCCTTCTACCCCCCGAGCTTTGTGAGGCTGAACGGGGCTTTCCAGCGGCCCTTCAGGCCTGCGGCGACCTGGATGCCCTGATGCGCCTGAAGGGCGCATTCATCGGGCGGGAGGGCAGCCATGCCGCCCGCATGATGGAGCTGCTGAAGGCTGCCCCGAAGGAGCAGAAGCGGGAACTCGGCGCCGCCATCAACGCACTGAAGGGGCAATGGGAGGAGTCGATCCGGATCCGCCAGGCCGAACTGGAGGATGCCAAGCGCAAGCAGGGCGCCCTGGCCCAGGCCTGGGACCCCGAGCTTCCGCCCCCGGCCCCCGCCAAGGGAGCCATGCATCCCCTGAACCGCCTCATGGACCGCATGGTGGAGGTCTTCCGGCCCCTGGGTTACCACGTGGAGGAAGGGCCCGAGGTCGAGACCGAGGCCCACAACTTCGACGGCCTCAACATCCCGGCGGACCATCCGGCCCGGGGCAGCGCCGATACCTTCTACCTGAAGGAGCACGCCGAGCTGCTGCTGCGCACCCACACCAGCCCCGTGCAGGTCCGGGTCATGCAGCGCCTGGCCCCCACCCTGGAGGAGAAGGGGGGGATCCGCTTCCTGGCCCCCGGGCGGGTCTACCGCAAGGATGAGATTGACCCCACCCACAGCCCCATGTTCCACCAGGTGGAGGGTCTTCTGGTGGGCAAGGGCATCGGGATGCACCACCTCAAGGGCACCCTGAACTACGCCATGAAGGCCCTCTTCGGGCCCAAGGCCGAGGTCCGCTTCCGTCCCAGCTACTTCCCCTTCACCGAGCCCAGCTGTGAGGTGGACGTCCGCTGCCCCCTCTGCGGCGGCGATGGCTGCCGGGTCTGCAAGGGCTCCGGATGGGTCGAGCTCCTGGGTGCCGGCCTGGTGCACCCCAATGTGCTGCGCTTCTCCGGGATCGATCCTGAGGTCTGGAGCGGCTTCGCCTTCGGCATCGGCGTCGAGCGTACGGCCATGATGGTCAGCCAGACCCCCGATCTCCGCCTCTTCTTCGAAAACGACACTCGCTTCCTGGCTGCCATGGGAGGGTTGGACTGATGCTGATCGAAATCAAGGCACTGGCGCAGGAACTGCCCGCCGTTGCCGGCATGCAGGTGAATGAACTCTGTGAACTCTCGGCGGCCCTCGGCTTTCCCGTGGACGGGGTGAGCCAGGAGGATGGCGAGACGATCATCGAAGTGGATGTGACGGCCAACCGAGGGGACGTACTCTCCCACCGTGGCTTCGCCCGGGATCTGGCCGCCCGCATCGGTGGAAAGCTCGCGCCTCTGGCCTGCCCGACCCTGGAAGAGGGTGCGCCTTTGATGCCCATCCACCTCAGGGCCGGAGCGGCCTGCCCGATCTACTCCACGGCGGTGCTGGATCTGGGCGAGGGCCCTGGCACCCCCGAGGCAGCCCGCCGCTTCCTGGCGTCCATGGGCAGCAATGCCAAGGGCTTTGCGCCGGTGGACGGTTCCAACGAGCTGCTCTTCCGCTATGGCCATCCCACCCACGCTTTCGATGCGGACCGTCTCAAGGGCTGCCTCATCGTGCGCTGGGCCGAAGAGGGGGAGACCCTGGTGACCCTGGATGGCGTGGAGCGCAAGCTCAGCCCCAAGGATCTGCTCATCGCTGACGAGTCGGGCCCCGTGGCTCTGGCAGGCGTCATGGGCGGGGACAGCACCAAGGTGACCCCCGAAACCAAGCGCGTTCTCCTGGAGAGTGCCTGGTTCGATGCCCGCAGCGTCCGCGCCACCGCCCACCGGCACGGCCTCCATTCTGATGCTTCCTACCGCTTCGGCCGGGGTGCCGATCCTGCCATGGCCCGCACGGGTCGGGACCTCCTGGCCCGCCGCCTAATGGACTGGGGCGGGGCCGTGCTTCATGGCGCCTGGACGGCCGGTGAAGTCCCGGCGGCGCCGGCAGCCATCCGGCTTACCGAAGCCACCCTGCATCGTCTGACGGGCTCCCCCATCTCTCTTGGGGAAGCCCAGCCTCTTCTGGAGCGCCTTGGCTTCCAGGTGGTCCGGTCGGCGGATGGACTCCATGCCCAGCCCCCCACCTGGCGGCATGACATGGAGATCGAGGTCGACTTGGCGGAGGAGGTGCTCCGCATGCGCGGCTATGACACCATCCCCATGGCTCTGCCTCCCCTTGAGGGTCACCCCGAACCCCTCTCGGCCAACTACGTGCAGCGCAAGAACCTGGCCCTGCGCCTGGCCCACCTGGGCTTCCATCAGACTGTGACCCTGGGTTTTGTGAGTCCTGAGCTCGATGCTGAGTTCATGTCTGCGCTGGGCGTGGATAACCCCCAGGGAGGGCGGACCCTGGTCAACCCCCTGGGCGTCGAGTACTCCGTCATGCGGGGCTCCCTCCTGCCCAGCCTGCGTGCTACCGCCGAGTACAACCTCCGCCAGGGAGCCCGGGAGGTCCGCCTCTTCGAGATCTCCCCCACCTACTTCAGCACTCCCGAAGGTCCCCAGGAGACCCTCAAGCTCGCCATCGTCTGGACAGGGACCCTTGGTGGAGAGAGCTATCTCTCTCCCGCCCGTCCCGTCCGCAGTGCCGATCTGGTGGGTGTGGCCAGGGATCTTGGCCTGACCGTGCTGCCGAAGGTCCATGAACTCGGCGAGGGCGTCTTTGGCATCGAGTTTCCCCTCGGAGAGCTGGGTCGCCCCCAGGAGCGCATCATCCCCGCCTTCCAGGCCTTCAGCCGCTTCCCGGTCATGGAGCGGGACCTCTCACTGCTGGTGGCCATGGACCAGTCCTATGCCGCCCTTCGGGAGGCCATGGTCCAGGTGCTGCCCCAGGGAACCCTCCAGAGCCTGGATTGTGTAGACGTCTTCCGGCACAAGAACCTGCCCCAGGGCAAGCAGGCCTGGCTCATGCGTTTCCGCTTCCAGCACATGGAGCGCACCCTGACCGGTGCCGAGGTGGATGGCTGGGTCGCTTCCGCTTTGAAGGTCGCCCAAGGCCTCGGCGCCGAATTGCGCGGGTAGAATGGACCATACGACGAGGCTCCCATGGAACTCCTGAAACAACTCGAATCCAAGCTCCAGATCCTGGTCCAGCAGCGGAACCAGCTGCGAGAGGAAGTGGAGCGCCTGAAGGCCGCCGCCTCGGCAGGGGAGGATGAGCTCCATGGGCTTCGCCGTCGCCTGGAGGATCTCCAGTCCGAGAAGGCGGCTTTGGCCAAGGAGCGGGAAGACGTGAAACAGCAGGTGGATGACATCTTGAAGATGGTCGAGGACTTGGCGTGAATTCAATGCATGAGACGGTCCCCCTGGGGGCTGGCGAGGTATGGGTCGAGATTCTGGGGCGGGATTGCCGGATTCTCAGCCATGCCAGCGATAAGGCGCTGGGGGATTCGGTCGCCCTTTTGGAGCAGACCTTCCGCGACATGGAACAGGCCTATGCGTTAAGATGGGGAGGTCCCCCCTCGACCCTGGACACTACGACCTGGTTGTTGATGGGGGCTCTGAACTTGGCGCACCAAGTGGTGCGTCTTGAGCAGGAAGCCAGCCAGCAAACCCAGAACCTGGAACAGACCCTCACGAGACTTCTCGATGATGTTCCGGATGCAAGTCCCGAATGAAGTAGACACATCTGATCCCTGCGAGGCCCGTGAGAAGGCTATGCGCTTGTTCCGTAAGCCGTTATGGGAGTCCTGCCCCCGGCCTTGCGCGCACCACGTTGTGGCGCGCCTTAAACCGGGTCTTGGTCGCCCCCCTAGTTTGACTGGGAACACGGCACCCTTCCACGACTGAGCGGGGATCATCTTCGGGCTTTGCTTGCTGGCTCCATACCCACGGAGCCCACTATGAATGCGTTGCAAATCGTTCTCCTGTTGGTGGCCATCGGAGCAGTCGTCTTCGGCATCCTCAACATGAAGAAGGCCCAGTTGGCCCAGGTCGATGTCTCCAAGGCCCAAGCCAGGGCGGAGGCGGACCTCAAGACCCAGCGGGACAAGCTCTTCGCCGAGGCTGAGAGGGAAGCCGAACGGATCCGGGAACGGGGGATCAAAGAGGCCGAATCCCTTCGCAAGGAAGCCGAACTCAAGGTCAAGGAACAGGCCCTGCAGGCCAGGACCGAGGCTGAGAAGCTGGTGAACGAGCGTCTTCAGACCCTGGACAAGCAGGAGCAGCGCCTGCAGTCCAAGGAAGAGGGGCTGGACAAGAAGCTCGCCCAGGTGGACCAGAAGACGAAGGAACTGGAACTCAAGGGCGAGAAGCTCAAGGGCGAACTGGAAAAGCTCGAGGGTCAGCAGGCCGAAGCCAAGCGCCTGGTGGAAGAGCAGGCCCAGCTCCTGGAAACCCTCTCCGGCTACACCCGGGATCAGGCCAAGGCCGAGATCATCGGCCAGCTGGAGTACACCGCCAAGATGGATGCCGCCAAGCTTGTGCGGCGCATCGAGGAGGAGGCCCAGGAGGAGGCTCAGAAGAAGGCCCGCTGGGTCATCGGGGACGCCATCCAACGGGTGGCCTCCGAGGTGGTCACCGAGAACGCTGTGACTTCCGTCCAGCTCCCCAGCGACGATCTCAAGGGTCGCATTATCGGTCGCGAGGGGCGGAACATCCGCGCCCTGGAGAAGGCCACGGGCTGTGATCTCATCGTGGATGACACCCCGGAATCCATCGTGGTGTCCAGTTTTGATCCCATCCGGCGCGAGGTGGCCCGCCAGTCCATCCTGAAGCTCCTGGCGGACGGCCGCATCCATCCCGCCCGCATCGAGGAAGTGGTGGAGAAGGTCAAGATTGAGATGGACCAGCACCTCAAGGAGATCGGTGAGGCCACCTGTATCGCCCTGGGCTTCCCGGATGTGCATCCCAAGCTCCACAAGCTCGTGGGGCGCCTCAACTACCGGACCAGTTACGGCCAGAACGTGCTTGAGCACACCAAGGAAGTCGCCCGCATCGCCGAGTACATGGCGGCGGAGATGGGGGCGGATGCCCGCCTGGTGCGTCGGGCCGGTCTCTTCCATGACATCGGCAAGGCCATCGACCGCGAGGTCGAGGGCACCCACATCGAGATCGGCATGGAACTGATGAAGCGCTTCGGCGAAAAGGAAGCGGTCATCCACGCCATGAGCTGCCACCACGGGGATCACGAACCCAAGACCGTGGAGGCCATGCTCCTCACGGCTGCGGACGCCCTTTCCGCCGCCCGGCCCGGAGCGCGCCGGGAAATGCTGGAGACCTACGTCAAGCGCCTGGAGCAGCTGGAGGGCATCGCCAACTCCTACACCGGCGTCCAGAAGAGCTATGCCATGCAGGCCGGTCGGGAGATCCGCATCATGGTGGACGCGGGCCATGTCAACGATGACCAGGCCTTCTGGATCGCCAAGGACGTCACCAAGCGCATCGAGAACGAGATGCAGTACCCCGGACAGATCAAGGTCACGGTCATGCGGGAGACCAGGGCTGTGGAATACGCGCGGTAGAAGACAAAAGATTCACCACGAAGACTCCAAGGCTCCAAGAAAAGCAAGACTGAAAAAAGCTCCCCATCTGGGGAGCTTCTTCTTGGGTGCAGTCAGGTTCAGAGCGCTGCGCGCAGGGCCTCAAAGGCCGCGCCAAGCCCCTCCGGCTTGGTTCCGCCGCCCTGGGCCAGATCCTTTTTGCCACCGCCCCGGCCGTCGATGTGGGGGGCCATGGCCTTGAGGAGGGCGCCGGCGTCAGCCTTGGCGGCCAGTTCCGGGGCCACGCTCACCAGAAGGGCCACCTTGTCCTCGGCGACCTTGGAGGCCAGGGCAATGACGGCGCACCGGTGGCGAGTGCGGGCCTGGTCCATCAGTTCGCGGAGGGCAGGAGCCTCGAGTCCTTCCACCTGGGCGGTGACCAGGGTGAGTCCCTTGATCTCCTCCACGGTTTCGCTGGTATCGGAAGCGGCCTTGAGCTTGGCCTCCTTCAGCTCCTTCTCCAGGGCGGCGATGCGGGCGTCCTTGGTGGGGAGCAGGCTCTCAAGGTTCTCCCGGCCTGCGTTGGCCTGCCGTGAGAGATGGTGGATCAGGGCTTCGTCCTCCTGGAGGCGTTCCAGGGCGGCCATGCCTGCCACGGCTTCGATGCGGCGTACGCCAGCAGCTACGGCGCCTTCGGACACGATCTTCACGCAGCCGATCTCGCCGGTGTTGGCGACATGGGTGCCGCCGCAGAGTTCCTGGCTGAAGCCGGGAACCGACACGACCCGGACCTCTTCACCGTATTTCTCGCCGAAGAGGGCCATGGCGCCCAGGGCCAGGGCATCCTCAATGGGCATGCTCTGGCTCTTGGTGGGGATGGCCCGGAGGGTCTGTTCGCTCACCATGCGCTCGATCTCGAGGGTCTGGGCGGGTTCCAGGGGAGCGAAGTGGTTGAAATCGAAGCGGAGACGATCCGCATCCACCACGCTGCCAGCCTGCTTGACGTGGGTGCCCAGCACCTCCCGGAGGGCGGCATGTAGGAGGTGGGTGGCGGTGTGATGGGCCCGGATACGGGCGCGGCGCTCGGTGTCGACCTGGGCCAGAACCGCGTCGCCCTCCTTCATGCGGCCCGATACGGTCACCTTGTGAAGACTGCGCTTGGGGGCCGGGGCCGTGGTCTCCAGAACCTTGGCGCTGCCTCCCTCGAAGGTGAAGGAGCCGGTGTCGCCGGTCTGGCCGCCACTGGTGGCGTAGAAGGGGGTCGTGTCCAGGAGTACTGAGCCCTCGCCCGTGAGTTCCGCGACGCGCTTGTGGTTCAGATCGAAGAGGGCGAGCACCAGGGCCTGGGCTTCCAGGGTCTGGTAACCCACGAACTGGGTTGCCGGAAGGTCCGCAAGCACGGCGTAGTCGCCCTGGATGCGGACATCGTGGGCCTTCATGGCCGCGCGGCTCTTCGCCTTCTGTTCCGCCAGTTCCTGCTGGAAGGCTTCCAGGTCGGCCCGGATGCCCCGCTCCTTGCACCAGTCCTCCACCAGATCCACGGGGAAGCCGAAGGTGTCGTAGAGCTTGAAGATGTCGGCTCCGCCCAGGGCTCCGGCGCTGATGTCACAGGCCTCCAGCTGGCGCAGGCCCGCATTGAGGGTGACGCTGAACTGGGCCTCTTCCCGGGCCAGGACCTTCTGGATGCGGGGCAGCTCGGAAGCCAGCTCGGGATAGGCATCCCCCATGGCCTGGAGGACCGCCGGGACGAGATCGGCAAAGAAGAGGCCTTCGATGCCCAGCTTCTTGCCGAAGCGCAGGGCCCGCCGGGTGATCTTGCGGAGCACGTAGCCCCGGCCTTCGTTGCTGGGCACCACGCCGTCATAGATCATGAAGGTGGCGGCCCGGATGTGGTCCGCGATGACCTGGGAAGCGGTGCGGTTGGTGTGCTCCCGGCGCTCCTCGGCCTTGACCCGGGCCACCTTCCAGATGGCCTCGAAGATGGGGGCGAAGAGATCGATCTCGTAGTTGGACTCCACGCCCTGGAGGATGGAGGCGACGCGCTCGAGGCCCATGCCGGTGTCGATGCTGGGCTTGGGCAGGGGTTTGAGGCCGCCCTTTCCGTCCTGCTCGTACTGCATGAAGACCAGGTTCCAGATCTCCATGGTGTCGTCGCCATCGCCGTTCACCAGCTCGGGGCGGTTGCCCGAGACATCCTTGGGTCGGTAGTAGTGGATCTCGGAGCAGGGGCCGCAGGGGCCGGTGTCGCCCATCTGCCAGAAGTTGTCCTTCTTGCCGAAGCGGAGGATGCGATCCGCCGGGACGCCAGCCTGGATCCAGAGCTGTTCCGCCTCGGTATCGGCGGGGATGCCTTCTGCGCCCTCGAAGACCGTCACCCACAGGCGGCTGCGATCGAGGCCCAAGTTGCCCTGGTCCACCGGGCCAGTGATGAACTCCCAGGCGTAGCGGATGGCCTCGGCCTTGAAGTAGTCACCGAAGCTGAAGTTGCCCAGCATCTCGAAAAAGGTGTGGTGGCGGGCGGTGAAGCCCACGTTGTCCAGGTCGTTGTGCTTGCCTCCGGCCCGGAGGCACTTCTGGCTGGTGGCGGCCCGAGTGTAGTCGCGGCGCTCCTTGCCCACGAAGACATCCTTGAACTGCACCATGCCGGCATTGGTCCACATCACCGTGGGATCGTCGGCGGGGCCGATGACGGCGCTGGAGGAGACCAGACGGTGGCCCTGGGCGGCAAAAAAGTCGAGAAAGCGCTTGCGGAGTTCAGAGGTTTTCATTCGGGAACCATAAAAAATGAAGAGGTTGGCTGGACTAGTGCTTGAAGTGGCGCATGCCGGTGAAGAAGAGCCAGACCCCTAGGCGCTGGGCGGCCTCGATGACTTCGGCGTCCCGGTTGCTGCCGCCGGGCTCCACGATGGCGGTGACGCCGTGCTTGACGGCCAGTTCCAGGCCATCGGCGAAGGGGAAGAAGGCGTCGCTGCCCAGCACGGCCCCCTGGGCCCGGTCTCCGGCCTTGCGGCAGGCGATGTCCACGGAATCCACGCGGCTCATCTGGCCCGCCCCGGCGCCCACGGTGCCGCCTTCCCGCACCAGGGAGATGGCGTTGGACTTGAGGGCCTTGGCCACGGTCTGGGCCAGGACCAGGTCGCGGTCGGAGGGGCGGGGGCCCTTGCCTTCAACCTTGAGTTCCCACTGGGCCGGGGGAACGAACTGGTCGTCCGGGTGCTGCACCAGGAAGCCGCCGCCGATGCTGCGCACATCCAGGCCATGGGCACCTGTGGGCCATCCCGAGGGGGTCTTGAGGAGCCGCAGGCTGGGCTTGGCCTTGAGGACGGCCAGGGCTTCCTCGGTGAAGTCCGGGGCCAGGATGACCTCCCAGAAGGTGGGGGCCAGGGCCTGGGCCACGGCGCCGTCCACAGGGCGGTTGAAGGCCACGATTCCCCCGAAGGCGCTCATGGGATCCGAGGCCAGGGCCTTCTGGAAAGCCTCCAGGGCCGAATCCGCCAGGGCGGCGCCGCAGGGGTTGTTGTGCTTGACGATGACGCAGGCGCTCTCCTGGAACTGCCAGACCAGCTTGGCGGTGGCATCCGCATCCAGGAGGTTGTTGAAGGAGAGTTCCTTGCCCTGGAGCTGGGCACAGGCCGCCAGCCCCTCCGAGCCCTTGCCGGGGCGGGTGTAGAAGCTCGCTCCCTGGTGGGGGTTTTCTCCATAGCGGAGGCTCTGTTTGCGGGCCAGACCCAGGGAGATTCGATTGGGGAGTTCGGAGCTGTCTTCGCTCAGCTGTTCAGCGAACCAGGCCGCGATGGCGGCGTCGTAGGTGGCGGTGCGCTGATAGACCTGGAGGGCGCAGCGGCGGCGATCGGAAAGGGCCCAGGTGCCGTTCTTGGATTTGGATATAAATTCTTCATAGGTTGCGGGGTCTGTCAGCACGGTGACTGTGGCGTGGTTCTTGGCCGCGCTGCGCAGCATGCTGGGACCACCGATATCGATCTGTTCGATGCAGTCCTCGAAGCTGACCCCCTCCCGGGCGATGGTGGCCTCGAAGGGGTAGAGGTTGACGACCACGAGATCGATGGGATCAATGCCCAGGCGCTTGGCATCCTCTACGTGGGAGGCCTCTTCCCGTCGGTAGAGCAGGCCGCCATGGATGCGGGGGTGCAGCGTTTTTACGCGGCCTTCAAAACACTCGGGCGCGCCGGTATAGTCCGCCACTTCCTGCACTTCGATCCGGGCATCCCGCAGGGCCTTCAGGGTCCCGCCGGTGGCCAGGAGGTGCCATCCCATCTCCTTCAGCCCCTGGGCCAGGGGCAGAAGACCTGTCTTGTCGAATACCGATAGGAGGGCGGTTGGCATGCTTTCCTCGTGCAAAGGGCTATTCTCCCACGCCTCGGCGATTCTTTGAACGGGCAGCACAGGGCTTGAGTATTTGCGTCATGGGGCGATGATTGAATCGGAGGCGATCCCATGGATGTCCAGGTCGAAGTCCAGTTCACGATCCAGCACACCCTGGATGAGCTGAAGAACGAGTTCGTGAAGCGGGGACACATTCCAGCCTGGCGCAGCATCACGGATACGGACCTGAGGCCCGATCTCTTCTTCGAGAGTCGCGTGGTGTCGGTGAACCTCTCTGGCGAGGAAGAACGCCTTGCCTGGTTCATCTTTTCCATGGAGGCCTGTGGCGAACTGAGGAACCGGGTGGTGATCCCCAATGTGGTTCCCTCCGGGGTCCGGGTCGACTACCCGACCCTGGACGATTTTCTGGCCTTCTGTCGGCACTGCCTGGTGGCTTCGCCAGCCAACGACTGAAGGGTTGCTCCATAATCAAGGGATTCAAGCCCGGGAGTTTCATGCCTACGCTCAAGATCAATGACCAGACTGTCACCGTAGAGCCTGGAACCTTGCTGATTGATGCCTGCAAGCGGGCCGGGATCGAGATCCCACACTACTGTTACCACCCGGCCCTCACGCCGGTGGCCACCTGCCGCATGTGCCTGGTGGAGATCAAGGGGCAGCCCAAGCTGGCCACCTCCTGCACCACCACCGCCAGTGAGGGCATGGAGGTCTTGACCAACAGTCCCGCCGTGGCCGATGCCCGGGGCGGGATCATGGAGTTCCTGCTCATCAACCACCCCCTGGACTGCCCCATCTGCGACCAAGCCGGGGAGTGCAAGCTCCAGGACTACAGCTTCACCCATGGATCCGGCGACAGCCGGATGGTGGAGCCCAAACGCCGATACGCCTATGAGGATCTCGGGGCCAAGATCGTCATCGACAAGAACCGCTGCATCCACTGCACCCGCTGTGTCCGCTTCACCCAGGAGGTGAGCGGTGGCTCGGAGCTGACGGTGGTGAACCGGGGCTCGAGTCTGGAGGTCACCACCTACTCCGGCAGAACCCTGGATGGCAATGTACTGGCGGGCAATGTGGTGGATCTCTGCCCGGTGGGGGCCCTCACCAGCCGCGATTTCCGATTCAACAAGCGCGTGTGGTACCTGAAGCCGATCCCCACCATCAGCCGCCACTCGGCCCTGGCGAGCCCCATCTGGGCGGACGTGGACCAGAACCGGGTCTGGCGTTTCCGTCCCCGCCCGGAGCAGGGGAGGCCAGCTACCCATTTCATCTTCGACGATGAGCGTCTGGCCTGTCACCGCTATGACCTGGATCCGGCAGACCGCCTGACCCAACCCCTGCTGCACGGGCAGCCCGCCAGGGTGGAGGGCATTGCCGAGGCCCTGCGCGGAGCCGGCAAGATCGCGGTGGTGGGGCAGGGCACCTTCGGGTGCGACAGTGCCCAACGCTTGGCCCAGCTGGCTTCGGACGAACTCTGTTTTGGCACCGGGGATCTCACCCACGCCATCTCGCACCCCGAACTCCAGAAGCACAGCGACGGCATCTTCAATCGGCGTGGCTTCAGTGAACGCGGTTTCCGCTTTGGACGGCTGGAGGGGCTCCTGGAGCTGGCGATCTCCGGCCAGATCGGGGCCGTGGTGCTGCTCCACGATGCTGAATTCAGTTCCTCCAGGGAAACCGCCATGCTGCGGGCCCTCCTGGAGGCGGTGCCCTTCAGCCTCGCCCTTGAGCCCATCCCTTCCGAGCTGGGACAGCTCGCCTCAGCCCGGCTGCCCGTGACCACCTACCTGGAGGAGAGTGATTTCGTGGTCACCCACGATGGCGTCCTCCGCCGCTACCAAAAGGCCCTCCAGGCCCCCAAGGGGGTGAAGACGGTGCCGGAATGGGTGCGGCTCCTGATGGGCTGAGTCTGTCCTGTGCCGCCAGGCTGGCGTCAGCCCAGCACGGCCACCAGGTAAACCGAGCCCCATCCCTATCGGTAGCTGCTCTGATTGGGATTCCGCTCGCCCATCTCCTCCCACAGCCGCTGCAGGCTCTGGAGGCGTTCCGGGTAGTCCAGGTCCAGGTCGTCGGAGAAGGGATCCAGGCCGGAGGGATCTTCGATCCAGTCCGCAGGGTATTCCGGGAAGACATGGGCCAGGAGGGAGCGGTCCAAACCCCGGACGGACATGGTGCGGATGCCGGGCGTATCGACCAGGGTTCCACCATAGGGGGTGGGAAGCCAGCGTGCAGCGGTGGTGGTCTGGCGGCCCGTGCCGTACTTGCTCATGTCCCCGGTCTTGACCTTCACGTCGGGCAGGAGGGCGTTGACCAGGGTGCTCTTGCCCACGCCGCTGTGTCCAACCAGGACCACGGTGCGATCCTTCAGGAGCTCCTGCAGGGGCTCCAGGCCCATGGCCTTGGCGGCGCTGGTCTCCAGGATGGGCAGCCCCTGCTCCCGCAGGGCGTCCAGCTCGGGCAGGGTGTCCTTGACGCTGGCGCGGTCCCGCTTGGTGACGATGATGCGGAAGGTGAGCCCGGCGGCCAGGGCCAGGGTCTGGGCCCTTTCCAGGATGCCGGGCCGAAGGGGCGGGTCCACCACGGCGGCACAGATCCAAAGTTCATCCGCATTGGCACAGATGAGCTGCCAGGGTTCCCGGTCGTCGATGCCGCCGCGCTTGAGAAGGCTGCGCCGGGGCATGACGGCCACTACCTGGACCTGGGGGAGGTTGGGATCCACGGGTTCGATGGGGACGGGTGAGTACCGCACCCGATCCCCCACCACCAGCTTCACGCCCTTGAGCTTTCCCGCCAGGGAGGCCCGCAGGAGCGAGCGGTCGGCCAGTTCCAGATCCACCCACTGGCTGTGGCGTTGGATAAGGGTCGCTTCCTCCAGGTGCATCCATGGGGAGGCGTCCGGCAGGGCCAGCATGCCTTCGGCGTCGTGGTCCTCGATGTCCGTCAACAGGCGATCTGCGCTCTGCTGACGGCGCTTGCTCTGGGCTTTGCCCTCCCGGGCGTAGGAGTCCGGGCGGTCCAGGTCGTCGGCGTGACGGCTCTGCCCCAGGCGGTACTTGCGCGTCGTCATCAGGCTCTGCCCGCGAACTCTCCGGTCTCCGTGCTCACCTTGACCTTCTCGCCCTCCTTGATGAAGAGGGGCACCTTGATCTCCAGGCCCGTCTCCAGCTTGGCGGGCTTGGTGACGTTGCCACTGGCCGTGTCGCCACGGCTGCCGGGTTCGGTGTAGGTCACGGTCAGCTCGACGTGCTGAGGCATCTGGAGGCCGATGGGATTGTCGTTGAACTTCTGGATCTGCACGATCTGGCCTTCCAGGAGGTAGTCCAGGGCGTGGTCCACCATCTCGTCGTTCAGGGTCAGGGTCTCGTAGCTCTCCTGGTCCATGAAATGGTGCCCTTCGCCATCGCTGTAGAGGTAGCTGGCGGGGTTCATGGTGAGATCCGGTTCCTTGAACTTGTCCCCGGCCTTGAAGGTCTTGTCGAAGACGGCCCGGGTCAGGAGGTTGCGCATCTTGAGCCTCACCAGAGTCTGGCCACCGCGGGCGGTGGGGGTGGAGATTTCCACATCCAGGCAGTGGTAGGGCGTTTCTTCGAGTTCGAAGAACATCTTGCGCTTGATTTCAATGGCTTCGATCAGGGCGGCCATGGGGACCTCGAAAAAGGGCAAATCGTCATTGTATCGTTACCCATCCCTTTCGCCATCCCTGTCAGGATTGGACTCGAAAGCTCGGGATGGCGATATGATGGAGGTTAGGTTCATACATGCCAGAGATTCCCACCACCATCGGACGATATACCGTGCAAAGCACCCTTGGCTATGGGGCCATGGGGCGGGTCTATCTGGCGGAAGACCCGCTGCTCAAGCGCCGCCTGGCCATCAAGGTGGTGCGGGCCGTGGGGGAGGAGCGGGATCTCGCTCTCGAAAGGTTCAAGCGGGAGGCCGAGATCTCCGCCCAGCTCAACCACCCCAATGTGGTCACCATCTACGACGTGGGTGAGGAGCCTAATCTGGGCCCCTTCCTGGCCATGGAGTACGTGGAAGGCAGCAGTCTGGGGAAGCTGATCCGGGAGGGAACCCTGGAGGTGGAGACCTGCCTGGGGATCCTGATCCAGGCCATGCGAGCGCTCCGGGCGGCGCATCGCCACGCCATCGTGCATCGGGACGTGAAGCCCGACAACATCCTGGTGTCCGAAGACGGGCGGGTGAAGCTCATGGACTTCGGCATCGCCAAGACCATGGCCCCACGCATGACGGCTTCGGGAGAATTCCTGGGCTCTCCGGCCTACAGCGCCCCTGAGCTTCTGCGGGGCGAGGAACCGACCCCGAGCAGCGATCGTTACGCCTTTGCGGTGACCGCCTTTGAGCTGTTGACGGGCCAGTTGCCCCATCCCGGCAGCAACGTGGCTGCGGTGATCACCCATGTGCTCCATGAGGCCCCGGTCATCCCCCAGGGTATTTCGGGTCCCGTGGGGAACGTGTTCCGACGGGCCCTGGCCAGCGATCCTGATGATAGATATGAAACATTAATGCAGTTCATCCTGGCCTTGATCGACGCCTACCCCATGGATGACCTGGCCAAGGGGCGAGTGGAAGACCTCTTCCGGCACGATGATCACGCTGGGGACATTGTCCCCATCCGACGGGCCCGGGTGCCCCGGTCATTCACCGGTCCTGACTCCGTCTCGGCCAGCGGTTCTTTCCAGGCGCGGGCGACTCCGGTCCGTCCGGCGCCCGTCTACAGCCAGACCAGCACGATGAAGATCGAGCTGGAGCCCAACGCCTTGGACAACCCTCGGAGCACGGCCAGTCGGCCGGCCAAACTGGACCATTCCACGACCCCTATCCGACCCTGGGTGCTGGTGGTTTGGATTGTGGTGGTGTGGATCCTGGGTTCGGTCTTCTGGGCCGTGATGGACTACCTGAGGACTCAGTAGAGGACCTGCATCAGCAGGAACTGGGCGCCGTTCCAGCACCCGTGGACCAGGATCGAGGTCCAGAGGCTGCCGGTGCGCAGGAAGGCCAGGCCCATGGCCAGGCCCAGCAGGCTCAGCAGGGGCAGGCCCGCGGGCTGGAGGTGCATGGCGCCGAAGGCCAGGGCTCCCAGGAATAGTGCCGCCCAGGGGCCCAGACGGCGCCGAAGGGCTGGCAGGAGGGTGCCTCTGAACAGGAGTTCTTCGAAGCAGGGGGCCAGGACCGCCACGGTCAGGAAGAGGGGGATGGCTGTGCCAAGGGACCGGGCCCTGCTCAGGATCTCCACCAGTTCCCGCTGGGGAGGCTCCTGGTTCGGCATGAAGGGGCTCAGGATCAGGGAGAGCGCGAGGGACATCAGAACGGTCAGTCCCAGGTAGCCGCAGCCCCATGCCAGGTTCCGGCCCAGGGGCCCCGGCGTCATCCGGTGCCACAGCTCTCCCAGGCTAATGCCCTCCATCCGGCAGAGCATCCCCGTGCCCACGAGAACATGCAATAGATAGGCCCAGGAGAGGGCCCAGGGCCTGAGAAAGGGCAGGAAGGCCAGAAGGATCTGGACCATGGTTCCCGAAACCTGCATGGCCAGAAACCATCCCAGGAATAGGATGGCCAAGGCCCTGCCGTCCATAGAGATGGAAGGCAAGGGAGCGGGCGGGGTGGTTTTCCGGACCGCCAGGAAAAGGGCGAAGCCCAGGCCTCCTACCACGGCAACACAGGCGAGTCCTCCAAGGACCCCCAGCAGGGCCAGGCGGGTGCGGATGGCCATCAGGGCCTGTTGACGGAATGCCCGGGCATCCTGGCCATCGGCTTCGCTGAGGCGGGCCTCAAGGAGGTCGGCCGCGTGGGAGCGGATCAGTCCTTGGCGAACGAGGCCCCGGTCCCGGGCGGACAGGGTCGTACCGCTTCCATAGGCCCTCTGCCAGGCTGCCCCAAGGGGGGCCGGGGCTGACTTGATCCAGTCAGCGGCCTTCGAGACCTGTCCCTGCTCGGCCGCGTGGATCGCCAGCAGGCCGCGATCCCAGGGGCTCTTGGCCTGTTTTTGAAGGGAATCCCAGGGGGCTCTGGGACCCATGGCGCTCAACTGGAAGTCAAGGAGTCTCCCCTGGATGGTGATCCGATCCCCCTGCAGGGGTTGGGACACCCGGCGTTTCAGGCTTCCCCAGGCCATCAACATGGCCAGCAGGGCCAGGACGAGGATCAGGGGGTCTGCCCACTGGGGATGGGGGCGCCAGGGCAGGTCTTGGGGAGATGTTTGGGCGGCCATGTCTACCAGCATGGGCCCTGGGCTAACCTTAAGGAAGACGGAGCTGTCCGGTGGAGACCCTCGCTATGCCCTTTTCCTACCCCATGGAAGTGCGATTCCGGGATCTGGATGCCCTGGGACATGTCAACAACGCCGTTATGCTGACCTATCTGGAGCAGGCCAGGATCCGCTGGTGGGAAGGCTTCCTCAGGGGACGTTCCTTCCAGGAGTGCGGCTTCCTGATTGCCCGTATCGAGGTCGACTATCGCAAGCCCATCCTGCTCCAGGATGCCATCCGTGTAGAGTTGCGCTGCCCCCAGGTCGGCACCAGCTCCTTCACCCTGGGTTTCAAAGTCCTCCGGGAGAAGGATGGGGTCGTCATGGCGGAAGGCCAGACTGTCCAGGTGATGATGGACTTCGAGCACCAGCGGCCCCAGGCCATTCCGGCTGATGCTGTGGCTTGGCTCAAGGCCCAGGCATGAGCCCTGAGCTGAGGCTGGCCACCGTAGATTGGGAGGGGAAGCCCTGTGTGGTGGCCCCTCTGCCTTCGGACCCATGCCGGCTGGTGAACCTCCACCGAGTGGAACGGGTTCGTTTAGCCAAGCTGGGGGAGGGGCAGGCCGAAAGCCTGGCCGAGGCCCTGGTCCCACCCAGCCTCCTTGCCATTCTGGAGGCGGGTCCCCGGGCCCTTCAGCGGGTGCGCCAGGTTCTGGCCTATGCGGAAAAGTGGGATCGCCGGGGTGGGCTCCCGCCGGATCTGGCCCTGCCGGTGGAGAACCTGCGGTTCCTGCCATGCCTGCCGGATCCCCGCGCGATCCGACGGGCCGATGGGCGAGCCCTGGACCGGGTCTCGGTTCGGGGGCCTTTGGCATCCTTGAGCCAGATCCCCCACCCTACCCTGGCGGTGGTGGGCCTCCATGGCGGTCGCAGTGCCGGTTTCTGCCTGGCTCTGGATGAGCCGGAGGGCGTGGTGCTGGGGGGCTGGCTCAGCTTCCGGTGGCCCGAGGGCAATCTGCGGCTCACTTGGGCGGGCTCTGCCCGCAGCATCCCCATGGAGACCTGGGAAGGCCTGTCCCTGCCATCTCTGGACCCTGGCGAGGTAAGGCTGCTGCCGACCCCCCGCCTGAAATCCATTCCCGGCCTGGGGGCCGGGGGATGGGTGGAAGTCGAAGCTCCCTTTGATCGTCTGCGTCTGCAGTTGGGTGGGGATATTTCACACCCGACGGTCCAGTAGCTATCCCAGGGCGAGCATCCGCTCCAGGGGCTTCAGGGCCTTCACCCGGAGTTCCTCCGCCATGGTGATCTCGGGCTTGAGGTCCCTCAGGGCGAGGTAGATCTTCTCCAGGGTGTTGAGCTTCATGTAGGGGCAGAGGGAGCAGCTGCAGCCGCTGTCGGCGGGGATGGGGATCAGCTCGGCCTCCGGGCGAAGCTTGTGCATCTGGTGAAGGATGCCGCTCTCGGTGCCGACAATGAAGGCCTTGGCGGAATCCTGGGCCACATAACGGAGAAGGGCTGCCGTAGATCCGACGAAATCCGCCATTCGGCTGACCGAGGCATCGCATTCGGGGTGGACGATGAGTTTGGCTTCGGGGTGCCTGGCTTTGAGGACGGCCACCCGCTTGGCGGTGAACTGCTCGTGGACGATGCAGAAGCCAGGGTAGAGGACCATATCGCGGCCGGTCTGCCCCATGATCCAGCGCCCCAGGTGGCGGTCCGGGGCGAAGACCACGGGGCGGTCCTTGGGCAGGCTTTCCACTACCCGAACGGCATTGGAGCTGGTGCAGATGATGGTCGAAAGGGCTTTAACGCCTGCGGAGCAGTTGATGTAGCTCACGACTTCGTGATCTGGATAGTCCTTGAGGAACTCGGCGAAGGTCTCGGCGGGGCAGCGGTCTGCCAGGCTGCAACCGGCATCCAGATCCGGCAGAACCACCGTCTTGCTCGGATTGAGGATCTTGGCTGTCTCCGCCATGAAGTGGACGCCACAGAAGGCGATTACGTCGGCGGTGGTCTTCTGGGCGGCCTGGGCCAGTTGGAGACTGTCCCCGACGAAATCCGCCAGGTCCTGGATTTCAGGCTCCTGGTAGTAGTGGGCCAGGATCACCGCATTGCGCTCCTTGCGGAGGCGCTGGATTTCGGCCAGGAGGTCCAGGCCGGGTTCGATGCTGTCGAGGTTGGGGACGTAGGGAAGGGCGCACATACACCTAGTCTAACCCCTGATGGAAGCTCCGGAATACGGAGCGGGCGGTGCTGAAAACCCGTGATCCTCATCCTTCCGCTTGGAGGTAGACGGGCTTCCGGCGATCCTGATGGTTCGGTTTGAACCTAATGGATGTCTGGATCACTTCTGGACGCAGACCCTGATTCTGGAGGCGGTGGCATGACGAGAGCAGCATGGCGGCTGGGTATTGGAGCAGCGGGACTCCTGGTGGTTTTACCGGGAGCGTCTTTGGCGGCCCAGACCCCCTACCTGCGGGGAACGGATGCGGTGAGCATCGGCCGAAGTGGCGCAGGTGTGGCCTACGGTCGCAGCCTGGAAGCCGGGGCCCTCAACCCCGCCCTCTTGGTGACCCTCCAGGATGAGCGCTCCGCCTATCTGTCGCTGGGCATGGAGACGCAGTCCTCTTCCTCCACCCTGCAGTCCAACAGCCTGAAGCTCTTCACCACGGATCGGAATCGGGCCCTGCCCGCCATGGGGGCGGCCTGGAAACTGAGTCCGACCTTCGCGCTGGGCATCAAGTTGGATACCCCGGTCCTCCGCCACGGCACCCTGCCCGAGGAGGCTTCCAGTCGCTTCTACTGGGAAGGCTTGGATCTCGGCGTACACCGCCTGGAAGTCCAGGGTTCCTGGGCGCTCTCCGAGAAGCTGAGCCTTGGGCTGGGCCTTGGGTTGGCCCGCATCTCATACGCGTCGGATGTGAGTGTCCGGGCCATCGTTCCCGAGGACGGCAGCCAAGCCTACAATGCCAGCACCAATCCGGCGGTGGCCATGGTGGAGGAATCGCTTCATCAGACGGCCACCAAGACCACGGGCTGCTATTCCCTGGGGCTCCGTTACGCCATCAACCCCCGATGGACCCTGGGCGCCTCCTATACCAAGATTCTGAAGGCCGACCTCTCCCTGAGTGCCAGCACCAATGACCGCACGCCATCCGTGAGCGGGGTCTATCTTAACGATCCGGTTCCCGCCGGAGTGGATGCCTCTGTGGCTGCGGTGGTGGCTGGATCCCATGCCACGGCGGGCAGCGGGTCCGTGGAGATTCCCGGCGTGGCCACACTTGGCGTTCGTCACCGTTTCAACCAGATCTTCACCTGGGAGCTTGACCTCCGCTACACCCAGGGCGCCAGCTTCAAGCTGCCGTCCCAGCCTGGTCTGTACACTCCCAGTGGCCAGGTTTCTGCGCCGGTGGCCGAGGGGGGCTATCGCAACGCGCTGGGCGTGAGCCTCATGGGCGAAATAACCTTCACCAAGCGGCTGACGGGGCGTATCGGCATGGCCATGGACGGTGCCACCGTGGATGCGCAGGCCGTTGACCCGGTGGTGGGCGGCTTGGCCTCCTCGGCCTTCTCGCTGGGGATGGGCTACAAGACCTGGGGCGGGGAATTGAATGTTGGTGTCCAGGCCCGGCTGTCCAAGGACACCGACTCTAGCCGCCTGGCCATGGACTGGGACCTGGGTGGGCCCCGGACGATCTCCGGCAAGACCCGCGTGGAAGGCACGGGCTATACCTGGGCCGTCGGGTTCCGTAGGAGCTTCTGATGCGATTTCTTGGACCCCACGCCTGTTCTGAAGCCTTGGAGCGGGGCGAACTGCAGGTGCTCCGTGTCGCGCCCCAAGCCTGGGAGCGCTCCTTGAAGCTGCGGACGGATGCCCGGGAGAAGGGTGTGACCGTCCACCGTGAGCCCATGGACAGCCTTGATCGCCGGGCTCAGGGCGAGCGGCACCAGGGAATCCTGGGCGAAGGCGAGGATGTGAAGCTGCACCACCTCGACGAGCTGATCGAAGTGCTCAAGTCGCGCGGCGACCAAGCGCTGGTCCTGGCGCTGGATGGCGTCACCGACCCCCACAACTTCGGGGCCATCCTTCGCACCGCCGCTGCCGCCGGTGTGGACGGCGTGGTCTTCCCGGAGCGGCGTTCCGCCCAGGTCAACGAGACCGTCGTGAGGGCCAGTGCCGGAACGGCCGGTCGGGTGCCCCTGGTCCGGGTGGTCAACCTTGGGCGCGCACTGGATGAACTCAAGGAGGCTGGTGCCTGGGTCTATGGTCTGGCGGCCGGCCCCGGAAGTCGCAACTACCTTGAGGAGGCCTTCGATCGCAGTACCGTACTGGTGATGGGGGCCGAAGGTGAAGGTCTGCATCAGAAGATCCAGGAGCGCTGCGATGGACTGCTGCGCATTCCGATGCCAGGTGGCGTGGAGAGCCTGAATGTGTCCGCAGCCGCGGCGGTAGTGGTTTTCCGGGCTCTCGCCCGCAGGGAAGACAGCAAGCGCTGAATCTTTTTGGTTGTGGTGTCTGGAAACCCGTGATACAGTTCCTATTCCTGCCGGAAAAGCCTCGCAACGGTTCGACCAGTAGGAAGATCTTTGGACAGCGCCGAGATGGCCGAGTGGTTAATGGCAGCAGACTGTAAATCTGCCACGCATCGCGTTACGGAGGTTCGAATCCTTCTCTCGGCACCATTCCCCAGTCTTTTCTAGGAAAGACTGGTTGATCTGCGGGAATAGCTCAGTTGGTAGAGCGTCAGCCTTCCAAGCTGAATGTCGCGGGTTCGAACCCCGTTTCCCGCTCCAGATACCTCGCTGGGTTCCCCCGCGAGGCCCCCGCCCACATAGCTCAGTGGCAGAGCACTTCCTTGGTAAGGAAGAGGTCGCCGGTTCGATCCCGGCTGTGGGCTCCATTTTTTGCAATTCGTGCGTATACTCAACGGTTCACACTTCTCTTCAGGAGGCAATTGTGGCGAAGGAAAAATTTGATCGTTCGAAGCCCCACGTCAACATCGGCACCATCGGCCACGTGGATCACGGCAAAACTACACTGACTGCAGCCATCACCTTCATTCTGTCCAAGAAGTTCGGTGGCCAGGCCAAGTCCTACGATCAGATCGACTCCGCTCCCGAGGAGAAGGCCCGTGGGATCACGATTAACACCGCCCACGTCGAGTACCAGACCGAGAAGCGTCACTACGCTCACGTGGACTGCCCCGGTCACGCCGACTACATCAAGAACATGATCACCGGCGCGGCTCAGATGGACGGCGCCATCCTGGTGGTCGCCGCCACTGACGGCCCCATGCCCCAGACCCGTGAGCACATCCTGCTCGCCCGTCAGGTCGGTGTGCCCTCCCTGGTGGTGTTCATGAACAAGATGGACATTGCTGACCCCGAGCTGGCCGAGCTGGTTGAGATGGAGCTCCGCGAGCTGCTCTCCTCCTACGGCTTCCCCGGCGACGACATCCCCGTGATCCGTGGCACCGCCAAGGGCGCCCTGGATGACGCCACCGCCGGTAACCTCGAGACCGAGAACACCAAGGCCATCTACGACCTCATGGATGCCGTGGACAGCTACATTCCCGCTCCCGCCCGCCCCACCGATCTGCCCTTCCTGATGCCCGTTGAGGACGTCTTCACCATCACCGGTCGTGGCACCGTGGTGACCGGCCGTATCGAGCAGGGTGTGGTCAAGGTCGGCGAGGAAATCGAGATCGTCGGCATCAAGGACACCGTCAAGAAGGTTGTGACCGGCGTCGAGATGTTCAAGAAGACCCTGGACGAAGGCCGCGCCGGTGACAACGCCGGTATCCTTCTCCGTGGTGTGGAGCGCAAGGATG
The DNA here is from genome assembly GCA_017859955.1 of Holophagaceae bacterium. GTDB lineage: Bacteria > Acidobacteriota > Holophagae > Holophagales > Holophagaceae > Holophaga. The sequence continues at coordinate 25,288 of JAFNAB010000005.1, forward strand.
TCGAGCGTGGTCAGGTTCTGGCCAAGGCCGGCAGCATCAAGCCCCACAGCAAGTTCACCGCCGCTGTCTACGTGCTGAACAAGGAAGAGGGCGGACGTCACACCCCCTTCTTCAACAAGTATCGCCCCCAGTTCTTCTTCCGCACCACGGACGTGACTGGTTCCATCACCCTGGAAGAGGGCCGCGAGATGGTCATGCCCGGTGACAACGTCACCCTGACCGTTGAGCTGATCTGCCCCGTTGCCATGGAGAAGGGCCTGAAGTTCGCCATCCGTGAGGGTGGTCGCACCGTGGGTTCCGGCCGCGTTGACGAAGTCGTCGAGTAGGAATCAGACATGCGCGATAACATCCAGCTCCAGTGTACCGAGTGCAAGCGTAAGAATTACACGACCACCAAGAACAAGAAGACCGTCACCGGTAAGCTGGAACTCAAGAAGTTCTGCCGCTTCTGCGGCGGGCACAAGGTTCACCGCGAATCCAAGTGAGTGATCGCCCGGGCTAGGTTTTCGCCTGGCCCGGGCATCATCCGCTAGGCCCGCGTAGGGGAGTAGCTCAGTTGGCAGAGCAGCGGACTCCAAATCCGCAGGTCGCAGGTTCGACCCCTGTCTCCCCTGCCACTCTTGATTCGGCCCCGGCCTGAGAGCTGGGGCCGGTTTCGTAAATGCAAGCCCTCTCTGGGGGTATCCCTTTGATCTCGACCATCAAGCAACAGACGAAGGACCTGGCCACCGAACTGCAACGGGTGGACTGGCCGTCCAAGGACAAGGTGCTCGGCTCCACCTATGCGGTGGTGATTGTCTCCGCGTTCGTGGGCGCCTTTCTCTGGGGTGCGGATTGGGTGATCTCCTGGGGGATGAAGTTCATCCTTCCCCACCACTGATCGGAGGATCATGATGTCCGATATGACGGAGGTCCGGATGGAAACTGCTGGCGTAGCGGCCGAACGCATGATGGCCTGGTTCATCATCCACACCTATTCCGGCTATGAGGCCAAGGTGATGGAAAGCCTGCGGCAACGCATCAAGATGGAAGAGCGTGACGAATGCTTCGGGGACATCCAGATCCCCGAGGAGACCTATGAAGAAATGAAGGTCGACGCCAAGTCCGGAAAGAAGGAGCGCGTTCTCAAGAAGCGCAAGTCCTTCCCCGGCTATCTCCTGGTTCAGATTGCCGTCACCAAGAAGGGCGCGAACTACGAGATGGAGGACGCCGACTGGCATCTGGTGCGCAACACGCCGAAGGTCACCTCCTTCGTCGGGGCCAACAAGAAGCGCCCCACGCCTCTCACTGAAGAGGAAGTCCGCCAGATCATGAACCACACGGAAGAGACGCAGGAGCGTCCCAAGCCGAAATTCCACTTTGAAAAGGGCGAAAAAGTCCGTATCATAGACGGCCCCTTCGCCAACTTTGAAGGGGATGTGGAAGAGATCCACGAAGAACGCTCCACCATCAAGGTGATGGTGACGGTATTCGGTCGCAGCACCCCTGTGGAGCTCGACTTCATTCAGGTGGAGAAGCGCTAGCTTCTGCACATCACCGGTGGCGCGGTGACCCTGCCGCCCACACTCCACGGCAACAGTCGCCGGCATGCGCCGGAATCCGTTGCGGACAAGGAAACAAGACATGGCTAAGAAGATCACTGGTTACATCAAGCTGCAGCTGCCCGCCGGCGAGGCCACCCCGGCTCCTCCCGTGGGTCCCGCCCTGGGTCAGCACGGCGTCAACATCATGGAATTCGTTAAGCAGTTCAACGCGAAGTCCGTGACCGCCGTCGAGAAGGGCACCATCCTTCCCGTGGTCATCACCGTCTATGCGGATCGCAGCTTCAGCTTCATCCTCAAGACCCCTCCTGCTGCCGTGCTGATCAAGAAGAAGCTCGGCCTCGAGAAGGGCAGCGCCACTCCCAACAAGATCAAGGTCGGCAAGATCACCAAGGCTCAGATCGAAGAGATCGCCAAGGTCAAGATGCCCGATCTGAACGCCGCCAGCCTGGAGAGCGCCATGCGCTCCATCACCGGCTCCGCGCGCTCCATGGGTGTGGAAATCATCGATTGAACTTGAACCCGGGGGGTCCGCTCCCCGGATTTTTGTGCGGAACCCCGCGCCGTGCGGGGATCCCGGTAACCGCGACCGTTATCGCGGAAGATCTTCAAAACAGGAGAAACAATGGCAAAACCTGGAAAGAAGTACCAGGCAGCCGCCTCCAAGATCGAAGATCGCCCCTACGACCTCAATGAAGCCCTGAACACCATCAAGGACCTGGCCTTCGCCAAGTTCGACGAAACGGTGGAAGTGCACATGAGGCTCGGCGTTGACCCCCGCCACGCTGACCAGATGGTCCGTGGCACCATCGTACTGCCCCACGGAACGGGTCGGACGATGCGCGTGGCTGTCATCGCAGCGGGTGAGAAGATCAAGGATGCCGAGGCCGCCGGTGCGGAAATCGTGGGCGGTGACGATCTGGTAGAGCGCATCGCTGGCGGATTCCTCGAGTTCGACGCCCTCGTGGCCACCCCCGACATGATGAAGGGTGTGGGTCGTTTGGGTAAGGTGCTGGGTCCCCGTGGCCTGATGCCCAACCCCAAGACCGGAACCGTGACCTTCGACGTGGCCAAGGCCATCAAGGAGATCAAGGCCGGCAAGGTCGAGTACCGCGTCGACAAGACGGGCATCATCCACGCCCCCGTGGGTAAGCTGTCCTTCGGTGTCGAAAAGCTCGCCGAGAATGCCAAGGCCCTCATTGACGCCGTCCAGAAGGCCAAGCCTTCCGCCGCCAAGGGCAAGTATGTCAAGGCCATCCACATGGCTTCGACGATGGGCCCCAGCGTCACGTTGTCCACCAGCATTATTGAGAAGTGAGGCGGACCATGGATCGTGATCAAAAACGTAATGAAGTGGCCGAGCTCAAGGGGACCTTCACCGCTGCCAAGTCTGCGGTCGTCCTGGAGTTCAAGGGCCTGAAAGTCGACAAGGACACCACGTTCCGCAAGAACATCCGCGAGAGCAAGGGCCAGTACCGCGTCTCCAAGAACACCCTCCTTCGCCTCGCCGTGAAGGAAACCGCCTTCGAGAGCCTGACGCCCCATTTCAAGGGCGCCACCGCTGTGGCCACCACCGAGAACGATGTGGTGTCCCTCGCCAAGGCTGTCAACAACTTCCTCAAGGACAACCCGGCTGCGTCTTTCAAGGGCGCCATCCTGGATGGTCAGCTGGTCTCCATCTCGGAGTTCCAGACCATCGCCGAGCTGCCCAGCCGCGAAGTTCTCATTAGCAAGCTGCTCTACCTCATGCAGTACCCGATCTCTGGCCTGGCTGTTGCTCTTGACCAGATCCGTAAGCAGAAGGAAGGCGCGGCTTAGCCGTTTCCCCCCATCCGAATCCGAAAATTTTGAGAGGAGTACAACATGGCTCTCACCGCTGATCAGCTGATCCAGGAAATTGAAACCATGACCGTCCTCGAGCTGGCCAATCTGGTCAAGGCTCTCGAGGAGCGCTTCGGCGTCACCGCCGCTGCCGTTGCGGCCCCTGCTGGCGCCGCCGCCCCTGCCGCCGCTGCCGAAGAGAAGACCGACTTCGACGTGGTGCTGGCCGATGCCGGCGCCAACAAGCTGAACGTCATCAAGGCGGTCCGCGAGATCGTCGCTGGCCTGGGCCTGAAGGAAGCCAAGGATCTGGTCGATGGCGCCCCCAAGACCCTGAAGGAAGGCGCTACCAAGGAAGAGGCCCAGAAGATCAAGGAAAAGCTGGAAGCCGCTGGCGCCAAGGTCGAGATCAAGTAGTCTCACCCGCGTTCCAAGGACAAAGCGTAAGGCGTCACATGCGCCTTGCGCTTTGTCCTTTGCCGCCGCCGAAAGTGGTATACTACTTCCTTACGCCTGAACGGTCAGTGATGTCAGGCCTTGATCTCTAGCCAATACGAAGGGCACCGGTTGCAACCATCTCTGTGCACCAGCACCCCCAAGTTCATGAGGTCCGCTTCCCTACCAGGTCACAGGGGGGGAGCTGGCCATAGGCCTGTTTCCGCGACTGAACCATTGAATATCCATGTTTTCCACCGCCCCCAGGCCTCCGGCTTGGCGGGGCTGACTCAGGAGTGAACCATGAGCGTTCAACAGAACATCTATCGCCAGCGCCATTCGTTCTCGAAGATTCGCTCCTTGGTTCCCATCCCGAATCTGATCGATATCCAGAAGCGTAGCTACGACGAGTTCCTCCAGATGAACCTGCTCCACGAGGAGCGGGATAATCGCGGGCTGCGAACCGTCTTTGAATCCATGTTCCCCGTCCATAACGCCAAGAGTCCCGATGGCTCCGACGCCAGCCTGGAAGTGGAGTTTGTGGACTACACCGTGGGCCACTGGGCCTGCAAGTGCGGAAAGAATGAGGGCCTTGGCCACCTCCGCACCACCTGCAAGAGCTGCGGCCACCACATCGTCGCTGATCACCCCAAGGACGCTTCGGTGGACTGCCCCAAGTGCGGCACCCGCAACAAGAATGAAGCCGCCATCTGTGACGTGTGCAACGAGCCCGTGGGCCTGCACTCGAAGATGAGCCTGGAAGAGTGCGTCGAGCGTGGCGCCACCATGGCCGCCCCCCTGAAGATCCGGGTCCGTCTGAACCAGTTCGACAAGGATGACAAGGGCAATCGCCGCTTCAAGCAGAGCCAGGAATCCGAAGTCTACTTCGGTGATATTCCGACCATGACGGATCGGGGCACCTTCATCATCAACGGCACGGAGCGCGTGATCGTCTCCCAGCTGCACCGCAGCCCCGGCGCCTTCTTCTCCATCGCTTCCGACAAGTCCCTCTACAGCGCCCAGATCATTCCCTACCGTGGCAGCTGGATTGAGTTCGAGCTCGACACCAAGGGCCTCTTCTACGCCCGCATCGATCGCAAGCGCAAGTTCCTGGGATCCACTTTCCTGCGCGCCCTCGGGCTATTTGACGAGGCCCTGGCGGACAACCAGTCCATCCTGTCCCACTTCTACACCCCCCACACCTTCCGGCTGCAGGGTGAGGAAGTCGCCGTGAGCCCCAGCGAGCTGCTGGTGGGCCAGAAGGCTCTGGAGGACGTCAAGGATCCCAAGTCCGGCGATGTGATCGTGGCCAAGGGCAAGAGCATCAGCCGTCGCCTGCTGGAGCACATGGTCAAGGCCCACATTCCCTTCGTTCCCGTTGACCGCTCCCTCCTGGAAGGCGCCGTCCTGATCCAGGACGTGGTCAACATGAACACCGGCGAAGTGCTGCTCGAAGCCAACGACTCCTTTGTCCAGACCCATCTCGAGATGTTCCTGGCCAACAACGTGGACGAGTTCCTGGTCTGCTTCCCTGACCAGGATGCCACCGGCAAGGTCCTGTCCGAGACCCTGGCCAAGGATCACACCGAAGACTCTGAAGAGGCCGCCAAGGAGCTCTTCAAGAAGATCCGTCCCGGCGAGCCCGCGACGCTGGAGTCCAGCAAGAAGCTGCTCTTCTCCATGTTCTTCGACCCCCAGAAGTACGACCTCTCCAAGGTCGGCCGCCACAAGATGAATGCCAAGCTGAGCCTGGAGACGGACCTCGACCTCCGCACGCTTCGCACCGAAGACTTCATCCAGACGGTCCACTACCTTCTGCGCCTCAAGAAGTACGACACCACCCGTTCCGATCGGGCCGAGGGTGAAGTGGCCCCCGTCCGCAAGGACGACATCGACCACCTGGGCAACCGCCGCGTCCGCTCGGTGGGGGAACTCCTGGAGAACTGCTTCCGCGTGGGCCTCGTCCGCGTGCAGCGGGCCATCAAGGAGAAGTTCTCCATGGCCCAGGATCCCAACAGCCCCCTGCAGGCTCACGACCTGATCAACTCCAAGCCCGTGATTGCGGCTATGAAGGAGTTCTTCGGTTCCAGCCAGCTCTCCCAGTTCATGGACCAGACCAACCCTCTCTCGGAGATCACCCACAAGCGGCGTCTCTCCGCCCTGGGACCCGGCGGTCTGAGCCGCGATCGCGCTGGCTTCGAAGTCCGCGACGTGCACACCTCCCACTACGGCCGTATCTGCCCCATCGAGACCCCTGAAGGCCCGAACATCGGTCTGATCTCCTCCCTGAGCTGCTACGCCCGTATCAACGAGTTCGGCTTCATCGAGTCCCCCTACCTCAAGGTCGAGAACGGTCGCATCATCCACTTCGCCAAGATCACCAGCGTGGGCGACCTCAAGCTGGCCGATGTGACCATCGTGGATCCCAAGACCGGCTCCGCCCTGAAGGAGGAGCTGCGCAAGGGCCTGAGCTCCCTCTACCTCCAGGTGGTTCCCCTCGCCGAGCTCTCCGAGGCCAACGAGAAGCTGGAGAAGGCCGGAAAGCGTCCCGCCAAGTTCGAGATGCACGCCTTCTACCTCTCCGCCTGGGAAGAGGATGTCCACACCATCGCCCAGGCCAACGCCGAGGTGGATGAGAACGGCATGCTCGTGGACGAGTCCCTGGTGGCCCGTATCGCCGGTGAAAACACCACGGTGGATCGCGAGAAGATCACCCTGATGGACGTGAGCCCCAAGCAGCTCGTGTCCGTGGCGGCCTCCCTCATCCCCTTCCTCGAGAACGATGACGCCAACCGAGCCCTGATGGGCGCGAACATGCAGCGTCAGGCCGTGCCGCTCATCCGCACCGAAGCCCCCATCGTGGGTACCGGCATGGAATACTACGCGGCCAAGGACTCCGGCGCCTGCGTGGTCTGCCGTCGTTCCGGCATTGTGGAGACCGTGGACGCCAACCGTGTGGTGGTCCGGGTGGAAGACGATCCCGAGACCGATACCGACGAAAGCGGTGTGGACATCTACACCCTGGTCAAGTACTCCCGCTCCAACCAGAACACCTGCCTCAACCAGGTCCCCCTGGTGAAGAAGGGCGAGTATGTCGCCGTGGGCCAGATCCTCGCGGACGGCCCCTGCTGCGAACACGGCGAGCTGGCCCTGGGCCGGAACCTCGTGGTCGCCTACATGCCCTGGCGCGGGTACAACTTCGAAGACGCCATCCTGATTTCCGAGCGCGTCGTCAAGGAAGACCTCTACACCACGATCCACATCGAGGAGTTTGAGGTCCACGCCCGCGACACCAAGCTCGGACCTGAAGAGATCACCCGCGACATCCCCCAGGTCCGCGAGGAGATGCTCAAGAACCTCGACGAGTCCGGCATCATCCGCATCGGTGCCACCGTCCGCCACGGCGACATCCTGGTGGGCAAGGTCACCCCCAAGGGTGAGACCATCCTCTCCCCTGAAGAGAAGCTCCTGCGCGCCATCTTCGGCGAGAAGGCCTCTGACGTGAAGGATGCCTCCCTCACCGTGGGCCCCGGCATCGAAGGCACCGTCGTCGATGTCAAGGTCTTCACCCGCAAGGGCCAGGAGAAGGATCTCCGCACCCAGCAGATCGAGCGTGACCAGATCGCCAAGTGGGAGAAGGATCTCGGGGACGAGGAGCGCATCATCCGCGCCGAGGCCAAGAAGAAGATCGTGGCCCTCCTGAAGAACAAGGAACTCTCCGAAGTCCTGACAGACGACAAGGGCAAGGAACTCCTGCCCAAGGCCAAGAAGCTCACCCAGAACATGCTGGAGGCCGTGCCCTACGGGCGCTTCCGTCAGATCACCGTTGCCGCTGGCAAGGAGCGCATCGAGGCCCAGGTTCTGGACATCCTGGACAAGACCGAGAGCCAGCTCCGCGTCCTGCGCGACATCCTGAACGAGCGCATCGACCGCCTGGTCAAGGGCGACGAGCTCATGCCCGGCGTCCTGAAGACCGTCAAGGTCTACGTTGCCGTCAAGCGCAAGCTGCAGGTCGGTGACAAGATGGCCGGTCGTCACGGTAACAAGGGCGTGGTGAGCCGCATCCTCCCCATCGAGGATCTGCCCTACCTGGCTGACGGTACCCCCGTGGACATCGTGCTGAACCCTCTCGGCGTGCCTTCCCGTATGAACATCGGTCAGGTGCTCGAGTGCCACCTTGGCTGGGCCGGCCGTGTGCTGGGTGTCCACTTCGCCACCCCCGTCTTCGACGGCGCCAAGACCCCCGACATCAAGGAGTGGTTGCGGAAGGCCAACGAAAAGGCCCCCCACGGAGCCGGTGTCGACGTCAAGGTCAACCGCTACAACCCTGTTTCCGGGGACATGGAAGAGATCGCCATCCCCGACGGCAAGGCCATTCTCTTCGACGGCATGACCGGCGAGGCCTACGAACAGCCCGTGAACGTGGGCTGCGTCTACCAGCTGAAGCTGCATCACTTGGTGGATAACAAGATCCACGCTCGGAGCATTGGGCCCTACAGCCTCATCACCCAGCAGCCCCTGGGCGGTAAGGCGCAGTTCGGCGGCCAGCGTTTCGGTGAGATGGAAGTGTGGGCCCTGGAAGCTTACGGCGCCGCGCACATCCTGCAGGAACTGCTTACCTACAAGTCCGACGATATGCACGGCCGCACCCAGATCTACCAGGCCATCATCAAGGGCGAGCCCATCAAGGATCCCGGATTGCCCGAGAGCTTCAACGTGGTCAAGAAGGAACTGAACGCGCTTTGCATCGACGTGGAGATGCTCACCCGGGAAGAGCTGGAACCCCAGCTCGATCTGGAAGAGCCTGCCTTCTCCATCGAGGCTTGATGGGAGGAGCCATTCCGGTTCCTCCACCCTGCAACCCCGTGAACTGATTTGGAGAGAGTTCTCATGTTTCCCGAACAGCAGAACATCAATGCCTACGAATGCATCAAGGTAAGCCTCGCTTCCCCGGACAAGATCCGGTCCTGGTCCAAGGGCGAGGTCACCAAGCCCGAAACCATCAACTACCGCAGCCTCAAGCCTGAACGCGACGGTCTCTTCTGCGCCCGGATCTTCGGACCCGTGAACGACTGGGAATGCCTGTGCGGCAAGTACAAGCGCCAGAAGTTCAAGGGCGTCATCTGCGACAAGTGCGGCGTTGAGGTCACCAAGAAGGTCGTGCGCCGCGAGCGCATGGGCCACATCCAGCTGGCGAGCCCCGTCAGCCACGTGTGGTTCTTCAAGGGCGTCCCCAGCCGCATCGGCTACCTCCTGGACATCCCCCTCAAGGACCTGGAGCGCGTGCTCTACTTTGAGGCCTATGCCGTCATCGACACCGGCGACACGACCCTGAAGAAGCACGAGATCCTCGCCGAAGAGAAGTACCGCGAGTACAAGGCCGAGTACGGCGAGCGTTTCCGCGCCATGATGGGCGCCGAGGGCATCAAGGAACTCCTGAAGCAGGTGGACGTCGAGGCCCTGGCCGTCGAACTCCGCTACCTGATGAAGAACGAGTCCTCCGCCCAGAAGCGCATCAAGCTGGCCAAGCGCCTCAAGGTCACCGAGGCCTTTAAGCGCAGCGGCAACAAGCCTGAGTGGATGATCCTGGACGTGATCCCGGTCCTGCCCCCCGAGCTGCGCCCCCTGGTGCCTCTGGACGGCGGCCGTTTCGCCACCTCCGATCTGAATGATCTCTACCGCCGCGTCATCAACCGGAACAACCGTCTGAAGAAGCTGTTGGAACTTCGCGCTCCCGACGTGATCGTGCGCAACGAAAAGCGCATGCTCCAGGAAGCCGCGGACGCCCTTTTCGAGAACGGCAAGCGTGGGCGCCTCCTTCGTGGTGTCTCCAACCGCCCCCTCAAGTCCCTGTCTGACGCCCTCAAGGGCAAGCAGGGTCGCTTCCGGCAGAACCTGCTGGGCAAGCGCGTGGACTACTCCGGCCGTTCGGTCATCGTGGTGGGTCCCGACCTCAAGCTGCACCAGTGCGGTCTTCCCAAGAAGATGGCCCTGGAGCTCTTCAAGCCCTTCATCTTCAACCGCCTCGAGCACAAGGGCCATGCGGCCACCATCCGCCAGGCCAAGGAAATGGTCGAGCAGGGGGTGTCCGAGGTCTGGGACGTCCTGGAAGAGGTGATTCAGAACCACCCCGTGATGCTGAACCGCGCCCCGACCCTTCACCGTCTGGGCATCCAGGCCTTCCAGCCCGTCCTGGTGGAAGGCAAGGCCATCCGTCTTCACCCCCTGGTCTGCACCGCCTTCAACGCCGACTTCGACGGCGACCAGATGGCCGTTCACGTGCCCCTGAGCCCCATGGCCCAGACCGAGGCCCGGGTCCTGATGATGTCCACCCAGAACATCCTCAACCCCGCCAACGGCAAGCCCAACGTGGTGCCCAGCCAGGACATCGTGCTTGGCGGCTACTACCTCACCAAGAAGCGCACCAACCGCCGCGGCGAGGGCATGATCTTCGGCAGCTCCAATGAAGTCGTGGCAGCCCACGAGGCCAAGGTGGTCGACACCCACGCCATCATTCAGCTCCGCTACACCGGCGAACTGGTGGACACCGAGGCCTGGCACAAGGCTGACCCCAAGAAGCATTCCGAACAGGAAGTCTTCGAGTGCCCCTCCCGGGAAACCAAGGACGAGCTCATCACCACCACCGTGGGTCGCGTGATCTTCAACCGCGCGCTCCCCAGCGCCCTCCCCTTCGTCAACGGTCTCCTGAAGAAGGAAGGCCTGCTGTCCCTGGTGAACCGTGCCTACAAGCTCAACGGTCCCGAAGTGACCATCCACATGCTGGACGCCATGAAGGACATCGGCTTCCAGTGGGCCATGAAGGCCGGTGTGTCCGTGGGTATCGACGACCTGGTGGTTCCCAACACCAAGCCCGCGATCCTCAAGGGTGCCAACGAGGAAGTCCGTGCCATCGAGCACGAGTACTACCACGAGGGCAAGCTGGACGCCGCCACCCGCTACAACCGCATCCTCGAGGTGTGGGGCAAGGCTTCCGAGGACGTCGCCACTGACATGATGAAGGAGCTGGAACGCCGCAACGATACGGACCGCTTCCTCAACTCCGTCTACATCATGGCTGACTCCGGCGCCCGTGGATCCAAGACCCAGATCCGTCAGGTGGCGGGTATGCGTGGTCTGATGGCCAAGCCCTCCGGCGACATCATCGAAGCCCCCATCAAGGCCAACTTCAAAGAAGGCCTCAGCGTGCTCGAGTACTTCATCTCGACCCACGGCGCCCGTAAGGGTCTGGCGGACACCGCCCTCAAGACCGCCGACTCCGGCTACCTCACCCGCAAGCTGGTGGACGTGGCCCAGGACGTGATCATCAACGAGGACGATTGCGCCACGCTGGACGGCATCACGGTGGCGGCCATCGTCAACACCGATGGCACCATCCGCGCCCGCCTGCGGGACCGGATCATGGGTCGTGTCTGCCTCGATGACATCGTGGATCCCTACTCCAAGGAGATCATCGCGGCCTCCGGCACCCTCCTCACCGAGGAACTGTCCTTCACCATCGAGACCTCCGGCGTCACCTCCGTCAAGATCCGCTCCGTGCTGACCTGCGAGGCCCGTCGTGGCTGCTGCGCCAAGTGCTACGGCCTGAACCTCTCCACCGGCAAGATGGTGGATCTGGGCGAGGCTGTGGGCGTGATCGCGGCCCAGTCCATCGGTGAGCCCGGCACCCAGCTGACCATGCGAACCTTCCACGTCGGTGGTGCGGCCAGCCGCACTTCCGAGAAGTCCACCCACGAAGCGCAGATCGTCGGCATCGTGAAGCTGGATGGCATCAAGTCCGTGGAAGACCGCAACGGCGACGTCCGTGCCCTGAGCCGGTCCGGCTTCATCCTCGTGGTGGACAAGGACGGCAACGAGCGTGAGCGGTACAAGGTCGCCCCCGGCGCCACCATCCGTGTCAAGGATGGCGAGGAAGTGGAGCCCAAGACCGTTCTGGCCGAGTGGGATCCCTACAACGACTACCTGATCAACGAGAAGCCCGGCGTCGCCGACTTCAAGGAATTCGATCTCAACGCCAGCTACCAGGAAGAGAAGGACCAGATCACCGGTCGCTTCCGTAAGCGCATCATCGATCCCACCGATGACAAGCTGCACCCCCACATCAACGTCAAGGGCGAGAACCACAAGGTTCTGCAGCGCTACAACATCCCCACCGGCGCCTACGTCGAAGTGGAGGATGGCCAGGAGCTGCTGCCCGGCGACGTGCTGGCCAAGACCCCCCGCCAGCAGGCCAAGACTTCGGACATCACGGGCGGTCTGCCCCGCGTGACCGAGCTCTTCGAAGGCCGCAAGCCCAAGGATCCCGCCATCATTGCCGAGATCACCGGCATCGTGAAATACGGGAACCGCGTGCGCGGTCAGCAGAAGGTCATTGTGGAGGCTGTGGACGGCGAGAAGGGTGAATACCTGATCCCCCGCGGCAAGCACATCCAGGTGCAGGATGGTGACGAGATCCAGGCCGGTGAGAAGATCACCGAGGGTGCCGTCTCCCCCCACGATCTCCTCAAGGTCCAGGGCGAAAAAGCCCTCCAGGCCTTCCTCGTCAACGAGGTCCAGGAGGTCTACCGCGCCCAGGGTGTGACGATCAACGACAAGCACATCGAGACCATCATCCGTCAGATGATGCGCTGGGTCATGATCACCGATGTGGGCGATACCCCGCTGATCGTCGAGGAGAAGGTGGACAAGCACCGCTTCAAGGAGATCAACGAGACCGCCCTCAACACCAACGGCCAGCCCGCCACCTGCGAGCCCCAGCTCCTGGGTATCACCAAGGCGGCCCTGACCTCCGAGAGCTTCATCTCGGCGGCCTCCTTCCAGGAGACCACCCGAGTGCTCACCGAGGCGGCTCTCGAGGGACGTGTGGACTACCTGCGCGGCCTGAAGGAGAACGTCATCCTCGGTCGTCTGATCCCCGCGGGCACGGGCATGCCCATCTACCGCGGTCTCCAGATCGAGGAGGGCCAGTACCCCGAGCCGGTGGATACGGATCTCATGAACTCCGATGACTTCGACGACGAGTACAGCCGGATGGCCCAGCACGTCGAGGAGCTTCAGGGACTCTCTGAGATCGACGGAGACGAGCTTTAGTTCACAGCTCAACTCAAGAAAAGGGCCCTTCGGGGCCCTTTTCTTTTGCTCATGTTTTCAGGAGGCAGCATGTCCAGAGCACCACGCATCGTGATCGTCGGGGGCGTCGCCGGAGGTGCCAGTGCCGCCGCCCGGGCCCGGCGGCTTTCCGAGGAGGCCGAGATCATCCTCTTGGAGCGGGGCCCCCAGGTATCTTTTGCCAACTGTGGCCTGCCCTACCACCTTGGCGGGGTGATCCCGGAACGGTCGAGCCTCCTGGTGCAGACCCCGGAAAGGCTGCGGGCCCGCTTCGCGCTGGATGTGCGGGTGCGATCTGAGGTGACGGCCATTGACCCTGGGCGTAGGAGCCTGAACGTCAAGAATCTTGAGACTGGTGAGAGCTACCAGCAATCCTACGATGCCCTGGTGCTTAGCCCCGGAGCAGCGCCCATCCGTCCTCCCCTCCCGGGGATTGATGATCCCCGGGTATTCACCCTGAGGAACCTGGAGGACATGGATGGCATCCTCGCGGCCCTGCCTTCGGAGGGGCAGGGAAGGGTGCTGATTGTCGGCGCGGGGTACATCGGATTGGAACTGGCTGAATCGTTCCGTCACCGGGGCCTGGAGGTATGCCTTCTGGAGCGTTTGCCCCATGTGCTGGGGGTGGCGGATGCCGATATGGTCGCTCCCTTGCAGGCGGAACTCCGGAGGAATGGAGTGGATCTACGTCTTGGTATCTCCGCCACAGCGTTCGGAGGCTGCGGCGACCAGCTCCTGGTCCGGCTGGAGGGTGGTGAGAGCTTGTCCTGCGATCTGGCCATCCTCTGTGTCGGGGTCCGCCCGGAGACCCGACTGGCCCAGGAGGCCGGATTGGCCCTGGGCTCCACCGGGGGCATCCTGGTGGACGACCAGATGCGCACCAGTGATCCGCATATTTTTGCCGTCGGGGACGCGATCGAGGTCAGAGACTTCGTGAGCGAAGCGCCAGCCCTGATACCCCTGGCGGGCCCCGCAAACCGCCAGGGACGCATCGCGGCGGAGGTGATCCTCGGTCGGGACAGCCGTTACAAAGGCACCCAGGGCACGGCCGTCTGCAAGGTCTTCAATCTGACCTTCGCCATGACCGGTATGACCGAGGCCGCCCTTCAGCGGCGTGGAATGAGCTTCCGGAAGATCTACATCTATCCTCCTCAGCACGCGACCTACTATCCCGGTGCCCAGCCCATGTCCCTCAAGCTGCTCTTTGAGCCGGACCTCGGGCGCATCCTGGGAGCCCAGGCGGTGGGGCCCGAGGGTGTGGACAAGCGCATCGATGTCCTAGCTGTGGCGCAGCGGGCGGGACTCACCGTCCTCGACCTGGAGGACCTTGAGCTCTGCTACGCACCTCCCTTTGGGAGCGCCAAGGACCCAATAAACATGGCTGGTTTTGTGGCTGCCAATGTACTCCGGGGGGATGTGGACCTGTGGGAGCCGGAGGAACTGTCCTCCCTGGCTGGGAGTCAATTACTCCTCGATGTCCGATCACCTGCGGAGAATGCCAATGGATCGATCCCGGAGGCCACCTGCATCCCGGTCGATACGCTTCGGGCGCGCCTGGCGGAACTACCCCGGGACAAGGAAATCCTGGTTTTCTGCCAGGTGGGTCTCCGGGGGTACCTCGCGGCCCGTATCCTGGCCCAGCACGGGTACCGGGTGAGGAACCTCTCCGGAGGCTACCGGCGTTACCAGCAGTGGCAGGCGACCCACATCATCAGGTGAGGGTCCCAGGTCTTCATGGCTCGGGAAGCTCTCCCTTAACCGCATAGCTGCCGCCCTCGATGCGAAGGGCGCAGCCTTCGACCAGGGCCTTGGCCACCTTCCGATGGGCTGCATCCAGCACCCGCCCGAAGGTGGCCCGGGAGACGCCCATGCATTCGGCAGCCTCCTTCTGATAGTGCCCTTCGAGGTGAGCCAGTCTCATGGCTTCCAGTTCCTCCATGCTCAGGGTGACCTCTTCCAGTTCGGCCATGGGAACAGCCCGGGGCTTGAAGTAGCGAACCTCCGGCAGGGCTTCGATGCGTTTGCAGCAGGGGCGACGGGCCAAGGAAACCTCCTAGCCCTTTGTGAGGTAAAAAGGCCGGACACGCAAGGAGGATGTGACGCGTGGTCCTGCATTCAGGGGAAGAGTTGGAACTGGGTCCAGATTCCAAGGGCTCCCCGCTGATAGAGCAAGCGCCAGTGAAGCCGAGAGGGGCGGGCCTCCCAGAACTCGATCCTTTCAGGGACCAGGCGGAACCCGGACCACCCGCTGGGCCTGGGAACGGAACTTCCCTCAAAGCGGAGGGCGACTTCCCTCAGTCGATCATCCAACTCTTGGGGGCGGGTCATGGGCTCCGATTGACGGGAAGCCCAGGCTCCGAGCTGGGACTCCCGGGGGCGGGAGGCGAAGTAGGCATCCGCCTCCTCCGGGCTGACGGCCTCTACTGAGCCTTCCAGGCGGACCTGGCGGTCCAGGGACTTCCAGTGAAAGCAGAGGGCGGCCCGTGGAAGCGCAGCCAGCTCCCGGCCCTTGCGGCTGCCGAGATGGGTGTAGAAGACGCAACCCCGTGCATCCAGTCCCTTCAGGAGGACCATCCGCAGGGAAGGATAGCCCTCGGGGCTGACGGTAGCCAGGGCCATGGCGTTGGGGTCCCTGGATTCGGCCTGCTCCGCCGCCTTCAGCCAGTCCTGCAGGAGCGTCAAGGGGTCTTCCGGGAGGGGGGATGGATCATGGATCATGGGAGGCCCTCCGCCATACCTATTCGATGCCTGAACGGGATCCCATGAACGGAAAAGGCGCCCGAAGGCGCCTTTCCCTGAGCAGGCCCAGACCTGCGGATTGCTACTCGGCGGAAGGCTCGGCATCCGCCGCCATCAGGGCCTTGCGGCTCAGGCGGATCTTCCCGTTGGCTTCCACGGCGATGCACTTGACCATGATCTCCTGGCCTTCGCTGACCTCGTCCGCGGGGGACTTGACGCGGTAGGGAGCCATCTCGGAGACGTGGAGCAGACCGTCCAGGCCGGGGAGGATGGTCACGAAGGCGCCGAACTCGACCACCTTGGCCACCTTGCCCAGGTAGGTCTGGCCCACCTCGGCGCTCTGGATGAGGTCGCCGATCATCTTCACGGCGACGGCGAGCTTCTCCTGGTTGGGGCCGGCGACCTGGCAGATGCCGTTGTCATCGATGTTCACATCGCAGCCGCTGACTTCGATGATGTTGCGGATGGTCACGCCGCCCTTGCCGATGACGTCGCGGATCTTCTCCTTGGGCAGGGTGATGGTGGCCATCTGGGGCGCGTTCTGGGCGAAGGCCTCCCGGGGGGCGGCCAGGACAGTGCCCATGGCCTCCAGGAGCTCCAGGCGGCCCTTCTTGGCCTGCTCCAGGGCCTTGGTGAGGACCTCGGTGGTGATCCCGCCGATCTTGATGTCCATCTGCAGGGCGGTGATGCCGGCGGGGGTGCCGGCCACCTTGAAGTCCATGTCGCCGTAGTGGTCTTCCTGGCCGGCGATGTCGGTCAGCACGACGAACTTCTCACCATCGCTCACGAGGCCCATGGCCACACCGGCCACGGGGGCCTTGAGCTTGATACCGGCGCTCATCAGAGCCAGGGTGCCGCCGCAGATGGTGGCCATGGAGCTGGAGCCGTTGGACTCGGTGATCTCGGAAACCACGCGCAGGGTGTAGGGGTTCACCTTGGCATCCGGCAGGACGGCCATGATGGAACGCTCAGCCAGGGCGCCGTGGCCGATCTCGCGGCGGCCGGGACCACGGTTGGGCTTGCACTCGCCCACGCTGTAGCCGGGGAAGTTGTAGTGGAGGTAGAAGCGCTTCTCGTACTCCTCCTCGATGCCGTCGATAGTCTGGACGTCATCGGCGGTGCCCAGGGTGGCGGTGACCATGGCCTGGGTCTCGCCGCGGGTGAAGAGGCAGGAACCGTGGGTGGCGGGGAGAACATCCACCTCGATGTTGAGGGGGCGGATCTCGTCGAACTTGCGGCCATCCAGGCGCATGCCCTGCTTGAGGATGGCGTTGCGGAAGAGGGTCTCCTTGAGGAGGTCGAAGCAGGCCTTGACCTCGCCCTTGAGGGAGGCATCCTCGGCGCAGAGATCGGCGACGACCTCTTTCTTGAGGGCGTCGATGGCCTTGTAGCTGTCGATCTTGACCTTGATGGTCAGGGCGGCCAGGAGCTTCTCGGCGTACTTGGCGGCGACCTGGTTGTAGATCTCCTCGTTGCGCTCGGTCTTGGCGGGGACCATCTTGGTCTTGCCCACCTTGGCCTGGAGTTCCTTCTGGAGCTTCACCAAGGTCTTGATCTGGGCGTGTCCGAATTCCAGGGCCTTGACCATATCGGCTTCCTGGACCTCCTGGGCGCCGCACTCCACCATGACCAGGGCCTCTTCGGTGCCGGCCACCAGCAGGTCCAGGTCGCTCTCATGGCGCAGGGACACGACGGGGTTGGCCACCAGCTTGCCGTTGACGCGGCCCACGCGGACGCCGCCGACGGGGTTGGTGAAGGGGATCTCGCTGATGATGAGGGCCGCGGAGGCGCCCACCATGGCCAGGGTGTCGGGCTGGTGCTCGCCGTCGAAGCTGATGACCTGGCAGGTGATCATGGTGTCGCCGTTATAGCCTTCCTCGAAGAGGGGGCGCAGGGGACGGTCGATGAGGCGGGAGACCAGGGTCTCCTTGGTGGTCTGCTTGCCTTCGCGCTTGAACCAGCCGCCGGGGATCTTGCCCGCCGCGAAACCGGGCTCGCGGTAGTCCACGGTGAGGGGGAAGAAGTCGATGCCTTCCCGGGGCTCGGCGCAGCAGACAGCGACCAGGACCATGGTGTCGCCCTGACGGACGACGACGGAACCGGAGGCCTGCTTGGCGATGCGGCCGGTCTCGATGGAGATGGGCGTGCCGTCCAGGTCAATGCTGACGGTGGTTGGTGAGAATTTGAGGGTGTTCATCTGAATCTCCATGGGCCCACGGCCCAGAATGGCTTCCTACTGGCGATCCCTCCATGAAACCCTCCGCCGTATCGATGGGGGCGGGCTTCCTGCAGAGGTCGCTGCCGACGGAAGCAAGAATCGGCCTCGCTATCATATCAGGATGCAGAAATTCACGGTCTCAGCCTTGCGCCAAGCCCCGGAGTACCATACCTTCACGCCAAGTAGTCGGAGGCAGCCATGATCATCCGCGCCGAATGGCCTGGCTATGTGGTGGATGTCCTGGTGAGCGTCGGCCAGGAAGTAGATGAAGACGAAAACCTGATCCTCATGGAGGGCACGGACTCCGCCCATACGCCCTTCTATATCGCCGCCCCTGATGGCGGGAAGGTTCGGAAGATCCTCGTCGAAGAGGGGGATTTTGCGGACGAGGACGATGAGCTCCTCGAAATGGGGGACTCGGAGTAGAGGGTTGCTACCATGGAGGCACTGCCGAGGTCTCCATGTCCCTGCTCATCAAGAACGCCCGCATTCTCGACCCTGCCCTGGGCCTTGACGGAATAGGCTCCCTTCTGGTGGAGGATGGGCTGGTTGCTGCCATCGGGGCCGCGGTTCAGGTTCCCGGCGATGCGGAGGTGCTGGATGCGGAGGGTCAGGTCCTGACACCTGGCTTCATCGATCTCCATGTCCACTTCCGGGAGCCCGGCCAGACCACCAAGGAGACCATCGAAACGGGGTCCCGGGCCGCCGTCGCCGGGGGCTTTACGTCGGTCTGCGCCATGGCCAATACCCGGCCTGTCAACGACTCCGTTGCGATCACCGAATTGGCGCTGAACCGGGCCAGGGCCGCCAACCTCTGCCGCTATTTCCCCCTGGGCACCCTGACCAAGGGGATGGCCGGAGAGGAGCTGGCGGACTACGGCACCCTCAAGGGGGCGGGCTGCATCGCCTTCAGTGACGACGGGCGTCCCATCATGAACGCCGCCATCATGCGGAAGGCGCTGGAATACACGGCCTGGCTGGATGTTCCAGTGGTGGCCCACGAAGAGGACGAACATCTGGCCGACAAGGGCTTCATGCACGAGGGGGCCGTAAGCGCCGCCCTGGGCTGCCGGGGGATTCCGGCCATGGCCGAGGAGGTCATGGTGGCCCGGGATCTCATCCTGGCGGAGCACACCGGGGGGCATGTCCACTTCCAGCACCTCTCCACCCGCGGCTCCCTGCGGCTGGTGCGGGAAGCCAAGTCCCGGGGTGTCCGGGCCACCTGTGAGGTGACTCCGCACCACTTCAGTCTCACGGATCAGGAGTTGCACCGCTTCGATGCCGACTTCAAGATGAACCCCCCCCTGCGGCCCCAGGCTGACGTGGATGCGGTCCTGGAGGCCATCGCCGATGGCACGGTGGACGCCATCGCCACGGACCATGCCCCCCACGCCTGGGACGACAAGTCCTGCGAACTGCCGGATGCCGCCTTCGGCATCCTGGGCCTGGAGACGGCCTTGCCCCTGGTGCTGGAGCGTCTGGTCAAGCCCGGGGTCATCACCCTGGCCCGGGCCATTGAACTGCTGACCATCAGCCCCGCCAAGGTGGTCCATCTGGATCGCCAGGGGCTTGGCTCCCTGGCGGTGGGCAACCCCGCCGACTTCGTCCTCTTCGATCCCGAGACCCGCATCACCGTGGACCGCGCCTTCATCCAGAGCCGATCCTTCAACACCCCCTTCAAGGGCTGGGAGCTGCCGGGAAAGGTGCTCGGGACCTGGGTGGGGGGCAAGCGGGTCTGGGGCTGAGTGCCGCCATATGACCGGGTTCTTAGCGGGGGCGCAGCCGGTTATTATGTGTTAATCGTATTATCCAATTATACAACAGGATCCAGCCTATTCACCAGCGGAGGTTCTCGTTGACGTCCAAGCCCCGGGCCTGGCAGGGCTTGGCCCGGGTTTATCGCGAGGGCCTGGGTCTTCCGAAGGATACTGTCCGGACCGCCTACTGCATGGGGCGCGGAGTCACGGCGGAGGGATGCGGCGACTGATTATTTGAACGGATTCCGTTCCGGGGCTTCTTCTGGGTCTGGCAGGGTCTTCAATAGGCTTCCCACCACCAGATTAAGGGCCTGGATGCGGTGTCGCAGGAGGCAATAGGTGGCCTGAGAGATCCAGTGGGCCTTCAACGCGATGCCATCCTCCACGATGGCGTACAGGAGGCGCAGGTAGAGCGGGGCGCTTTCGGCGGCTTTCCGGTCAAAGCCGATGTAGTAGCCGATGGCCCCTTCTCCATCCCGGAGGGAAGTCACAAAGCCCAGGAGGGGCCCGCCGGAACGGGCCCGGATCACCGTTGTCCTGAAGTCAGGCCCGAAACGCTTGGCCAGACCTGGGATCCACCCCTCCTGGATGGTTATCAGCCTTGCCCGCTGCTTGCTGTGTACCTGAAGGTAGAGTTGATGAATCTCCTTGGCGTGGGCCGCCACTTGGTCAGCATCGAGCGAGACCGTCTCGAGCCCAGCCTCGGCGATGTCGCGGAGCTGCTTCTTGATGCCGCTCCGGTAGTCTGACTTCATATCCTTCAGGTAGTCCTCGAAGGAATGCCAGCTCGGTTTTAGCTCCAAAACCATGTTGGGCTCGGTCTCAAGGGGACGGTAGCTGAATCGGCGCAGGTTATCGGCGGTTTCCGGGCGGTTCCCCGGAAGATCCTTCACCATGATCAGGTCCGTGTCCCCGAAGAGCTTATCGGCCCGGCGGATCCGGTAGAGTGCCTCCGCCACGGCGGGCCAAAGAAGGCTGGGATCCTCTCCGGGAGCGAAGGCAGTGCCGTGGGCGCCCCAGGAGAGGAGATTGCCACACACCAGTATTCGCTGCTGGATGCTCGCCAGGGTGCGCTGGGCGATGCGATCGAGGTGAGGGCGTTCTGACTGGCCTTTGGGCAGCGCGGCGGCGCTGATCTCCAGGCTTTGGGCCGATACTGCCGCTACGGGCTCGTCGCCTCGGTAGATGAGGGCATAGTGAGGCTTGAGACCTGTGGGGGTGCAGCTCTCCAGGGTTTCCAGAAAGGGGCGGGAAAGGCAGACGGAGTGGTCCCGGGTAAGAAGGTCCCAGTGATCTGGCCGCGCCATGCTGATTCGATCGAAAAAGGCGAACTGGAAACCGGATGGGCTATGACGTACTTGATGGCGCTTTCTTGCCTCCCGTACTCTTCGCACGGTGGTTTTCATCTGCTCTAACATGGGCTACTCCGGCTAATGAAATACTATTCATTTTTCCGAAATAGGGAAAGAGCACGAAGAGGTAGCTCTCCGTGCTCTTTCGTTGTGAAAAAGCCTGCTACTGGCCCATCCCATGCTTCTTCATGATCACGCTGCGCTGTGCGTCGTACTCGGTCTGGTTGATGAGCTGGGAGTCGAAGAGGTCCTTCAGGTCCACCAGCTCTTCCTTGAGGCTCTTGGCGGGCGCGGCCGGGGCCGCCGGGGCATTGCCTGCGGGGTAGGGGGTCTGGGCCATCTGGCCCATGGCGCCGCCCATCTGCTGACCCATGATGTTGCCCATGCCCACACCCACCCCCAGGCCCATGCCCATGCCGGCGAGCCCGCCCGGGTTCTGGGCCGCCAGGGGCACGCTATCGGCCACCTGCATCTGGGTGTAGGCGCCCATGACAGGGGCCATCATGCCCACGCTGGTGCGCTTGTCCATCATGGCCTCGACCTCTTCGGGGAGGCTGATGTTCTCGATGAAGAGCTTGGAGCACTCCAGGCCCATCGTCTGGAACTCGGGGTCCATCTTGGTGCGTAGCAGGTCCGAGAGCTCGTCATAGTGAGCCGCGAGGTCCAGGGCGGGGACCTTGGCCTCCCCCAGGGCATCGGTGAAGCGACTGATAAGGCTCTTGCGGAGCTGGTTCTGGATATCCGCGACGGAGTAGGTCTCGTTGGTGCCCACCACGTTCTGGAGGAAGCTCTTGGGGTCCTTGACCCGGATGGAGTAGATGCCGAAGGCCCGGATGCGCAGCATCCCGAAGTCGGCGTCCCGCAGCATGATTGGGTTGGGGGTGCCCCAGCCCAGATCATTGAAGAGCTTGGTGTTCAGGAAATAGACATCGCTCTTGAAGGGGCTCTCGAAGCCGTACTTCCAGCCCTTGAGGGTGGCCAGGATCGGCAGATTCTGGGTGGTGAGGTTGTGAGTGCCCGGCCCGAAGACATCGGCGAACTGGCCTTCGTTCACGAAGACCGCCACTTGGCTTTCACGCACCACCAGCTTGCCGCCGTTCTGGATCTCCTGGCCGCGCATGGGAAAGCGCCAAGCCATGGTGTCGTTGGAGTCATCCAGCCACTGCAGGATGTCGAGAAATTGGGCTTTACCCCAGTCCATCAGACCCATGAAGGCCTCCAAAGCGGCATTTGCCGCAAAACCAGTTTACGAGAGGGCGCAAGACCTTTAATGCTTCTTCTTTCTGGGCGGATTCGGGATGCGGTCCCGCGTGCGGATCATG
>JAFNAB010000190.1 GCA_017859955.1 Holophagaceae bacterium
GATCGGGGAAGTACCCCGTGCTCATCCGAGCGCGCCGGGCCAGGACCTGAATACCATTGAAGGCAGTGCCATCGGCTTCCAGGGCCTGGGCATCACCCAAGTAACCATCCCGCCAAGCGTTGGCGTCCCATAGGGACAGGCCGCCCCGCAGCTTGATGCAGCCGAGCACCCCCCCTGCACTCCCTAGACCCTTGGCCCAGGCATTAGACAGGGTGCCCAGAGAACTGACAAGGAGGAGTTTGGGGGTGTTGTTCTCCCCAAAGCTGGCCTCGTCCCCTGTGATGTCATACACCCATATCGTGTTGTGACGAGAGCGGTACCAATTGTCGCCGTCGCTGCTCCAAACGTACATCTCCGAAGCCTGCCGAGGGCGGGAGCTCACCAGGAGGAGATCGCGGCTCTGCCCGGCGATGGAAACGCCTTCAGCCACCCGGAGGCCATTCAGCTCATGGCGAGAGAAAGGCTCACCATCCGACCATCCCCCGGCATTGAGGGGGCCCTTGGGGTCCCAACTCCCGTGGGCACCAAAGGAGTTCTTGCTTTGGGGCTGACTCGGGTCGCCTACATCAAAGATGCGGATGGCTTGGATGGGCACACCACCCACATCGAATTCACTTCCGACCGAGGTTCGCACCGTTTCAAAGGCGTAGAGCATTCCCTTGTGGGAAACCATTTTCGTCAAGGTGCCGACTCCGGCCAAAGATCCAATCTCCTTCGCCCCCCTGACCGTGAATTGCCATGACAGGCGGGTGAAGGCTAGGCCGTCCTGATCCGTAACGAAGCCATTGACGGTGACGCTTACCCTCGCTCCCAGGGAAAGGCGCTGCTTCGGGACAAGCCAAACGTCCTGCACGAGCGTAGCGGCGTCAGTCACTTCCTTACCTCCGGATATCACTTGGAAAGCAACCGAAGCATCATTCACCTTCACATCAAAAGAAATCGAGGTGGCACCCCTCACAGGTTCATTAAAGGTGATTTTTATGACCGAGGAAGGCTCCACATCCACATCACCGTCACCAGGTTCTTTCGCAATCACCAAGGGTGAGCCTGGCATCCCAGGCCCGAGATTTCCTGCGGATGTCACGACCACATCCAGTGAGGCCGCACCCTGTACCGGCTTGGCGCTCCACCCCAGGATGTCCACATGCCAAGCCCCCTCGGTGCCAAAGGTCACCGGCACATCCAGGGGTAGGGTCCCAAAGTCTTGACTGATCGATCCGGTGAGCTTCCCGCGCACTACGGATTGGCTACCGGGGTCGGTGGTCAGTTGCAGGGTGGCCTTATCGCCGACGGCGAACAGGGAGCGTGCGCTACCAGTCGAATCCACCATCCGCGCCCTAATCCTCGGTGCCGTCAGCGTGGGATCAAAGGGATTCCCCCCCTTGCTCGTGATGGCAAGGCTGTGGTTCCGACGAACCCAGGGAAGGCCCAGGGACTCGGCACTGGGGGAACCCTCGTCGATGCTGGTCTCTCCGGTGCGGGGATCCACGGCGAAGAGGGCGATCCAGGTCTGGCCGCCGATGGCACCGCTTTCGGGGCCGCCGACGCTCATGTAGCGGCCCTGGTCATCGGCCACGGCCAGCAGGCGCCCCCGGGCCAGACGCCCTTTTCGGGCGGCATCGAGACCTGCGGTGCCGCTGTAGCGGTGGACCTCGGCCCCGGCCAGGGGACCGTAGCAGGTGGCCGAAGCGCCGCCACCACAACCACCACTGCCATTCCAGTTCCGGTAGACGGTGCCGGAATGGTAGTAGTAGGTGCTTTGCAGGATGGAGAAATTGATCTCGTTGATGACGCTGGCTCCCCCGTCGAAATCCAGGGCGAACATGGCGTTCTTGGCGATGCCTGATGGAACCGGGTCCGCCTGAGCGGAACTGGTCACGGTGCGGCTTTGCACCTTCAGGCTCTGGACCTGCACCGCAGAGCCCAGGGTGGCGTCCGGCAGGCGCAGGCCGCCGAGGCTCACGAGCTTCGTGCCGTCCTTGCTAGGCTGCAGGGTATCCGTAAGGATGTGGTATTCGTCCACGGTGCCATCGGGGAGCGTGGTCTGTTCCGTGCGGAAGAGACACAGCGGCCCGTTGCCCATGAGATCCCGGTCCGCGGGGACGGGGTCCAGGGGGCGTCCCAATCGGTTGGCGGGGATCTCGACGATGGGCTGTTTCAGCAGAGTCGCGGCTCCCTTGATGCGAAGGGTCAGACCGGGATTGATCTGTTCCCCCTCCGCCAGGGCTCCAGAAGCCACCTGGGGCAGCACCGTCATGGGCATGATGGTGAACTCCGCCGGGGCGCTCAGGGCACCCTCAGGCAGAACCACGGCCAGGCCGTCGGGACCCTCCACCCGACCGCCATCCGCCCCCAGGGTGGTGCGCCCATCGGAAGCCACATAGCGGCCAATGGTACCGCTGACGCTGCGGCCATCCCGGGTCTGGACGATGACGTGGAGGCGTTCACCCAGATTGGCCTTCATGGGGAAGGCAAGGACGCCGCTGGGGGGCATAACGCCCTGACCGTAGGCCCCCATATTCGTGGCCTCTACGGACACGACGGACCAGGCGGGCACGGCACCTTCGGGAATAGTGACGGTGACATTGAGCTGATCGTCGGGGTAATTGAGCTGAAAGCGGGTGAGGTCCACGTCCCCCTTGACCTGGGCGGTGGTACTGAAGCGACGCTCAAAGAGGGGCAAGGTCTCCCCTTGCACGGAACGCAGGGCATCCAGGGATAGACGATAGGACTGGCCGGCCTCCAGGGGGCTTTCGGGCACCAG
This sequence comes from Holophagaceae bacterium, assembly GCA_017859955.1. Classification (GTDB taxonomy): domain Bacteria; phylum Acidobacteriota; class Holophagae; order Holophagales; family Holophagaceae; genus Holophaga. The sequence continues at coordinate 2,765 of JAFNAB010000190.1, forward strand.
GAGGAGGGTGCGGGCATCCTGGCTGAGGGTGCGCCGCAGGGCGATCTCCAGGGCATCCGAGCTGCGGTAGAGATGGGCGGCGGCGGTGGCCTCGGCGGCCATGGGGCTGCTGGTGCTCACCTGGAGCACCTCGCCGACTTCCACTACGGCGGATTCCATGGGGAGCACCTGGAGGATGCGGAAGGGCACGGTGGCCAGGGGCAGGACAATCCCCGTGGCCGGGGGGGTGACACTGAGGGTGCCCGCCAAGCCCATATCGGATCGGTCCCCCCGAAGGGTGCCCGCGATCCCCATGGGAACCGAGAAAGCTCCGGTGGAGCCGCTGAGGGCCGGGAGGAGATCACCCCGCACCTGGACATCGGCCAGGGGCTGGGAGGCCCCATCCGTGGTGGTGCCACTGACCCAGGCATAGGTCTGTTCCGGGAGGAAAACGGCAAAGGCGCCGCCCTCCAGGAGGGGCTGGGTCGGGACCACCTTCCAAAGGCTGCCCTCCTTCTGAAGGGAACCCACCACCAGGTTCACCCGCTCCCCATGGACGGCCCGCCGCTGGATCAGCAGGGGCTTGGCGCCCTCGGGGACATCCAGAGCATCAAGGCTGATCTGGAGCCCCTGGCTCAGGGTGCCCACCACATCCACGGAAAAGGAAGCCTTAAGGGCCCCAGGAAGGCCCAGGTTGCCCCACAGGCTGGCGAGATCCCCGCTATCGGGGGTGACGGTGAGGAGGGCAGTGCCGGTGAGGGCTCCGGCGGGCACCTGGACGGTCACGCCACCATTGCTGACCTCGCCCCCCTCGGAGCCCAGGAGACCCGAACCGGTTTCGGCCAGCCGGAGCTGGTCGTGGTAGAAGCCCACCCAGAGACGGCCCTCCACCAGTTCGTCCTCGCCAAAGGTCCGGCTCATGCGCAGGGGGAGTCGCACCAGCAGGGCATCCGGCGCACTTTCCAGCACGGGGAGACCATCCCGCACCAGGAGACTCCAGCGGTGGGCCCAAAGGTCCTGGGAGAAGCTTTCGGGCTCAATGACCCGCTGATCCAGCAGGGTATAGGACTCAACAACATCCGCTTGGAGGGGGGTACCGCTGGGCACGGCCAGGCCACCCCGGAAGGCCAGGGTCATGCGGGGCTCCATGCGGGCCCCGTGGATGGCCTCCACGGTGGACAGGGTCTGGGGGGCCGGGGTGGTGGTGCAGACCAGATCCTTGCGCCAGTTTTCCTCGGGGAAGCCCACCAGGGGCTCACCCACCAGGGCCTCAGAGGGCGTGGTGGGCTGGGGGTCGGCCAGAAGCAGGGCGTAGCCGCCCTGGGCGGGCACGGGA
>JAFNAB010000191.1 GCA_017859955.1 Holophagaceae bacterium
ATCAGCATCAGCGCCAGCTACCCCGGCGCCTCCGCCAAGACCGTGGAGGACAGCGTCACCCAGATGGTGGAGCAGAAGATGACGGGCCTGGACCGCATGCTCTACATGTATTCCACCAGCGACTCGGCGGGCAACGCCCAGGTGACCCTCACCTTCGCCCCCGGCACGGACCCCGACATGGCTTGGGCCAAGGTGCAGAACAAGCTCCAGCTGGCCCTGCCCTCCCTGCCGGACGTGGTCCAGCAGCGGGGCGTGACGGTGAGCAAGTCCACCCGGAACTACCTCCTGATCGTGGGTATCACTACCGAAGACGGCAGCATCGACAACGCAGGCCTGAATGATTACGCCTCCACCAAGCTGGAGTCGGCTCTCTCCCGGGTGCCGGGCGTAGGCGAGGTCAACATCTTCGGCACCGGCCTGTCCATGCGCATCTGGTTCGATCCTGACAAGCTGACCCAGTTCGGCCTGACCCCAGCCAACGTGGCGGCCGCCGTCGGCGCCTACAACGTCGAAGTCTCCGCAGGTCAGCTGGGCGGGGGCCCCTCGGTACCCGGGCAGCGCATGAACGCCTCCATCCTGGTGCAGTCCATGCTCACCAGCCCCGAGGAGTTCGCCAACGTCCCCATCCGCACCAACCCCGATGGCTCCGTTGTCCGGGTCAGGGACATCGGCCGCACCGAACTGGCCTCCGAGTCCCCGGACATGCGCATGTCCTTCAACGGCAAGCCTGCGGGCATGATCGCCATCCGCCAGGAGGCCGGGGCCAACGCCCTGGACACCGCCAACCGCGTGAAGGCCAAGATGGCGGAACTCTCCACCTTTTTCCCCCAGAACATGAAGGTGGTCTACCCCTACGACACCACCCCCTTCGTACGGGTGGCCATCAACGAGGTGTTCAAGACCCTCATCGAGGCCATCATCCTGGTCTTCCTGGTGATGTATCTCTTCATGGGCAACCTGCGGGCGACCCTGATCCCCACCATCGCCGTGCCCGTGGTGCTCCTGGGCACCTTCGGGATCCTGGCCCTGTTCGGGTACTCCATCAACATGCTGACCATGTTCGCCATGGTGCTGGCCATCGGCCTCCTGGTGGATGACGCCATCGTGGTGGTGGAGAACGTGGAACGCGTGATGAGCGAGGAAGGTCTTGGTCCTTGGGAAGCCACCCAGAAGTCCATGAAGGAGATCAGCAGCGCCCTCATCGGCATCGGCCTGGTGCTCTCCGCCGTGTTCGGCCCCATGGCCTTCTTCCAGGGCTCCACCGGTGTCATCTACCGGCAGTTCTCCGTAACCGTCATCGCCTCCATGCTCCTCTCCGTGGTGGTCGCCCTGATCCTGACCCCCGTACTCTGCGCCAGCCTGCTCAAGCCCGTCGAGAAGGGGCACGAGGCCGCCGAGACCGGCATCAAGTTCCTCCGTCCCTTCTTCCTCTGGTTCGACCGGGTCTTCTACCGGGTCCGGGACCTCTATATGGGCATGGTCACCCGGGTGCTCGGCAAGCGGGCCCGCTACGGGGTGATCTTCCTTCTGATCGTGGGGGCCATGGGCTTCTTCTACATGCGGATGCCCACCGGCTACCTTCCGGATGAGGACCAGGGCTCCCTGATGGCCATGGTGCAGCTCCCGGTCGGTTCCACCCTGGAGCAGACCGAAGCCTACCTGGAAAAGGTCCGCCACCACTTCCTGGTGGATCAGGCCGATGCCGTCAAGTCCTGCATGACCGGCGCTGGCATGAGCTTCGCGGGCAACGGCCAGAACCAGGCCATGGCCTTCGTGCAGCTCAAGGAGTGGAAGCTCCGGGAAAAGAATGGCCTGAAGGCCAAGGATGTGGCCGGCAAGGCCATGGCGGCCCTGGGTGGATCGAAGGACGCCATTTTCTTCGCCTTTGCCCCTCCCCCCGTCATCGAACTCGGTACCGCCACGGGCTTTGACTTCATGCTCCAGGACCGGGGCGATCTCGGCCACCTGGGCCTGACCGCCGCCCAGGGACAGCTCCTGGGCATGGCTGCCCAGGATCCCCGCCTCACCCGGGTCCGCCCCAACGGCATGTCCGATGTGCCCCAGTACAAGGTGGACATCGACTGGGGCAGGGCCGGTGCCCTCGGCGTCTCCGTGAGCGATGTCCAGAGCTATGTCTCCACGGCCTTCGGCAGCGCCTACATCAACAACTTCGTCCAGAATGGCCGCGTGAAGCGGGTCTATGCCCAGGCCGACGCCTCCTTCCGCACGAGCCCTGAGGACTTCAACCGCATCCGCATCCGCAACAGCAAGGGCGCCCTGGTCCCCCTCTCGGCCATCGCCACGGGTCACTGGGTCTTCGGTTCCCCCCGCCTGGAGCGCTACAACGGCTTCCCGGCCATGAACATCCAGGGCGAAGCCGCCCCGGGCCGGAGCACCGGTGAGGCCATGCTGGCCATGGAGGAGATCGTGAAGAAGCTCCCCCAGGGGGTCAGCTCCGAGTGGACCGGCCTCTCCTACCAGCAGCGGATGTCCGAGTCCCAGACGGGCCTCCTCTACACCTTCTCGATCCTCGTGATCTTCCTGGTGCTGGCAGCCCTCTATGAGAGCTGGATCGTGCCCATCACCATCCTCCTGGCCCTGCCCCTGGGCGTCATCGGAGGCGTGCTGGCCACGTCAATGAGGGGCATGTCCAATGACGTCTACTTCCAGATCGGCCTCCTGACCGTGCTGGGCCTGACCACCAAGAACGCCATCCTCATTGTCCAGTTCGCCAAGTCCAATATGGAGGCGGGCATGGAACTGGTGCCCGCCACCCTCGAGGCGGCCAAGCTCCGGCTCCGGCCGATCCTCATGACCTCCATCGCCTTCGGCTTCGGCGTCCTCCCTCTGGCCATCGCCTCCGGGGCCGGCGCCGGCGCCCAGAAGGCCATCGGCACCAGCGTGCTGGGCGGCATGATCACGGCCACCTTCTTGGCCATCCTCTTCATCCCGCTCTTCTATGTTGTCGTGGTGCAGCTCTTCCAGCGAAAGAAGAAGACCGTTCCTACCAGTGTTCCGGTGGGGGAGTGACATGAATCCGAAACCGATCCTTGCCCTTGGCGCCCTGCTGATCAGCACCGGCTGCACCCTGGCCCCCCGCTTCACCCGCCCCCCCTCGGCGGTGCCGGAGACCTGGTCAAAGGGAGACAAGTCCGGCCCCGTCGCCGCAGATCTCCAATGGCGCGATTTCCTCACGGACCCCGGTATGCGCGCTGTGGTCGACCTGACCCTCGCCCACAACCTTGATCTGAAGGTGGCGGTCCTGAATGTTGAAAAGACCCAGGCCGCCTACCGGATCCAGCGGGGGGAACTCATGCCCACCCTGGGCATGCAGGGCACCTCCACGAACTACCGTATCTCCGAGAAGCAGGCGAGCAGCGGGGAAGCCAGCATCGTTCGCCAGAACACGGCCTACGTCGCGGGCCTCTCCTGGGAGCTGGACTTCTTCGGGCGTATCCGGAGCCTCAAGGACCAGGCTTTGAACCAGTACCTGGCCACCGAGCAGGCCCAGGCCGCCACCCGTATCGCGCTGGTGACCACCGTTGCCCAGGCCTACCTCCAGTACGCCGCCGACGCCGAGAACCTGAACCTGGCCCAGTCCACCCTGGAGGCCCAGAAGGCCACCTATGAGTTGGTCACCAAGAGCTACGAACTGGGCATGGCCTCCGAGCTGACGCTCCGGCAGAGCCAGAGCCAGGTGGACTCGGCCCGGGCCGACGTGGCCCGCTACCGGGGCCTCCTGGCCCTGGACCAGAACGCCCTGGACCTGCTGGCGGGGACTCCAGTTCCGCCAGGGATGCTCCCCAAGGGGCTGGGAACCCTCACGGAGCTGAAGGACGTGTCCGCAGGACTGCCCTCGGAGGTCCTCCTCCGGCGTCCGGACATCCTCATGGCCGAGTACCAGCTCAAGGCGGCCAACGCCAACATCGGGGCGGCCCGCGCGGCATTCTTCCCCAATATCAGCCTGACCGCGGGGGTTGGCTCCATGAGCCCCGAGGTCTCCAGCCTCTTCCACTCTGGAACCCGCACCTGGAGCTTCACGCCCACCAT
>JAFNAB010000192.1 GCA_017859955.1 Holophagaceae bacterium
GCACAGAGATGCGCAGCTCGGGGGTGCGCCGCCCGTCCCCCAGATCGATGGGGGAAACCAGCTGGGTGCCGGGCTGCAAGGCCTGAACCGTGAGACGCCAGCCCCGGCCATCGGCCAGTGGCTCCGCTCCCCGGAGCTCCAGGGGCCCCAGACGGTCATCGCCCGGACGGGTGGGCGCGGGTTTGGAGGGGTCGTCCTCCCGCAGTTCCACCGTGCCCAGGGTGCCGAAGGGCAGCTCCTTGGGCGCCGTCCAGACGGGGGTGGCAGAGACGCCTGCGGCGTGCAGAGAAATAGCCAGGAGGAGCGCGGATTTCTGGCGGATCATACTTGTCGCCATTTCTTTTCATCGCTGTCCATCGCTGTCCATCGCTGGCTTAAAACAGCTTTGGTATTTTGCGTTGCAGAGATGAAGTCAAAGCCCCCATTCCAAGGCGAATGATGCTCAGGGCGAAAAGTAGAATCGGCCAGCGATGAACGGCGATGGACAGCGATTGGGCCGGTAGACGCTGGATTCATGCTCCGCCCCCCTTGAGCCAGATGCCCAGCTTCACGACGGGGTCTTCGAGGATGTCCCAGCTCTGGCGTTCCACCGTGGGGGGCATGGCGGGGTCGGGCCAGCGCTCCCGGCCATGGGTTTCGGGGTTGAACCAGACCACGCGGTGGCGGGCCGCCAGGGGCTTGATGAGGGGAGCCAGGCCCCGGAGCCCTGCCCCGTTGCTCAGGACCCAGAGGCGGTGCCCCCTGCCCTGCTCGCCCCAGTGCCCCAGGGCTTCGGCCCAGCCCTCGGGGCTGGGGAGGCAGGGACCCATGCCAGCCATGGCCTCCACGACCTTGAGGCCCGCGACCTTGCCCCGTCTGGGAACGAGGCGCAGGGCCGGGGTGCGGGCGTCGCCCGGCACCAGGAGGCCGAAGCGATCCTTCCCGGCGTTCATGGTGGCCATGGCGGCCCCGGCGATCTCCAGGGCCCAGCGCATGGGGCTCACGGGGTCCCCCAGGAACATGGAAGGATGGGGGTCCACCAGCAGCCACAGGATCAGCTCGCGGCTCGCTTCGAAGCGCTTGATGATGGGCTCGCCCACCCGGGCCGTCAGGGGCCAGTTGATGGCCCTGGGGTCGTCCCCCGGCACATAGGGCCGGTTCTCCACGAAGGTCAGGCCCGAGCCCTTGAACTTGCTGGGATGGAGCCCTTCGGTGCCTCCCGTCAGGACCCGACGCAGGCGCAGGGGCAGGCGGCGGAGCCGGGCGATGAAGCGGGAAGGAAGAGGCATGGAGGGAATTGTCGCATTGTTGCGATAATCGCAACATCTCCAGGAGGCCCCATGTTGCCCTTCGCGTCCCCCCTCAACTCCTGAAGCAGGCGACGTAAATAGTCAGTGGTACCGGCTTGGATTTCATGGCGCAATCCAAGCCCCTGACAAAAGGCTGATGCAATCATCCACCTTCGGAAAGACGAGCTGGAAACCCCGAGTCTGGGGACCCAGAAGGGCGTTGCCACAGCTGCCGAAGGCTAGGAGTACCCTGTCCACATCGTTCAGAGCATCAAAGGTGTCCTGAAGCTGGACTTTGAGTCTGTCGGCCATACATGAGTCTCCTGCGTATCGACCCATTGGACAGGGTATGCGCAGCCAGTTTCGTCCAGAACTTTGGTCAGTTCTTGCCTCAGAACGCTGCATGCGATGACCCCGGTCTTCACCCCGGCTCCATTAACCAGCAGAACCGTTCACAACCGTAAGTTCGTGAACGGCTCGGCCATTCAAACAAAATGCATTAATCAACAGCGTTTACGACGGGAAACATTTGGCAAAGTCTGACAAGAGCTTCGGAGCCCCCTTGAGGCGCAACTTCAGTCTCAGCAAGCCCCAGAACAAGTTGCGGTCCTTAGCGAGGAAACCAATCCACCACCGGCTGTCGGCGGTGACTCGCAAATCACTGGTCCCTATGTGGCCCTGGCTCACCTGCACGGTTTTGTCTCTGATAATGACCGTTGCCCGGCAATCCTCTTCACCCCTGAAGGTGAAATGGTAGGTGGCATCCAGCCCCGTGGACACTTCCCGCTGGAATACCAGCGGCAGGGCACCCAGGAATTGAGAGATGGAATTGGCGTGCAGTCCATTGCCAACACGTTTCAGACGCTTCGAAGGGAAACGTCGCCTGACATGGACCTCGGCATCCGACCCCGGAACCACGTACACCGTCTCCGATTTCTCCTGCAACGGCCGGACAACTGTGTCCATATAGGCCGATTTGTCTGCGAGGAACGAGCTGCTGACATCTTTCCCCGCGGGGCAAACGGCCAGGCAATGGACACATTTATAGGTGCCACCATGGGCTAGGCTTTGCCACACGGAAGCGGTTTCGGCATCGGAGACCTTGCGCCGGTATTCCGAGGCGTTCTTGCTATCGGCGACTTGCTCGACCCAGTTGGTAAAACCGCCGAAGTAGTCGCGGTAATTGTGCGTAAAGCATGCCGAGAAGTTGAAATGACCGTCCGCCGCAATGGCACCCGTGGGACAGGCCGCTACGCATAGTTTGCAATCCAGGCACGGGTTGTCGCCGAGGGGCCGGTTGTATTCGCTGGACTCCGCGGCCAGGAGCACAGTTCCCAGCAGGATATAGTCGCCAAATAGGGGGTGAATCAGAAGACGGTGGAGGCCCATGATTCCGAGGCCCGCCGCCACTGCCACCGGCTTATGGGAAACTGGCCAACCCCTTCCGGAAGCCCGGCCCATATCCATCGGAAACGCGGGTGACGTGCTGATCGCCCGCACTCCGTCCCTCTCCATGGCCGCCACGATCTTGTGTCCGACCTCGTTCAGCCTGTCAAAGGTCTGGTGTGACTCCAAGTTCGCCACCGAGCGATCGGGACTTCGGAGGGGCTCCCGATTCATCCGACAGACAAAACTGACAAGAGTTCTGGTCGCGGGAAAGAAGCGAAGAATTTCCTCTCGCTCACGATCCAGGGCAATAGCATCCACACTCACTAGCCCCACATCGTCGGCACCAGCCTCCCGACATAAGCAGCGGAGTCGTTCGGCATCCAGCACGAGCGAAGTGGCCTCACTTGCACCTCCCCCAGGGGACGATTCCGGAATGAGTCGAGCGTTCAGATTCATGGCGATCTCCTTTTTGTTGTATATACAAATATTCACCCAAAGCAGAAGGGCACCCTCCCGCCAGGGCGCTATGACATCGGCAGCCCTAGTTTTCTTGCCAGTTTGTCCAAGAGAGTCATGCCCTCTTCACCCAAGAGCTCTTCCGCCCCCTGCTGAGCCCGCTCCCAAGCCGGGGCGCACTGCTCCAACAACAGCCTTCCTTGCTCTGTCAGACGGAACGGTTGCGCGCGCGCGTCCTCAGCCGGAACGATTTCCAGCCAGCCCTGGGTCCGCATCCGTTCCACATTCCGACTCAAGGTAGAGGTATCGAGCCTCAAAATGGAACAGACCTCTGCAGGGCGGGCCAAGCCGAGCTGTCCGGTCACCACCAGGATGTTGAACTGGCTGGCCTTGACTCCCAACGGACGGAGCGCACTGTCATACAACCCCGTGATGACTCGGTTCATCAATCGCATGCGCCCGACGATGCATTTTCGGGCCATGGTATCGATGACTTGGCTGCTCTTGTCATTCATGAAAGACTTTCCAGTCGGCTTGCCATGTATTTGTATATACAAGAATATCCCTTGTCAAGTTCGAAACATCAAGTTTTCCACCTCAGTGGACTGAAGTTCCCTATTGAACCGACGAGAAGCCCTTGGAACATTTTGGATCCGGCACAGAGTCGAGAATGCGGGTTCTGGCTACAGAGTGGGGTTGGTGCCCAGCCTATCCAAGGCGCCTTCCAGGAGGGGACTATGGGAGGGGTGCATGGCCAGGGTAGCCCCGGGGGGCGAGAGGGTGAACAGGAGGAAAGGGACCTCATGAAACCTAATTCGTCATGATATCCCTGCGCCCCCCCAAGGTCCGGCCCTACTCCATCCCCGTCACGACTCCATCCTTCGGTGCCCTTACGGACACCGGCAGTTCCAGAGCCTTCTGCTCCTTGACTCCCAGCTTGAAGGTGAGAAGGGCTTGCCGGCAGCCGGCAGTTCCAGGGGGGCCTCCCCCAGGCGTTGGGTGCCCGCGAAGCGCACCACACTGGCCCCGGGGAAGAGGGGAATCTGCCCGGGGATCTCGAACTTGGCCAGCAGGAAGGCCGTGGGGTCCAGACGCGGCGCGGTGAAGACCGAGAGAGTGGGGGCCAGGTCCCGGGCCAGGACCTTGAAGCGGTGGGGTTCGCCATCCGAGGGCACCTCCTTGAACCCGTCCACCAGGAAGGTCGCCGCCAGACCCGAGGCCTCCTCGATGGTGGTGGAGCTGGGTTCCGCCGCCGCTTCCATCTCCTCGCCCGGTGCTGCGGGAGCGGGGGCGAAGGCCTGGACGTTCATCTTGTCCGCCGTCCGCTGGCGCTCGAACAACCGCTTCGGCCTGGGCCGCTCCTTCTCCCAGTCCACCTCCTGGCCCTCGGTGTATTCCGGCACCCTCAGGCTCAGACTGGGCCTTGCGTTGCTGATTTCCAGGCGCACCCCCTCCCAGGATTCCCCGGTGGTCTGGGTGATGGCCGCGAAAAGGGTCAGGTCGAGCTTCCGGCGGTCCTCCGAGAGCCGGGCCTCGTAGAGGGGCTTCCAGCGGGCCTGCCGGGTGCGGTAGCTCAGCTCGACCTCGGCCGCGCCCTCCCGGGCCGTGGTCAGCTCCACCACGACCCGGCTGGGGGCCGTGCGGCGCTCGCTGGCCCGCTTGCGCAACTCCGCATCGAGCCGCGCTTCCTCCCGGGCCAGTTTCTCCAGGTCCCGCTTGCGGGTCCGCTCCCCCGTGAGCAGCTCAGCGGTGCGGCGCTGGATGACCATGCTGAGGGTCAGGATGCCCTCGGCATTGGGGATGCTATAAGTCATGCGGGCCGAGAGTTCCTTGTCGTGGGTGGCCTGGAGTCCCTTGAGGAAGGCGAGCTCCTGCTGAGAGGCCTCCCCCTCGGATTCCATGGCATCCCGCTTGGCTCGCAGGGCCTCGCGTTCCGCCTCCAGCTTCTTCCACTCCGGGGTCTCGGTGACCACCCGGGGTTCATTGGCCACCGTGAGATCCCCCAGGCGCATCCCGGCGGGGCCCTTGGCGGAAACCTGGAGATCCTCCATACGAAGCCCCGGCGGCAGGGACTCCAGCATTACCCGATGGGTTCCAGCCCCCGGCAGCTTCACCCGGGCCACCCGGGTCACCCAGGCCTCGTCCGGATGGAGCCGCACCCGCTGGATGGGGGCGCTCACGGGAATGGCCTGCTGGGCGGCCAGCAGGGAGGTCAGGACCGGAAAAAGCCAAGCCGTGCGCATGGGTGCCTCACTGGAATGGAGCAAGTCTACCTTGCATCCGGGGAGACCGAAGGGTGTGGGATGAATATCAAAAGAGTCAACACAGAGGGCACAGAGGTAAAAAAGAGAGGGCACGGAGGAATCACAAAGTGTTTACAGGCGATCAGTGATCGCACCCAGGGCGAGGGTGAAAGTCAACTCTCGCCACGAAATCCTAACGGGCTGGACACTCAGGCCGGCCCGCTACGCGGGCGCGCACGGCATCACGGAAAAAGAAAGGCCTCAGCTATGGGTGAGCTAAGTTTGGTTTCGCATCCTGGATCCCGTAGAGAACTTTCAAGCCTTCCCCAGGAGCCCCCATGAGCCTCGACCCCCAGATCGCCCTCTTTGCCGCCCTCTTGACCGCCCTCGGTGGACCGGTGCGGGCCGGATCCCCCGATGAAGGTGAGACCGGCGAACGCCGGAAGACCACCATCGGCCTCCAACAGATCAGCGAGTCCTGGAGTAGGCCCGAACCCCCTGAAATCGAATCCATGCAGGATTTTCCGACCAGCGGACTCCTGCCCTCGCGGTACTAGACCGCCCACCGGGACCGACCTGGACTACCATTCACCCAGGCGGAAGAAGGGTCCGCCAGGACAGGAGTGCCATGCGGATTCTGTTGGTCGAGGATGATCGGATGATCGGTGAAGCGGTCCAGGCCGCCCTCCAGGAAGCCGCCTATGCGGTGGACTGGGTTCGCGACGGCCGGGCCGCCCTCGACGCCGCCAGTTCCCAGCGCTATGACATGGTGCTCCTGGATCTGGGCCTGCCCGGGCGGGACGGCCTGGAGGTACTGGCCTCCCTGCGCCGGGAGCGCAACGCCGTGCCAGTCCTCATCATGACGGCCCGGGACAGCCTCCAGGATCGGCTCCAGGGGCTGGACGGCGGAGCCGACGACTACCTCCTCAAGCCCTTCGAACTGGAGGAACTCCTGGCCAGGATGCGGGCCGTGCTTCGCCGTCAGGCGGGCTCCGCCCAGCCGGTGCTCAGCAGCGGCAGCCTGTCCCTGGACCCGGCCACCCATGAGGCCAGCTACCAGGACCATCCCCCCGTGGCCCTCTCCAACCGGGAATTCGCCCTCCTCCAGGCCCTCATGGCCCGGCCCGGGGCCATCCTTTCCCGCGCCGACCTGGAGGACCGGGTCTACGGCTGGGGCCAGGAAGTGGAAAGCAATGCCATCGAGTTCCTCATCCACGGCCTACGCAGGAAGCTGGGCCGCGATGCCATCAAGAATGTGAGGGGGGCGGGATGGATGGTGCCAAGAAACGCCTGAGGTATTCCCTCCGCCTGCGGCTCTCCCTCTGGCTCAGCATCGCCATCGCCGGGGTGGCCCTTGCCGGTGGGCTGCTCTCCTTCAGGGCCGCATGGAAGGAGGCCCACGAGCTGCAGGATGATGTCCTGCGCCAGGTGGCCATCCTGGTCAGATACCAGCCCCCCACCGCCCTCGCCCTGGGGGAGGGCCCCAGCGGCGCCAAGGGGGTGGATCGGGAGGACCGGATCACCATCCTGCCCCTGACAGGCAAGGGTCTCCCCGAAGGGTTGGCGCCCCTGGCCCGGGTCAAGGATGGCATGTACACCGTGCCCAACGGAGGCCACTCCCTCCGGGTGGCCCTCCGGAGCCTCCCGGGCGGTGGGCGCATCGCCGTGGCCCAGGCCACCCGGGCCCGGGACCAGATCGCCCTCTCCGGCGCCCTCCACACTGTGCTGCCCCTGGCCCTGCTCCTGCTGGTCCTCATCCCCCTGGCCACCCACTTGGTGAAGCGCATGTTCAGGCCCGTCGCTGCCCTGGCTGCCGAAGTCGAGGCCCGGGGAGACCGGGACCTCCACCCCCTGCCCCAGCGGAACCTCCCCCTGGAGGTGGACCCCTTCGTCACGGCCATCAACAGCCTGCTGACCCGGGTCCAACTGGCCATGGAAACCCAGCAGCGCTTCATCGCCGATGCGGCCCACGAACTCCGAACGCCCCTCACCGCCCTGTCCCTCCAGGCCCAGCGGGTCGAAGCCGCCGACATGTCCGATGAGGCCAGAGCACGCCTTGGGGCCATGCGGGAGGGTCTGGAACGCAACCGCCGTCTCTTGGACCAGCTCCTGGGCCTGGCCTCGGCCCAGCGGGCCAAAACCGACGGCGAAGCCGAAACCCCTTTGCTGAGAGTCTTCCGGCGTGTCCTGGAGGACACCCTGCCCCTGGCCGAGGCCAAGGGCATCGATGTGGGCCTCACGGGGGAAACGGAGGCCAGGCTCGCGACCCCCGAGGCTGACCTGGTGTCCCTGGTCCGCAACCTCGTGGACAATGCGGTGCGTTACACCCCGGAGGGAGGCCAAGTGGACCTCAGCGCCACGGAATCCGGCCAGCAGGTGATCCTGGAGATCGAAGACAATGGCCCGGGCATCCCGATCCGCGAGCGGGAGCGGGTCCTGGATCCCTTCTACCGAGTGCTCGGCAATGAACAGCCCGGGTCCGGCCTGGGTCTGTCCATTGTCCGAACCCTCGTAGACCGCCTGGGGGGCCGCCTGGAACTAGCGGATTCCACGCATTTCGAGCATGGCCTCAAGGTG
>JAFNAB010000193.1 GCA_017859955.1 Holophagaceae bacterium
TTTGCCGCCCAAATGCCAGATGCGCTCAGAACCCTGGGGGCCTGAGCGCATCCGATTGTTGCGGTTGATGGGGCTACTCGTGCTCTTCCGTGCGGGCGGAGGCCTTGGGTTCCACCACCTCTGGGTGCTCATCCAGGCCGTGCTCGTGTTCGTAGTGCTCGGGAGTGGTGCGGCCGTCCAGGAAGGTAAGGCTCACGGGATAGATCTCCGGATCGAAGATCACGAAGTAGAGGTGCCAGGCAATGATGGCCAGGGTGGCCAGGATCGCTTCGAAGAGGTGGATGGTGGTGGCCACATCAACAACCCAGCGGGGCATCCATTGGGTGAAGAATAGCTTGAACCAGATCAGGAGGCCGGTGACGGCCATGACCGCTGTGCCCCAGACCAGTGACCAGTATTCGACCTTCTCGGCGTAGCTGAAGCGACCGAACTTCGGCTTGGGCCGGGAGTTGTTGAACAGGTGCCCCAGATTCTTCAACCCGTCGAAGAGATCCTGGGGACGGGGGAAGATGTCCACCAGGACCTTCCGGCCCTCCTTGGTGAAGGCGACGTAGAGGATGTGATAGGCCGAAGCCCCCATCATGACCACGGCCGCAGAACGGTGAACGAAACGGCGGACAGCTTCGTTGGCTCCGAAGATGGCGCCCACCCATGAGTCGGGGTACTTGAGGGCGAAGCCCGTCAGCGCCAGGATGATGAAGCTGAGGGCGAAACAGGCATGCTGAATACGCTGGCTCAGCTTCATCCGGATGACGGTGCGGTTGGGGTCCCGGTAGAGGCGGCGGACCTTCTTGAACCAGTCCAGCAGATTGTGCCCGCCCATGGCTACGACGGTGAGGACAATCAGGATGATGTAGATATTGCGGACCCAGTGGTTGATCTTGTCGCCCAGGGTCGCGGTATTCCGGTAGTCCGTATGGATGCGCCCCGTGATGAAGTTTTCGCCGGCGCCCGGATGGCACTTGCCGCAGGTTTGGACAAGGTTGGCCGCATTGATCTGGGACTCAGGGTTGCTGGAGGGCAGGATCTTGTGGGCACCGTGACAGCTGGCACAGTTGGCGGCGGACTTGTCCCCCAGTTTGGCGGCCATGCCGTGATAGCTCTGCAGGAAGGAGCTGATGCGATTGTCCGCCATGTTGAACTTGGCGTTGAATCGGGCATCCCCGTGGCAACGGGCGCAGACGCCGGAAGAGGCCGTGCTGCCCACCTGGGCCTTGAGGCCCGTGATGATGTGTTCCCCGTGGCAATCGGTGCAGGTGGGGGCCTCATGGACCCCCTTTTCCATGGCGGCACCATGGCTGCTGGCCTGGTAGTCCTTCAGCTGCTGGCTGTGGCAGCTGCCACAGGTGGTCGCCACCTTGGACCGAAGCAGGGGTGACGCGGGATCATTCATGGGCACGATGTCGTGCTTGCCATGGCAGTCACCGCAGGAGGCGGCTTTGGTGTTGCCAGCCCGCTTGGCGGAGGCATGGTGGCTGGCGTTGTAGGAGGCATCGGCCTTCTCGTGGCAGGACACACAGGCCGCAGGCTTGACGGGATTTCCTGGATGGGAGGCCAGATCCACGTCCGCATGGCAGCTCACGCATCCGTTTCCGCCGTGGATGGAGGTTCCGAACTTCTTGGCATCCACGAAGAGAGAAATCTCTTTGCCATCCGGCGCCTGCTTGGTCATCCCGGCCTGGCCGTGACAGGCCAGACAGTCCTTGTCCTCGGCCCGCAATCCCAGAGAACTGCTCATGAGGATGGTGACCAGGGCAATCAGGACGGCGCGGGGCCTCAGGGCAAACATGGGCATCTCCGGAAAGGCTGATAAGCACAGCACCGGTTAATCAAAACTGATCAGACCAGGGCTAGGGCTTTAATCATGATAGCCATATCGAGAAAGCATTCTCCATCATTCGATTCGCAGGGTCATCTTGAGTTTGGGGGTGGCTCCCCTGCTGGCCTCCAATTCCATACCGCCCACCATGCGCACCATGACCCGGCTCCCTCCCCCGGAGGATCTCAGGCCCAGGACCGCCTCCGGTCGGATGAGGAGGTGGCGGTGGATTCTCAGAAGCCCGGCGTCCGGGAAAAAGGCTTCCACTTCTCCCAGGGTCTTCCACTTGGTCCGGTACCGTTCCCCGCCGGCGATGGCCCAGACGATCTGCTCCTCGACCTCGAAAAAGGCGGTGCGGACCAGTTCCATGAGCACGACTCCCGTGCCCGCATTCACCGGATAGCGGGTGGCCGGAATGCTCCGTTCCCCCTCCCGGCGCTGGCCCAGGGCGCGGCGGATCTTGGCCAGGGACTTCACCAGGCGATCCGTGGTGACCGGTTTCAGCAGGAAGTCCACGGCGTCGAGGCTGAAGGCCTCCACGGCGTGCTCGGCGAAGGCCGTGACGAAGACCACGGGCAGTTCCGGGTTGATGGAGGCCCGGAGGCTCATGCCGTCCAGGCCCGGCATCTGGATATCCAGGAAGAGCGCATCGACCTCGGGGTTTCCGCTCATCCATTCCTCCACCTCCAGCCCATTGCCGAAGGTGGCCACCACTTCGCATCCGCAGTCCTGGAGCAGGCGCAGGAGGCGGCGCTGGTTCATGGGCTCGTCCTCAGCCACCGCCACGCGCAGGGTTCTCATGAGGGCCACCTCCAGGCCAGGCTGAGCTGGGCCACCACCCAGGCACCTTCCTGGGCTAGGGTGAGGGCCGGTTTGTAGGTCGGCATCAAGGTGAGTCGCTCCCGGAGGTTTCCCAGGCCTGTGCCTTCTTGGTAGTCGGACTTGAGGGCTTGGCCGGTGTTGCCTACCCGGAAGATCAGCGCACTCTCGGATCGCAGGACTTCCACCCGCAGCCTGCCACCCTGGGTGGCCGGGGCGATGCCATGCTTGATCGCGTTCTCCACCAGGGGCTGGAGCAGCAACGGCGGCAGTTCCAGGGCATCGGCCCAGACGGGCCAGTTCCATTCCACCTGAAGGCGCTCGCCCAGGCGGATGGCTTCGATGCCGAGGTAGCGTTTCAGGAGCGCTCTTTCCAGCTTCAGGGGGTCCCTCAGGGCGGTGCCATGTTTCATCAGGTCCCGGTACATATCCACGAGGCCCACCAGGGCTTCTTCGGCGGCGTCGGGGTCCTCGTGCACCAACTCCGTCAGGCCCCCCAGGACGTTGAAAAGGACATGGGGATTGAGCTGGGCCTGGAGGGCCTGGGCCCGGGTACGATCCGCGAGGATCTGGAGCTCCCGCTCCGAGGCCTCCGCCCGTTCCTTGTCCGCCAGGAACCAGCCCAGGATGAAGGTAAAGGGGTAGTTGAAGAGGAAGAGGCCCCATTCCGGGCGCAGCAGAAAGTGCTGCCCCAGGATGGAGAGATGGATCTGGTGTCTGCCGCCAGCGGGGATGGGGGCCAGGACGATCAGGAGTCCGGTGAGCAGGAATAGCCAGAAGGTATTCCAGGGCAGGGCCTGGAGGAAGCCCCGCAGGGGGGCCGCCTGCTTGCGCTGATCCCCGGTCCAGAGCCAGGGCAGGGGGGCCAGGGCCACGTTGCCCGCCAGCGTCAGGAAAGGCACCAGGATCTCGGCCCACATGGAGAGTCCCCGGGGCAGATCTGTCATGAATCGAAGGGCGGTCCAGAACAGGCCGTAGGCGAAGATCGCGCCCCAGGTGGAGGGGGTCCGGAACTTGTGGAGTGTGGATGCGGGGAAGTCTCTTAATCGCATAGGGATAAAAAGGATTTCACCACCAAGGCTCCAGGTCTCAAAGAAAAGAAGAAAGGATTGAATAAAACATTTTTATTTCTTATCTTCGCGTCTTGGTGTCTTGGCGGTGGATCCTTCAGACGGCTTTCCAGCCGCCGCCGAGGGCCTTGTAGAGGGAGACCAGGTCCGTGAGGAGTCGGGCCTCCGACTGGCTCAGACTGCTCTGGGCCGTGTGCAATGAGGTCTGGGCCGTGAGCACATCGAGGAAACTGGTGAGGCCCCGCCGGTAGCGTTCCTGGGCCAGGCTGAAGGCTTCCTGATTATGGCGCAGGGATTCTTCAAGGCTCTGATGGCGGACC
>JAFNAB010000006.1 GCA_017859955.1 Holophagaceae bacterium
AACATGCCCGACGATGCCGACGGCAGCAAGGAACTGGAAGGCGATGACGCCCGGGCCGCCAAGGGTGGCAAGGGGGCCAAGCCCTTCATCTTCGCCTTCGTGCCCCTCTGGTGGGAGGATGACCTCAAGGGCAAGATGCGCACCATCGCGGATGGCCCCAACTACCGCTGGCAGTTCGTGATCAAGTACCCCGAAGGTGTTCCCGCGGAGGCTCCGAACCAGCGTGGAGCCGAGGTTCTGGTGCCGGGGATGCTCCCTGCCGATGCCGGTGACAAGTGGTTCTTCGAGGAGGTGGTCCCCGCCTTCCAGGCCATGCCGGAAGTCAACCGAATCCTCACCAGTAAGATCATCAAGTCTGTCAACAACTGCTCCTTCCATCGTGTGGTGGAGATGTGGTTCGATGGCCCCGAGGAGTGGAACGCTGCCATCACCAAGGCTAACGCGATCAAAAAGCCTTCTTGGGCCAAGCAAGAGAAGTTCCCCTACCTGGAATCCGACTACGAAATCGCCAGCGTCTTCCTCACGGACTACGCCACGAGCGACAACCTGACCCAGTACCGTGGGTACCTCACCCTTCGGTAGTCAGACGGATTGAACCACGAGCGGCGACGGTCAACGTCGCCGCTTTTTTATAGGAAGCTCAGCGCTTTCTCCTCGGGGGCGAGCCCGTGGCGCACGGCCTTCTGGTAGAAGAGGGCAAGGCCTTCCCGCTCCTGGGCACCCAGACTGTAGCTGATGTTCTCGGTGAAATACTCCCGCAGTTCGCCGGCGGTCCAGCCCACGGAACGCCGGGCCTCTTCCACCAGCACATCCAGGTTCGCCCGGCCCATCTCAAGACTCCGGTGGAAGAACGGGCCCACGCCACCCGGGGTGGGCAGTTCCGGGGCTCCGTTTCGGACAGTCCAAAGGGCGAAGACGAAGGGGAGGCCTGTCCAGGCGTGCCATTCCTCCGCCAGATCCATGACCAGCAGGCCCTCCTTGCTGGCCCTCATGGCGCCATCGCCGATCATGACGGCGGCGTCGCAGTGCTCGAGCATGGCCGGGACGGCGGCGTCGCAGTGCTCGAGCATGGCCGGGAGGTTCGGTGCCATGTCCTTGACCTGGGGAGCCAGTCCATAGCGCTCTCGAAGCAGGATTTGGACAAGGGCCACCGAACTCCGGGAGGAGGTGTCCAGGGCCACGGTGCGGATCTGCTCCGTGGGTACCTTGGACATGAGCAGCACACTGCGGACCCGTTTGGGGGAGGCGATGCAGAGTCCCGGCACGATCTTCAGGTCCGGAATGCGCAGGTATTCGATGGAACTCACCAGGGCCGCGTCCACCTCGCCACTTCGGAGCCGATCCGCGCACACCGAAGGCACGTGGAACTTCATCTCGAAGAGCTCTCCGCCCAGGCCCCGCTTGAATCCGAAATTCAGGGGCGCTGCGTTGAGATACTCGATGATGGAAACGCGGAAGGGAAGGGGCGCAGGTCCAGTCATGGAACCAGTGTGGCAGGCTCCGGGCGATCAGGTGTGAGATCCAAATGGGATGACGGGCGGTGCCTGTTGGCGTTAGAGTATGATTTGACAATGTTTCAGGAGGCTTTTCCGTGCGTTTGACCCTTTTTGCCCTTGCTCTCGCATCTGTCGCCACCCTTTCCGCCAGCGACCACGAACTGAATCTGGTGGTCAGCAAGCAGCTGACCCGGGACTTTTCTGCCGCCGACCTTTCGGTCAAGCAGCCCGTGGGCGTCACTTTCCGTTACGGCTACGATGTCATCGGGCTCGGGCCGGCCCAGCTGCAGTGCCAGGTTGGCTACCATGCCCAGACTTCGGCCGACCTTTCCAGCTCCTCGATCTCCGAAAAATACACCAACAAGGGCCTGAGCCTGGGCCTTCAGGCCCAGTGGCGCCTGGGCGTGGTGCTCGGGGCCGGTGCCGAGCTGAGGGCAGAGCGCCTCCAGTCCACCACCCTGGGCAGCACGACCCAGATCCGCCCCTGGCTGACGGGCCGGGTGGGCTTCAGCCTGCCCCTTCCCCTGGTGCAGCCCGTCGTCGGTCTTGAAGTGGCCGTGCCCACGACCAACAAGAGTGCGGATTCCGGTTCCAGCAGCGAGGACATCCTCAAGCGCCTCTCCCCGAGCTTCGAGGTCAGTGTCTACGGCGGTGTGCGCTTCTGATCCTGTCGATTTGTCGCTTAGCCGGGGCCTTGGAGCGCCCCGGCTATTTTTTCGGGTATGCGGGAACCACGGTCCTATACTTGGGCCATATTGATCCAGATGGAGGGATAGAACGTGCGCCTCACCCTGATCTGCCTAGCCCTGGTCTCCGCAACCTCCCTTTCCGCCAGTGATAACGAGTTGAACCTGCTGGTTTCCAAGCAGATGACCCGGGATTACTCTGCGGCGGATATCTCCTCCGATCAACCGGTGGGTATCACGCTTCGCTACGGCCGCGACCTGATGGGTCTGGGGCCCGCCCAGCTTCAGCTTCAGGCGGGCTACCACGCCGAGACTTCCGCTGAACTCTCGGGTAGTGGGGTAACGCCCTCCGAGAAATACAAGAACTCGGGCTACAGCCTGGGTCTGCAGGCTCAGTGGCGCCTGGGTGTGGTGCTGGGAGCCGGGGCCGAGCTGCGGGCCGAGCGTCTTCAGTCCGCCACCTATGGCAGCACGACCCAGATCCGCCCCTGGATCACCGGTCGGGTCGGGTTCAGCATGCCTCTTCCCCTGGTGCAGCCGGTCTTCGGCCTGGAGGTGGCCGTGCCCGTCACCAGCAAGAGCGGAGACGCCACCAGCGATGAAGACGTCCTAAAGCGGATCTCCCCCAACTTCGAGGTGAGCGTCTACGGCGGTATCCGCTTCTAGGCGATTCCGGGATGACTCAAGCGCCGGAGCCTTCGGGCTCCGGCGCTTTTCATGGCTGATACCGAATCGCCGTCATAGGTGGATTATTCGCCATCATGTGGTGCGCGTTTCGCAGAACTTTCCATCGGCCCCAAGGGCCGAAAAGAAGGTTGGCCGGGAGGCAATATTCACAAGAAACGACCGCGATGGATTTTGTCTTTTATCGCTGTCCATCTCAGTCCATCGCTGGCTGAACGTTTTAAGAGGGGGGATGGGGGGCAGTTCCGAATCTTTTGCAGTCAAAAGCGAAGCAAAAGAACTTGAGCCAGCGATAAACAGCGATGGACAGCGATGAGAAGCAGGAAGCATCGGTCTGACAGGGAAGGCTGGCATCGCGGAGGAAAGAGAATCAGGTTCCTGGCGCAATTGCGAAGAAATGTCGCGCCATCCCAACCCTCATCAGCCCTTGCTGCGATGAAGCGTGTGACTGCTCTGTGGTTGACGGCGGTTTGGTACGAATGCCCATACCGGCGCCCTTAGACCTCAGGTTTGTGCCTGAGCCCCGGCACCCGCAGGACGCCCCGCCTCAACTCCGTGGCGCTGCCATGCTCCGCCCCCAGGCCTGGGAAATGTGGTTCAGGTCAGACAGGCGCTGGGCGTCGCACCCCGTGAATTCCACCAGGACGTGTCGGCCCAAGGCATCCATCAGGCCTGCCTCCTCCGGAAGATCCCCACGCATTCCACATGGATCGTGTTGGGGAAGAGGTCCACGGCGGCGAGGTCCACCAGTTCCCAGGCCGGGGAAAGGCGCTGGACGTCCCGGCAGAAGGCGGCTCCATCGCAGCCCACCAGCACCATGCGGTCGGCGCCTGCCTCGAGGAGGCGAGCCACGACGCCCGGGGCGAGTCCCGCCCGGGGGGGATCCACCACGATGCCGTCCCCGGGTTCCCCCAGGCTGGCGGGAAGCCAGGCCTCCACATCCTCGGCCACGCACTCGGCGCTCAGGCCCTGGTGCTCGAGGTTCTTCCTGGCCCAGGATACGGCAGCCTCATCGGCTTCCACGAGGACCCGATGCTGGAATTTATTCCCCAGCAGGCCGGAGAAAAGCCCCACGCCGCCGTAGAGGTCGAAGAGGGTGGCACCCTGGAACCCCCAGTCCGCCAGCAGGCTGTGGAAGGCCTCCATGGCCCAGGGGGCGCAGACCTGGAAAAAGCCCCCAGCCCGATGTTCCCAGGTGTGGCCACCGAAACTGTGTCGGATGGGATCGGTGCTGGCGTGCCAGCCGTCGGGTTCCAGGCTCCAGGTGCGGCCGTTTTCGGCGATGGCGTAGACCTGACCGGCGGGGGTGCCCGTGGCCAGTTCCCAGCGCTGGGCCCGGGTCGGCAGCATGCGCTCCTTCAGGGCCTCCTCCAAGCGGGGGAGGGCTTCGGAGAGGCAGGAGGCGGCGACGGGACAGCTCTTGATGGGCACCACGCGATGGCTGCGCCGCTGGTGGAACCCCAGGCAGCTGCCGTCCCAGTGGAGCTGGATGCGATGGCGCTGGGTGTCCCGGGGGGCAGGGAGCCACCGCCATTCCTTGACGGCCGGCAGCTGGCGGTGGAAGAGGTCCTCCACCATCTGGCGCTTCAGCTCTGTCGTCTGGTTGCCGGCTTCCCACAGATCGCAACCGCCGCACTCCAGGGCCACCGGACAGGCCGCTGGGACCCGCTTCGGATCCGCGGTGATCCATCGCTGGACTTCCCCTTCGCCATGCCGGGCCTTCCAAATCACCTGGGCCAGGACCTGTTCGCCGGGAAAGAGGGCCAAGGGGGCTGCCAGCAGGAGGATCCGTCCATCCTCCATGCGGGCCATGCCCTTGCCACCCCAGGCCAGACGCTCGATTTTTACAGAGCTTTCCACACTGGCCGATGAATGGGTTCGGTAGACTGTCCTGGTTTCCCTGGAACCTTCCTTTTTTGGCTTGCCTGTGCGACTCACTGTAGCGATCCCCCTTCAGCACCGTAGCAGCCTCGAAGCCCGGCTGGGTCGGGAGCTTCGCAGGATTTTACACTGGGTTCCGGAAGCCCCGGCGGACGTCGTTGTGGGGCTCCCGGGGGAGGGACGTTTTGCCGAGTGCGGGGTCTGGCCCGGGGAGGAAGGGGCCTTCGCCCTGGTGGAAGCGGGGCATCAGCGGTTGCGGGATCAGCGGGACATGGAGCGGCTCCACGAAATCGGCCGGGCCCTGGCCTCGGAACACAACCTGGACCGCCTCCTGGACCTCATCCTGACCCAGGCCCGTCGTCTGCTGGGGGCCGAGGGCGGTTCCATCTATCTGGTGGTGAGCGGTAGCGGCAGCAAGGAACTCCTCTTCGCCCACACCCAGAACTCCTCTGTCAGCCTCCCTTTCCACCGCTACCGGATGCCCATCTCTACCCAGTCCATGGCAGGCTTCGTCGCGACCACCGGGGAGTGCCTCAACCTCCCGGATGTCTACCGGATTCCTGAGGAAGCTCCCTACCGCTTCAATGATGCCTTTGACCGGCAGGCCGGGTACCGCTCCGCCTCCATGCTGGTGGTTCCCCTCCAGGACACTGAGGGGGAGGTTCTGGGGGTGCTCCAGCTCATCAATCGGGTCGAGGAGGACGGCGGGGAGCGGGAGATCGTGCCCTTCCTTTCCCAGCATGTGCGTCTGGCGCAGAGTCTGGCCGGACAGGCGGGGGTGGCGGTCAAGAATGCCAGCCTCCGGGAGGAGATCGAGCGGCTTTTCGAGGGTTTCGTGAATGCCTCCGTGCTCGCCATCGAACAGCGGGATCCCGTGACCAGCGGCCACTCCGGACGGGTGGCGGCCCTGACCGTAGGCCTGGCGGAGGCCATCAACAGCACTCCGGACGGTCCCTTCGGTGAAGTCCACTTCACTGATCGCCAAATCCGGGAACTTCGGTACGCCAGCCTGCTTCATGACTTCGGCAAGGTCGGGGTCCGTGAACAGGTGCTGGTGAAGTCCAAGAAGCTGGAGCCCGGGCGCCTGGAAGTCCTCCTCCACCGTCTCCGCCAGCGTCAGGAAGAACGGATGCTGGAGGCCCTCCAGGCCCAGTGGGCTGCGGGCCAGCCCTTCCGCAGAGATTATTGGGAAGAGGTCCAGCGCGGGTTTCAGGAAGAGACTGATCGGCTCATCGCCATGCTGCAGCAGTCCAACGAGCCTACGGTGCTCACCCAGGAGGTGGCGAAGGGGCTCGGGACCCTGGACGGGCTGCGCTACACCCACTGGGATGGGGCTGTGGAGCCGATCTTTCTGCCCCAGGATCTGGCTTGCCTCGCGATCCCCAAGGGGAGTCTCTCGGAGGAGGAGCGCCTGGAGATCGAAAGCCACGTCACCCACACCTACCGCTTCCTTCAGCAAATTCCCTGGACCCGGGATCTTTCGGATGTTCCGGACATCGCCTATGCCCACCACGAGCGCCTCAACGGGAGGGGCTATCCCAGGCAGATCGCCGCGCCGGATATTCCGCTCCAGAGCCGGGCCATGGCCATCGCCGATGTGTTCGACGCTCTCACTGCCCAGGATCGGCCCTACAAGGCTGCGGTGCCTCTGGAACGGAGCCTGGCCATCCTGGAGCTGGACGCCGTGGCCGGGCACCTGGACCCGGAGCTTTTGAGGCTCTTCGTCGAGGCCAAGGTCTACGAGGCCACCGTGAGGCGCTACTGATGGCCCAGGGGGGGCTGCTTTGAAAGGGGGGACCCGGCCATCACGCCTCCGCTGATCCGGGGACCTATGCCAAAATAGGCCCCTGGAGAAACTCATGACCGAGACCCCTGACCGCAAGCCCAATTCGATCGACCTGCTGGGGATCATGGATCTGCTGCCCCACCGCTACCCCATCCTCCTGGTGGACCGCATCCTGGACTTCGAGGCCGGGCAGTGGATTCGGGGCATCAAGAACATCTCCATCGGCGAGCATGTCTTCCAGGGCCATTTCCCCAAGCAGCCAGTATTCCCCGGCGTCCTCATTGTGGAAGCCATGGCCCAGACCGGCGGCTGCCTCATCATGCAGGACATCCCCAACCGCGCCCAGAAGGTCATCTACTTCATGGCCATCGATAACGTGAAGTTCCGCAAGACCGTGGTGCCCGGCGATCAGCTGGTGATGGAAGTCAAGCTCGTGAGCCTCAAGGGCAGGATCTGCAAGATGCGGGGAGAGGCCTTCGTGGACGGCCAGCGGGCCGCCGAGGCCGATTTCATGTGCATGCTGATGGATGTTCCCGGGGAGAAGGCCTGATGAGCATCGAGATCCATCCCTCATCCGTGGTCAGTCCCAAGGCGGAACTGGCCGACGGGGTGGTCATCGGCCCCTTCTGCGTCGTGGAGGAGGGTGCCCGGATCGGCCGGGGCACGCGTCTGCGGAGCCATGTGGTCGTCGGTCCCCACACCGAAATCGGTGAGGACAATCTGCTATTCCCCCATTGCGCCGTGGGCATGGATCCCCAGGATCTGAAGTACCAGGGAGGCGCCACCCGGCTGGTGGTGGGCCACCGCAATACCATCCGCGAGAACTGCACCCTCCATCGGGGGACCGAGCATGGCGGCGGCATCACTCGCTTTGGCGACGACAATCTGATGCAGGTGGGGGCCCATGTGGGCCATGACTGCCAGGTGGGCAGCCAGTGCATCCTGGCCCATCAGAGCAGCCTGGCGGGGCACGTGACCGTGGGGAACGGTGCCATTCTTGGTGCCTACTCCGCCGTCCACCAGTTCTGCCGGATGGGTGACCACGCCTTCACCGGGGGGTATACCGTCCTGACCATGGACGTCATGCCTTTCATGAAGACCGTGGGCATGCGGGAGGTCAAGAGCTACGGGGTCAATAGTCTGGGGCTGCAGCGTCGGGGCTTCTCCCAGGAGACCATCGATGCCCTGTCCCACGCCCACCGCGTTCTCTTCCGCCAGCAGCTCCGTCTGGAGGAAGCCCTCCAGAAGCTCACGGACGAGGGGGCCGATCAGGTTCCTGAAGTCGCCTACCTCATGCAGTTCATCCGCGAAGCCGAGCGCGGCATCCACCGGGGTTGAACCCCGTTCGACCCTTCTTTTTGGAGAATCCCATGAAAAAAATTCTATCCCTCGCCCTGATGAGTGCCTTCGCTTTTGCTGTTGTCGCAGCGGACAAGCCCGCCGAGTGCAAGAAGGCCGCTGAATGCCCCAAAGCTGTTGAGTGCAAGGAGGCCACCAAGTGCCCGAAGGCGGATGCCCAAACCTGCCCGGCCAAGAAGGCCTGCGAGAAGAAGTCCGAGGCCGCCAAATAGCAGGGCCCTCTGGGGCCTGAGGTGCGGGACGCTCTAGGCGTTCCCGGGGAGCGGGGAACGGTTACAATAAAGTTTTCTCCTTCCTAAGGACCTCCATGCCAGAAACCAAGTACGCTGCCGTTGCCCTGGTGGGCTTGCCCAATTCGGGCAAGTCCACCCTTCTCAATGCCCTGGTGGGGGAGAAGGTGGCGGCGGTGAGTCAGATGCCCCAGACCACCCGGGGGCGCATCCTCGGCGTGGTCCAGCGGGGAGCGACCCAGCTGGCCTTCCTGGACACCCCGGGCGTCCACAAGGCCGAGCATGCCCTCAACTTCCGCATGCTCCAGCACGTCGATACGGTCCTGTCGGATGCCGACCTGATCCTGTGGGTGGTGGATGCCGATGGCTTCCTGGGGCCCGGGGAACAGGAGCTGGCGAAGCGCCTCAAGACTGCCCAGCAGCCTGTCTACCTGGTATTGAACAAGATCGATCTCCTCTCCAAGGGGCGACTCCTGGAGAAGATCGTCGCCTACAAGGATCTGATGGAATTCCGGGAGATCCTGCCGGTGGGCGCCAAGCTCTCGCAGAACCTGGAACCCCTCTGGGCCACCATGGAGCGGGATGCGCCGGTGGGCGATTGGCAGTTCGACGAGGAATCCTTCACGGATCAGACCGAGCGGGGCATGGCGGCTGAGTTCATCCGTGAGAAGGTCCTCCGCAAGACCCGGGAGGAAGTGCCCCACGGCGTGGCCGTGGTCATCAGCCGCTGGATCGAAGCGGGGCACGATGACTTCCCCGAAGATCTGGATCCCACCGGGCTCTATCTCGAGGTCGAGATTCTGGTTGAACGGCCAGGGCATCGCAAGATCCTCCTGGGCTCGGGCGGCGAGATGATCCGGGATATCCGTCAGAGCGCCCAGCGGGAGCTGAAGAAGCTTCTTCAGCGCCCTGTGCGGCTGGACCTCCACATCAAGGTCGACGAGGGCTGGCGGGACCGCCCCGACAAGCTGGACCGTCTCGGGCTCTGATGGGCGCTGGGCATCCCTCCCTCGTCATCCTCACCGGCGCTGGCATCAGCGCCGAGAGCGGGCTCCGGACTTTCCGGGCCTCGGACGGACTGTGGGAGGAGCACCGCATTGAGGATGTGGCCACCCCCGAGGGCTTCGAACGGAACCCAGAGTTGGTGCAGCGCTTTTACAACGACCGCCGCCGGCAGCTGGGGACCGTGGTCCCCAATGCGGCCCACTTGGCCCTGGCCGAGCTGGAAAAGAGCTGGCGGGGAGACTTCCTTCTGGTGACCCAGAACGTGGATGATCTCCATGACCGGGCCGGGAACCAATCCCTCATCCATATGCATGGCGAACTGCACAAGGCCAGGTGCCAGCGCTGCGGTGGCGTCTTCCGCTGGGAGGAAGACCTGGGGGCCATGACTCCCTGCCCGAGCTGCCGGGCCCTTGGGGAGCTTCGCCCCCACATCGTCTGGTTCGGGGAGATGCCCCTGGAGATGGATCGCATCGGCGAGGCGCTGGAGCGCTGCGGTATCTTCCTGGCCATCGGCACCTCAGGTAACGTCTATCCGGCGGCGGGCTTCGTGCGCATGGTCCCCAGGACTGCGCGGCGCATCGAGCTGAACCTGGAGGCCTCGCAGGTGGCCAGTGCCTTTTCGGAGCACCGCAGCGGCCCGGCCACGGTCACGGTGCCCGAACTGGTCAGGGAACTGCTGGCCTGAACCCTACTCCTGCAGGGGCACATCCTCGATCATCCAGGTCTCTTCGGTTCCCGTGGCCACCTTGAGGGCCTCCTGGGCGCGGTGGACTGCATGGTGGGCGGTGAAATCCTGACGGTCCGGGTCCCGGGCTGGGTCCCAGAGGGTGGCCCCCATGGGTACCGCTCCGATTCGGGCGCGGATGCGCTCCAGCAGGATCTGGGCACCATCTTTTGGGGTCCGGGGCAGGAGAAGCAGGAACTTGTCGTGGCCCATGTCCACCAGCAGATCCTCACCCCGCAGGGCATCGGCCACGGTCTTGAGCTGCTTGGCGGATTCCCGGGAGAGGGGGAGGTCCCAGCGCACCACACTCATGCACTCCCCGCGACGCCGGGCCAGGTAAAGGTTGGCCTTCAGCCAGATGTCGAGGTAATGCATGTTGGGGAGACCCGAGTCATAGCACTCCAGGGCGCTGTCCTCCACGACTGCGGTCGTGAGATCCAGGGCGTCCCGGGTCATGCGGAGTTCCTGCTTCAGGGTCTCCACTTCCAGGGTCTTGCTGAAGAGATTGGCCATGGCGTTGACCATGGCGACCTCTGCCCGGGAGAACTCCTTGGGGCGGGTGCTCTGAACGTTTAGGGTGCCGATGATCTTGCCGGTCTGGCGCAGGGGGGCACCGATGTAGGCCCTGATACCCAGGGTCTTCCAACCGCTGTGGTTCTTCCAGTGGGGGTCCAGGGTTGCATCCTTGATGACCAGGGTACGAGTGGGCGCCTCCAGGACCCTGGGGCAGAAGCCCTCGCTGACCCGGTGGATGCTGGGGTCCGGCAGGCTCCCATCCGCGGTGGCCCACCAGAAGGCTTCGAATCCCAGGTCCCCCAGGCGCGTCATCACAGCCCTTTCTACGCCGAGCTGCTGAACCAGGAGTTCCAGGCCGTGGCAGAAGAGCTCGCCTGGGTTCGGGAAGGCCTTCTCCACCAGTGCGCCCAGGGCGCTCAGGTGGTCGGTCCGCAGGCCGTTCTCCCGCGGGCGGGTATGTCTTTCCGTGCGGCGCGGCTTGGTCATGGAGTCCTCAAAGCGGCCTGGGTCTTCCCTCTAAGGTTCGGCCTCCGGAGGTCCCTCGCCAGGGTCAGGCCTGCGATTTCCGGATCTGGATGCCGTGCTTCCTGATCTTGCTGTAGAGGGTCGTGCGGCTTACCCCCAGCTGTTTGGCTGCCAGGGACAGATTGAAGTTGTTGCGCTCCAGGGTTTGCAGGAGAGCGGCCCGTTCGGCTCCCTCCAGGGGCTTGGACGGGTGCCTGTTGGGGGTCTGTAGTTCGCCCTCCAGGCGATCCGCCAGAACCTGGCGCACGTCTTCGGCGGAAATATCCAGATCCGACTCAAGCACGCTCAGCCAGGTGAGGGCATTGCGCAGTTCCCGGACATTGCCGGGCCAGTGGTAGCTCATCAGGACTTCCAGCGCGCTGGAGGAAAGGGTCATGTGGAGGTTGGCCTTGGCGATCAGATGCTTGGCCAGGAGTGGGATATCCTCCTTCCGCTCCCGGAGGGGGGGGATGCGGATTTCCGCCGTGCTGAGGCGGTAGTAAAGATCCGGGCGGAACTTTCCGCTCTTGCAGCTCTCCCGGAGCTCATGGTTGGTGGAGGCGATGACCCGGGCGTTGAGGGGAAGGACCTTGGTGCCGCCGATGTGTTCGTACTCGCCCTCCTCCAGCACTCGCAGGAGTTTGCTCTGGAGGCGGAGGTCCATGTCCCCGATTTCGTCCAGGAGAATGGAGCCTCCGGAAGCCAGCTCGAACTTGCCTTTCTTGGCGGCCACGGCCCCGGTGAAGGCCCCCTTCTCATGGCCGAAGAGTTCGGACTCCAGGAGCTCGTTGGGGATGGCCGTGCAGTTGATCTTCACGAATGGGCTGAAGGTGGAGCCAAGGTTCTCCGAGTGGAAGGCGCTGGCCAGGATCTCCTTGCCGGTGCCCGTTTCGCCCAGGATCAGGATGGGGTGGACCTGCTTCCGGGCCACGTTGCGGCAGTGGGTGATGAGCTTGCGTGTGACGGCGCTCTCACCGATGAAGTCATCGAAGGTGTAGTTGGAGTCGATGCGGGCTACGGCGTTGTAGATGTCCAGGCTCTCGCCGCCCTGGTTCTCGTTGAGGCTGGCGATGATCTTCTTCAGGCCGCTCATGCTGCGGAAGAGCAGGGCACCGATGGCCCCGATGACCTTTCCCTGCCAGATGACCGGGTAGATGTCCGACATACACTTCCGACCGTTGATGACCACCAGGATGCCCCGTTCCTCCCGGCCTGAGGCCAGGACCTTGGAGAAGGGGGTGGTGGGGTCCAGGAAGCTGATGTGCCTACCGGCGGCCTCCTGCTGGGACTTTCCGACGAACTCCGCGGATTTCCGGGTGTTGAATAGGATGGTACTGTTGGCATCAATGATGATGGAAGCGTCAAATACGATCTCGAGGAACTGATCCAGTAGGCCTCCCCGGGTTTTCAGATCCTCCGGACTCAGTTCGAAGTGCATCCTAATGCTCCCTGGGTATGAGGCAAGTTCTTGGATATTGAACATGTAATCCTTACACATGTTCAGTTAGTCTGCATGGCGTCCACAGTCTTTTTGTAATGTTTTTTTTAAGTCTCTTCCATGCACTGGTTTGGGTCCCATATTGACCTTGGCACGGTCTCTGCAATAGAAGGTCAAACCTGATCTGCGGGGAGATTCCCTTCGCTGAATCTTTTGGGCTATCCGATAAACCGTTGGGTTTTTCGGTCGGCATTCTTCTACCTGGGCGCAGCATGCCCGTTTTTGAGGTCCTTTATGCGACGTGTCTTAAGTGAATCCGATAAGGCTCAGCCCTACGCCAAGTGGTTCGACCGACCCATCACCCCGGCGCCCCAGGAGATCTATGAACTCCTGGACAAGGGCCCCATCGACCCCAGCGACGCCCTGCTTCTCGAGAATCGCAATGATCTCCTCAAGCCCGGCTACCTTTCGGTGGAACGGGGCTGGTGCATGATGCCGGACGGTAGCGCCTTCGTGGCCGGACTGACGAAGATGCCCGGTGTCACTGCTGAGATGCTGGAGTGGTGGTTCTACTGGCACGGTCTCCGGGGGCTGCGCTATGCCATCTGGGATGCCGATGATCACTACGATGTCCAGGTCGCCCCGGAGTGTCTGGAGCGCCGATTGGATCCCAGCCTGAGCATCAAGGAGCGGGGCTGGGACACGACTGACATCGTCACCGAGGATGTCGGTACGGGGTGCATGGTCCTCGATATCGCCTTTGTCTCACCGATGACTTTCGGCTATGACATGGCCGCCTTCGAGAAGGGCGCCTGCACGGCCATCAGTGCCAACCTGGGACCCCACGGGGGGGATCGGCTGGTCTGCTTCTCCCACGTGGCGCGGGACATCCCGGGCGGTGTGGAACTCCGGAGCCGCTTCTGGATCGGCTGGAACATGGTGGATGGCAAGCCGGTCCGGGTGGGTACCCAGGTGCCGACGGAAGTGGTGGAAGGCCTGGCCAAGGGCCTCGTCTACCACTGCCCCAAGGAATACCACAACCTGGCGGCCATCCTGCCTGGAGTCTACGCCGAGAACGCTCACATCATCGACAAGCTTGAAGACTACCGCTGAGCCACGCGCGTCATTTAATTAAGGGAGCTCCTATGAGCATCGATAACACCGCGATTGCAGCGAACCCCGGAAAATCCGGGACCGGCTTCGGCAGCTATGGCTGGGGCATGATCATCTTCTCCATGCTGATGTACTTCGCCTACGCGGGGTGGGTGGCGGATGGCATCAACATCTTCACCCCTGCTTTTGCCAGCAGGAACGGCTGGGATCAGGCCAAGCTCCTCTCCCTCGTGGCCCCTGGCGGCCTGATGGGTGTGGTGGGCGCAGGTTTCTTTGGCCAGCTGGTGGTCAAGAAGGGGCCGCGCTTCGTGTTGACCCTCTGTCTGGTCTGTTCCGCCGCCTCCGTAATCTGGTTCGGCCGCATCAGCAGCCTCGCGGAGTTTGCCCTCTCCTTCATGGCCATCAACTTCTTCGCCTCGGGCTTCGGGTTCATCGCACCCGGGACCCTGATGAACAACTGGTTCCCCCGGAAGAAGGGCATGGCCCTGGCGGTGGCCACCACGGGTTTCCCTCTGGCTACGGCGGTTTTCGTCCCCCTGATCGCCCTCATGTTCAACCGCCTTGGGATCACCCTGGCCACCTCGGTCTGGGGCGTCATCTTCCTGGCGGCTGCCGTGCTCGGCTTCCTGGTGGTGAAGGACAACCCGGAGCAGATTGGGTGCTACCCGGATAACGATCCCACCGAGGAGCGGGCCTCCGTGGAAGACCTGGACAGCTACGTGAGCCCCTTCACCGTCAAGCGGCTCCTGAAAGACCGCGACATGTGGCTCATCTCCTTCGGCTGGGGCTGTCTCTGGATGGTGACCATGGGCATCGTGGTGCAGCTTGTGCCCCGTCTGATGAGCATCGGCTACTCCCAGCAGTCCTCCATCGCCCTGCTCTCCGCCGCCGCCGTCTGCGCCATTCCCGGCGGTCTGCTCTGGGGCTGGCTTGACCAGAAATTCGGCACCAAGACCGCCAGCTTCATCTACGGCGTGCTCTACATCATCACCCTGTTCCTGCTCATCTATCAGACCAAGAACTACGCCCTGACTTTCATGACCGTCGTCTTTGTGGGCATCGGCCTGGGTGGCATCAAGAATCTCCTGACCTCCATGGTCAGCACGGTGTACGGTCGCTTCGATTTCGGCTCCGCCTACCGTCTGGTGGTGCCCATCTCCCTCATTGTGCGCACCCTGGCCTTCCTGATCATGGGCATTGCCCTGGCGGTCTTCAAGAGCCTGTCGGGAGCCTACGCCATGTTCATTGTCGTGGACATCATCGCCCTGGGACTCATCGTCCTCACCCGCGGCACCTGCAAGGGCAAGACTCACTGATTTTCTGAACGGAATTTGGAATCAGGCCGCAGGGGGCGGCCTGATTCTGTTTTGTACGGCCATATGGTCGCAAGGTTTTGTAATACTTCTTGATGTGATATGGGTCACTGGGTTACATTTAGTCATCAGGCTAAAAGCTGTATTCCAATTAAGGAGGCTTAAGTGTCCCAGAGCGAATCTTCGCCTCAGGAGAGTCCGTCCGGAGCCCGCACGGGCTTTGGCGCTGCGGGCTGGAGAATGATTATCTTCTCCATCTTCATGTACTTCGCCATGGCAGGCTGGTGCGCGGATGGCATCAACATCTTCACCCCCGCTTTCGCCGCCAAGAACGGCTGGGATGTGGGCAAGCTCCTGACACTGGTGGCCCCTGGCGGCATCATGAGTGTGGTGGGTTGTGGCTTCTTCGGTCAGTTGATCATCAAGAAGGGTCCTCGCTTTGTCATCACCGTGACGCTCATCGCATCGGCGGCCGTCATTCTCTGGTTCGGCCGGATCACGACCCTGTGGGAATTCGCGGTGGTCTTCATGGTCATGAACTTCTTCATGGCGGGCTTCGGCTTCATCGCTCCGGGAACCCTGATGAACAACTGGTTCCCCCGGAAGAAGGGCATGGCCCTGGCCATCGCGACGGCGGGCTTCCCCCTGGCCTCGGCCGTTTTCGTTCCCTTGATCGCCTTCATGTTCCATCGCTTCGGCATCGCCAACTCCACTTCCATCTGGGCCGTCATCTTCCTGGTGGCCGCCCTGGTGGGCTACCTCGTGGTGCGGGACAACCCCGAGCAGATCGGCTGCTACCCCGATAACGACCCCAACGAGAACCGGCCCTCTTCCTGGTCCTGGGCACCCGTGGCACCTGCAAGGGAAAGACGGTCTGATCCTTGTCTGGTGGTAAATTGAAGGCCCCCGTCATGGGGGCCTTCTTGGTGAATGCATGAGCGACTATCCCAGCCTGGATGCCCTGGATCTCAAGGTCTATACCGCCACCTGGTGCCCGGACTGCACGCGTCTGGACCGCTGGCTCCAGGCTTCCGGCCTGAAGTATGCCAAGGTCAACATCGAGATGGTGGAAGGGGCGGCGGAAAAGCTGGAGCGTGAGACCGGAAAGCGCGCCATTCCCTTCATCCTTGTCAATGACAAGGCCTGGGTCCGGGGATACCACCGTGAGTTGCCCCAGCGATTTGATCCGGAGCTGTTCGTGCGGGAACTGCAGGAGGCCGCCCCGGTTCAGTAGCTCAGTACCCGGATGTTCGGATCCACTTCGTCCTGGAGGATTCCTTCGATGAAGTTGAGGGTGCCTCCGGCGGCGCTGGGGCAGGAGCCGCAGGCGCCCTGGTACTGGATCTCCAGGACGGTGCCGTCGAAGGAGAGGATCTCCAGGCCTCCGCCGTCACCGGCCAGGCCGGGACGTATCCGTTGGTCGATCACGGCCTCGATCCGGGCCAGCTTCTCGTCCACGCTGCCACCTGAGGAGGGAGCGTGGGCTTCGCCTTCCTCGGCCTGGAAGTCCTCCACCAGTTCGCAGATGGGGTCGATGAGATCGCTCCAGTCGGCGTCCGGATCCTTGTTCACGGTGACGAAGCGGTCCATGTAGAAGACCGAGGTGATCTTGCCCTGGGCGAAGATGCCGGAGGCCAGGGGGTCCCCCACGGCGCTTCCGAAGTCGCGGAAGGAGCGGATGCCCTTTTTCAGCAAGGGGCTTTCCGTAACGAACTTGAGGGCATCGGGATTGGGCGTGGGTTCGATGTTCACGACTTTGGGCATGCAGCACCTCGGTTTTAAAAGTTTACTCTTTTTGTCGGGTTTATCCAGCATCGGGGACGCCGCGCCTTCATCCCTGAAATGCGGCGCCGGATTGGCTACCATGAAGGATTCCCCCCATGCCGGGATTGAGGTCGTTTCGTTTGGCACTAGGAAAACTGCTTAGCACCGGAGCCAGGACTCCCCGCCACCTTCTTGGGAGGCCAGAGGCTCAGGAACTCACCGTTGCCCGTCTCCCCTGGATCATGTGGCCCGTGTTCGTCTGGGCCTTCGCCATCGTCCTGCGGCTCCTCTGGCTCCAGGTGGTGGAGCACCGCCGGTACCAGGCCAGGGCCTCGCAGCAGCACAATGTGGAAGTCCCCATTCCCCCCATCCGGGGCGAACTGCGGGATCGCCGTGGGGTGTCCCTGGCCATTTCCATGCGTCTGGAAAGTCTTTTCTGCAATCCTCCGGCCTTCTATCCGGACTACAAGGCCGGTCGGGGCCAGGAACGGGTCTGGGGCGAGCCCAATCGGGAGGCGGCCCAGGAGGTGGCCAACCAGCTGGCGCCCATCCTGGACGTCCCGGCCAAGGCCGTGATGGAGAAGCTGCTGCGCAAGAAGCCCTTTGTCTGGATCGAGCGCCACATGGGACCCGCCAAAGCGGCCACCATCAAGGCCCTGAAGCTGGAAGGGGTCGAATTCCTGCCGGAGTTCAAGCGCCAGTACCCCCGGGGGAGCCTGGCCTGCCAGATCCTGGGCTTCACCAATATCGATGGGATCGGCCAGTTGGGAGTCGAACGGACCTTCAACGATCAGCTCGCAGGCAAGCCCGGTGAGCTGGTGGCCCCCCGGGACGCCAAGGGGCGCCTCCTGATCCTTCAGGAGAACTACTCCCAGATTCCCGTCAACGGCTCCACCCTCCAGCTCACCATTGATTCCACCATCCAACACATCGTTGAGGAGGCGCTGGAGGAAGGAGTGCGGCTCAGTCGCCCCAAGACGGCCTATGCCGTCGTCATGGATCCCAACACCGGTGAGATTCTGGCCATGGCGGGGACCCCCTTCTTCGATCCCAACCACATCATTCCCAAGAAGTTCATGAACCGCAGTGAGAGTGAGTGGAGTGCCGGGGAGCGGGAGGAATACCGCGCCGAGGTTGAGCGGGGCAAGGAGGCCCGGAAGGTCCACCCCGTGGAGGACAGCTACGAGCCGGGCTCTACCATGAAGGTCTTCACCCTGGCCATGGCCCTGGAGGAGCGCAAGGTTCACCTCGGCGAGAAGGTGAACTGCGAGGGCGGGCGCTGGAACTTTGGTGGTGGCCTGACCATATCGGACACACACAATCACGGAATGCTCACCTTCGAAGAGATACTCTGGCAGAGCTCCAATATCGGTGCCGCCAAGATCGGCGTCCGCCTGGATCCGGCCACGCATTACCAATACCTGCGGAAGTTCGGATTCGGAGAGCTCACGGGACTGAACTTCCCGGGCGAGACCGCCGGGCGCCTGCTTTCGCCTGACCGCTGGTCCGGCACCACCCAGCCCACCATGTCCTATGGCTATGGGCTTTCTGTGTCACCCCTGCAGGTCCTGGTGGCGGGCTGCGCCGTGGCCAACGGCGGCAAGCTCATGCAGCCCTACCTGGTGCAGAAGATATTCAATGACCAGGGGGTGATGCTCCAGGAGAACCGTCCCAAGGTGCGCAATCAGGTCCTCAGTGAAGAGACTTCGGCCATGATGCGGGAGGCCCTGAAGGGCGTCATCACCAACGGCACCGCCAAGAACGCCAAACTGGACGGCGGGGTGGAGGCCTTCGGAAAGACCGGCACGGCATGGAAAGTGATAAATGGTAAATACGTAAGGGGCCATCACTACGCCTCCTTCCTGGGCTTCTTTCCGGCGGACAAACCCCAGTTCGGCATGCTCTTCATGCTCGACGATCCTGCGGGCGGGGCCTACGGCGGCACCGTTGCGGCCCCCCTCTTCAAGAAGATCGGCGACGGCATCATGCGCTATCGGACTCTGGGGGGCGAGGAACAGAACCCGGACCTGAAGCTGTCTCTGCGGGACTGGCCGGTCAGCGAGACCGATGAAGCGGTGGTCCACGTGGAAGTCGGCAAGGTGCCGGATGTGCGGAACCTGGCCCTCAAGAGCGCCATTCAGCGCATCGTGATGGCCGGTGGAAGCCCCCGGGTCGAAGGGGCGGGGGCCGCTCAGTCCCGTGCCTTTGTGGTGGCCGAGCAGAGCCCCGAGCCCGGGGCGGCCCTGGAACCCGGGAAGCCTGTGCGCCTTGTCCTGAGGGGACCATGAATTTCAGAGACATCGTCGAATGCCTGAGGCTGCCGGGTCACGGACCCCTGGATGTGGAGGTCCGGGACCTGACCTGCGATAGCCGGGAGGTTGGCCCGGGTTGCGTCTTCGTGGCCCTCAAGGGCGAGCATTCGGATGGGGGCGACTTCATCCCCAAGGCCCTGGAGCGCGGGGCTGTCGGCATCCTGGGGGACCGATGGTTTCCCGATTTGGCGCCGGATATCGCCTTTGCGCGTCTGGACGAAGCCCGGACCCAGATGGCCACGGCTGCGCGGATGGTCCAGGGAACCCCTGACGAGCGTCTTGCCCTGCTGGGTGTGACCGGCACCAACGGCAAGACCACCACCACCATGCTGATCCGCCAGCTCCTCAGGGGGATCGGTCACGGCTGCGGCCTCATCGGCACGGTGCTGCTGGCCGCCGGGGGAGATGAAGAGGAGGCCACCCGGACCTCCCCGGAAAGCCCCGTCTTCTACCGCTGGATCCGAAAAGCCGCCGACTCCGGTGACCGGGCCCTTGCGGTGGAGGTTTCCAGCCACGCCCTCAGCCTCGCCCGGGTCCACGGAGCCCGTTTCCGGGTGGGACTCTTCACCAACCTCACCCAGGATCATCTGGATTTTCACGGCGACCTGGAGTCCTATTTCCAGGCCAAGATCCGCCTCTTCGACCAGTGCGAGAAGGGCCTGGTCAACGCCGATGACCCCTACGGCGTGCGCCTTCTGGAGGAAGCCCCCGGACTCATCGGCTTCGGCGCTTCCGCCACCGCCTCCTATCGTCTGTCGGAGCTGGTCCTCAGCCCGACGGGCACCTCCTTCCGCCTGGAGGCCCCCCAGGGCAACTGGGAGATCCAGAGCCCCCTTCTGGGGCGCTTCAATGTCTACAACCTGGTGGGAGCCCTGGCGGTCTGCGCCGAGGCGGGCTTCGAGATGGAGGCCCTGGTGCGGGCCGTCCCCTCCCTGAAAGGTGCCCCCGGCCGCCTGGATCGGGTGGACTGCGGTCAGGCCTTCGGTGTGATGGTGGACTACGCCCACACGCCGGATGCCCTGGAAAAGCTCCTGGCAGCTGGCAGGGATCTCCTGCCCCCCGGGGGCCGCCTGCACGTCCTCTTCGGGTGCGGCGGGGACCGGGACCGCACCAAGCGGGCCCCCATGGCGGCGGCGGTGGCCCTGGCGGCCGACGTGATCTGGCACACCTCGGACAATAGCCGCAGCGAGGACCTGGAGCAGATCCTGGACGATGCGGCCCTGGGCATTCCCCAGGACATCCGGAACGATGCGGAGCGCTACCACCGCATCCTGGACCGGGCCCTGGCGGTGGAGGCGGCGCTGGCGGCCTGCCGTCCCGGGGACCTGCTGCTGCTGGCGGGGAAGGGGCATGAGCCCTACCAGGAGATCCTGGGGCAGAAGTTCCCTTACAGCGATCGGGGGGCCGTGGAGGCCGTGCTGGCCGGAGGCTCGGTGCCAAGGCCCTGGGCGGAATGATCGCTGGCATAATGTGGTGATCACCCTGGGAGGAGGTTCCATGCATCGTGAAAAGGTGATCGCCTGCCTCCAGGCCCATCGGGAGGACATGGTTCAGTTCCATATCCGTTCGCTTTCGTTGTTTGGTTCCGTAGCCCGGGATGAAGCTCGGGCAGACTCGGATGTTGATCTGCTTGTTGAATTTGAAGGATCGCCCTCCTTTCTGGACTACATGGACGCCAAGTTTGCATTGGAGGAGTGGTTGGGGGTTTCAGTGGATCTCGTAACCACAACGTCCTTGAAACCCGCGTTGCGTCCGCAGGTCGAGCGTGAGGCATTCCGTGTCGCGTGATGACAGCATCCTCTGGGACCTCAGAACGACACATCTTCCCGTTCTATCCCGTGACGTCACAAGACTGCTGACCAAGGCTGGCGAGTGAATTCCTGTTCTCCGGATGTTCCCCCGAGTCGCTGCCTTCCGGCCACGGAACCCTCCATCGCCGAGGCCGCCGCCGTCCTCCGCTCCGGCGGCCTGGTGGCCTTCCCCACGGAAACGGTTTACGGCCTGGGGGCGGATGGGCTCAATCCCGAGGCCGTGGCCCGCATCTATACCGCCAAGGGACGACCCTCCAACAATCCCCTGATCCTCCACGTGGCGGATATCGACGGGGCCAGAGCCCTGGTGGCCTCGTGGCCCCCCGAGGCCCAGGTGCTGGCGGAGCGCTTCTGGCCCGGGCCCCTGACCATGGTGCTGGCGGCGGCTCCCCATATTCCTGAGATCGTCCGGGCCGGGAATCCCACTGTGGCCCTTCGCTGTCCCGCCCATCCCGTGGCCCTGGCCCTGATCCGGGCCACCGGAAGGCCCCTGGCGGCCCCCAGCGCCAACCGTTCCCAGGGCATCTCCCCCAGCCGGGCCGAGCATGTGGTCAAGAGCCTGGGGAGCCGGGTGGATCTGGTGCTGGATGGCGGTCCCACCAAGGCGGGGGTCGAATCCACCATCCTGGATCTGAGCCGACGCCCCTTCCGGGTGCTGCGCCCGGGTCCTCTGGCTCCCAGCCTCCTGGAGGCCCTGGTGGGGCCCATTGAGGTGTGGTCGGGAGCCGTGGCGGATGGCACGGTCCAGGCCGCCCCCGGCATGGCTTCCCGCCACTACGCCCCCAAGGCACACCTGGAACTGCTGCCCCGGCCCTCGCTCCTGGCCCGGAGCCAGGAAGGTGGAAACAGGGTGGTCCTCGTGACCTTCGGCACTCCACTCCCGGGCTCCGGGGGTGGCGAGCAGAGGCTCCTTCCCGGGAATGCGGAGGGGGCTATGGCCGCTCTGTACGCACTTCTGCACGACCTGGATGCGGCGGGGGTGGATCGGATCCTGATGGAAATACCTCCGGATGGGGAGGCGTGGATGGCCCTCAGGGACCGTCTGCGCCGTGCAGCCGCCAAAGCCTGATCTTTTCTGGAGGTAACATGCTCCTGAGTGAATTCCTGGAGGCCGAATGGGTGCTTGCCCTCGGCTGCACCGAACCCGCCGCCGTGGCCCATGCGACGGCCCTGGCCGCCAGCCAGGGCAGGGGCGTGGTACGGATGGTCCGGCTGGTCTGTGATCCGCGCACCTACAAGAACTGTTTCGCCGTGGGGCTCCCCAATACCGGGCACCGCACCGGCCTGCTCTGGGCCCTGGCCGTGGGGGCCCATCTGCCGGATGGCCGCTCCGGCTTGCGCTGTTTCGAGGAGGTGACCCCGGAGATCCTGGTCCAGGCCCAGGACCTGCTGGAGCGCCAAGGGGTCCAGGTGGATGTGGATGCCACCCGGGAAGCCCTTCGCATCGATGTGATGGTGGTCCGGGAGAGTGGCGTGGGCCGGGCTGTCATGGATCGGGAGCACACGCGGCTGGTACGCCTGGAGGCCGATGGGCAGGTGATGCTGGCGGAAGACGGTGAGGGGGCCTCGGAGCACCCCGATTGCAGGGCCATGGCGGCCTCCCTGGGCCTGGAGGCCATGGCTGCCATGGCTGCGCAGCTCACGGACGCAGACCGGGGCCGTCTCCGGGAGGGAGCAGCCTGCAATCTGGCCATGGCCCGGCACGGTCTGGGACTGATGGATATCCGCACTCTGGGGGAGCAGGGGAGCGCCTCCATCTCCAGTCTGGTGAGCGCGGGTGTCTACGCTCGCATGTCCGGTGAGCCTCTGCCCGTGATGTCCCTTTCCGGCTCCGGCAATAAGGGCATCACCCTGGCGGTGCCCCTGGCCCTGCATGGGGAGCAGCGCGGCCTGCCCCAGGCGCGCGTGGACGAGGCGCTGGCCATGGGCTGTCTCCTGACCGCCGCCACGACCCACCACCTGGGCACTCTTTCGGCGGTGTGCGGGGCCGCCAACGCGGCGGGCATCGGTGTGGCCGGGGGGCTCGTGCTGATGGAGGGCGGGGATCTCCACCAGGTGGGGCTGGCCATCAACAGCATGGTGGGCAATCTGGCGGGAATGATCTGCGACGGGGCTAAGATCGGGTGCGCCCTCAAGACCATGACCGGGGTGGATGCCGCCTTCCGGGCCGCCAGCCTGGCCCTGGCTGGGATAGGGATCCCGGGGACCGACGGCATCGTGGGAGAGGATGGCGAGGCTTCCCTGCGGAACCTGGGGCGCTTGGCCCAGCGGGGGATGTCCGGCGTCGATGCCGACATTCTGGGGATCATGCAGGACAAGCTGCGCCGCAGGGCGCATTGAGGGACAATGAAACCATGACGTCACCTGCCCTCTGGTCCCTGGCCCAAGTTGCTTCCCACCTGAATGCCCGCGTGGTGGGGGATTCTTCGGTGGTGCCCAGCGCACTCTCCCTGGACACCCGCACCCTTCAGCCCGGCAACTGCTTCGTGGCCCTTCGGGCCGAACGGGACGGCCACGAGTTCGCCTCCCAGGCTCTTTCCAAGGGGGCTGCGGCCCTGGTGGTGGATCACGAACTGGATCTCGCGGTGCCTCAGTTGGTGGTGGAGGACACGACCCGGGCGCTTCAGGACTGGGGCCAGGCCCGGCTGGCGGCCTTCCGACCTCCGGTGGTTTTCGGCGTGACGGGCTCCGTGGGCAAGACCAGCACCAAGGAGTTGCTGGCCGGGGCCACCGGCGCCTGGAAGACCCCCGGGAACCGCAACAATACTCTGGGGATGCCCGAGGCCCTGGCCTCCCTGCCTGAAGGCACTCCTGCGGTGGTGCTCGAGATGGGCATGAGCTTCCCCGGGGAGATCCGCCGGCTGACGGAGATCGCGCCCCTGGACTTCTCTCTGATCACCAACGTGGGCTCAGCCCATATCGAGAACTTCGTGGAAGGCCAGCGGGGCATCGCCCAGGCCAAGGGTGAGATTGTCGCCGGAACCCGGCCCGGGGGCACCTGGGTGCATCTGGCCTCCGATGACTGGGCCCGCTGGATCAGCCTTCAGCCCTGGGCCCGCCACGCAAAGGCCGTGGCGGTGGGTGAGGGCAGTGCCTGGGGCTGGAGCGACGCCCGTTCCCTGGGTCCCCTTGGGGAGCGCTTCACCTTGTTGACCCCCCAAGGGCCCCTGGAGGTCCTCCTCAAGCTCCGGGGCGCCCATCAGGTCCGCAATGCGGCCCTGGCGGGCAGCCTCGCCATCCTGGCGGGATTCGATCCCGGGCAGGTGGTGGAGGGCCTTGGGCGGGTCCAGCCTGAGGAAGGCCGTGGACGCCTCCACGAACTTCCAGGCGGGGGCTGGCTCATGGATGAGAGCTACAACGCCAGTCAGGCTTCGATCCTGGCCTGTGGAGCCTCCCTCCTGGAACTGCCGGGCGGAGAGCCCGTGGCGGTCCTGGGCTGCATGCGGGAGCTGGGAGCTGAGTCCGAGCGGCTCCACCGGGAGACCGGAGAGGGGCTCGCACGCCTCGGGCTTCAACGCCTGTGGGTGTACGGCGATCAGGCCGGGGTCATGGCCGCTGGCTTTGGCGCCGGGGCCCGGGCCTATCCGGACTTCGAGGCCCTCCGCGACGATACCGGAGGGCTGGGATCCGTGCCTCCAGGGGCCAGGGTCCTGGTCAAAGGTAGCCGTTACTGGCGATCGGAGCGCGCGGTATCCTGGCTCCTGGCCCGTCTGGGCACCCGCACCAACGAAACCACCATTCTTGGATAGACCGCATGCTCGTTTGGCTTCTCGCGCTTCTGCGCGACCATCTTCCCGGCTTTTCTGTCTTCAGATACGTAACCTTCCGGGCGGCCATGGCGGCCGCCACGGCCATGCTCTTGTCACTCATCGTGGGCCCCTGGGTCATTGAGACCCTCAAGCGCCTCAAGATGGGGCAGCACATTCGGGCCGAGGGGCCTGAACACCACCAGGTGAAGGCCGGCACCCCGACCATGGGTGGAGCCCTGATCCTGGGCTGCATCCTGGTTTCCACGCTGCTCTGGTGCGAGCTGCGCAGCCTCCATATCTGGGTGGCTCTGCTCTCCCTCCTGGGCTTCGGGATCGTGGGGGCCTTCGATGATGCCCAGAAGCTCCTCAAGAAGCAGAACCTCGGCCTGAGCAGCCGCCAGAAGATGGTGCTCCTAACCCTCATCTCCCTGCTGGTGGCCTTCCTGGTCCTGCACTTCGGTCTCCGGGGCGCCAACACCAGCCAGCTCTCCGTGCCCTTCTTCAAGCGCTTCCAGCCCGATGTCAGCTTCTTCCTGGTGCCCTGGATCTGGCTGGTCATGGTGGGCACCAGCAACGCCGTGAACCTAACGGATGGCCTCGATGGCCTGGCCATCGGCGGAACCCTAGTGGTGGCCGTCACCTTCGCGATCCTGGCCTACGTGGCGGGGCACTTCAAGATCGCCGCCTACCTCATGGTGCCCTTTGTGGGAGGTGGGGCTGAGCTGACCGTATTCATGGGGGCCATGGCCGGGGCCTCCCTGGGCTTCCTCTGGTTCAACGCCCACCCCGCCGAAGTCTTCATGGGGGATACCGGTTCCCTGGCCCTGGGCGGCGCCCTGGGCACCGTGGCCATCATGATCAAGCAGGAGCTCCTGCTGGTGATCGCCGGCGGCGTCTTTGTCTGGGAGGCCGTGAGCGTCATCCTTCAGGTGGGGAGCTTCAAGCTCCGGGGCGGCAAACGCATCTTCCGCATGGCGCCCTTCCATCACCACTTGGAACTGGGGGGGCTCCAGGAGACCAAGGTCGTGATCCGCCTCTGGATCACCGCCATTGTCTGCAGCATGCTGGCCCTGAGCTCACTGAAGCTGCGGTAGCCCAGAGCCGCCTCCGTCCCTCACGTCCCCGTTCCAGGGATGTGAGGGACGGGACCCGGACCGGCCGATTTGGGCCTATATTCTAGAAATCCTCCATGGGGTTTTCGATGTTCCGGCTGATCCGCTACCTACTGAGCCTGGCCTGCGCGATGTCGCTTTTCGCGGCGGGGCCTAGCCCCGATCGGATCGCCCTGGTGATCGGGAACGACTC
This sequence comes from Holophagaceae bacterium, assembly GCA_017859955.1. GTDB lineage: Bacteria > Acidobacteriota > Holophagae > Holophagales > Holophagaceae > Holophaga. The sequence continues at coordinate 25,677 of JAFNAB010000006.1, forward strand.
CTATCAGCATGTGGGTCCCCTCAAGAACGCAAAGGGAGACGCCAAGGCCATTGCCCAGACCTTCGAACGCATGGGGTTCCGGGTCATCCTCAGGCTGGACCTCAATGAGAAGGGGATGAAAGATGCGATCCGGACCTTCAAGGGCATGGTGAAGGGAGGAGATGCCGCCGTCTTCTTCTTCTCCGGTCATGGGGTTCAGATCGGTGGATCGAACTACCTCCTGCCTACGGATATCCGGGGCGACAGTGAGGATCAGGTCCGGGACGAGGCCCTGCCTTTGCAGCGGGTGCTGGATGATCTGCAGGATCAGAAGGCCAGATTCTCACTTGCCATCATCGACGCCTGCCGGAACAACCCCTTCAAGGGCGCCGGGCGTTCCATCGGCGGACGCGGCTTGACGGTGACCACCGCCGCTACGGGCCAGATGGTACTGTACTCGGCCGGGGCAGGGCAGCAGGCGCTGGACAGCCTTGGACCTTCGGATCGGAATCCCAACGGGCTTTTCACCCGGGTCCTCCTCAAGGAGATCGCGAAGCCGGGGGTTCCGGCGGACCGGGTCCTCCGGAATGTCCGGGATGAGGTGGTCCGATTGGCGCAGGGCGTGGGGCAGGAGCAGGTCCCGGCCCTGTACGACCAGGCCCTGGGGGAGTTCTACTTCAAGCCCGGAGCTCCCCTCCGGGAAGCGGCCCCGGCACCTGAACCTGCCCCGCTCCCGAGCCCCCTGGGGGCCCCTCCGGTGGCTGCGGCGCTGTTGGGGGGGCTCCAGGTGAGCGTGAACGTGGCTGCGAAGATCTACCTGGACGGCAGTCCCGTGGGTGAGGCCTCCCCGGCCCAGGCCCTGAACCTGCGGGATCTCCCCGTGGGGCGGGTTTCTCTTAGGGCCGAAGCCTCGGGCTATGGCGTCGAAACCCAGGTTTTCGATATCAGGGAAGGGCAGTGGACCCAGGCCCGACTGGTGCTGAGCCGGGAGTCAGAGGCCACGCCTGCCGAGCCCCGCAAAGGATTCTGGTCGAAGCTCAATCCCACCAAGTTGATGCCTTCCAAACTGGTGGGGGGCGCCAAGCCGACTGCGGTGGCGCCGGATTCTACGGCGCTCTCCCAGGCCGCCATGCGAGGCGACACGGATAAGCTCAACGAATTGATCAAGGCTGGTGGGAACCTCAATGCCTATGACAAGTGGGGGTGGACTCCCCTGCTCTGGGCGATCTATTACGGGAAGATTCCCGCGGTCGTGCTTCTGCTTGAACACCAGGCCGATCCCAACTTGAAGTCGTCCAAGGCCTACGGGCCTTTCCAGCCCGGCATCAGCCCTCTCATCGTAGCGGCGTACTATGGGCACGAAGAGGCCGTAGAGGCCCTGTTGAAGCGGCATGCTGACCGGAAGGTCACCGACAACAATGGCAAGACTGCGCTGGACTGGGCCCTTCAGTTCCGATTCGACAGCTGTGCTGAGCGCTTGAAGCGTCGTTGAAAGCCCCTGGCCAGGACGTAAGGGTCGGTGAACCCGCCGAACTTGATGGCTCGACGGCTCAGACCACGGACCTGTTGTGGTATCTCAGGACGGCCCGATTGGGGCCATAGACGTCGAGGCGGGTGAGGCCGAAGGGCTGCCAGGACAGATCCAGGGCCCGGTCCAGGGTGAGCCCCAGGAAGTGGGCCAGGATGGCGCGCAGCGAGCCGCCATGGGCCAGGACGAGGGTCGGCTGGTCGCCTTCCAGGGCTCCCTGGAGAGCCATGAGGGCCCGGCTGGCACAGCGGGCGAAGGACTCGCCGCCGGGCGGAGTGCCCTGGACGGTGTTGGCGAAGAAGTAGTCGGCCCCCTTGATCTCGGACCAGGGGAGGCCCTCCCAATCGCCAAAGGCCTGTTCCCGTAGGCCCGGCAGGACCAGGCAGGGGAGACCGAGGTCCTCGGCATGGAGGCGGGCCCGCTGGAGGTCCGAGGTCAGGACGCGCTCGATGCCCTTGCTCAGAAGTTCCGCCTTGATCCGGGGCCACTGGGCCTGGCCCTCGGCAATCACGGGAAGATCAAGGCTGCCACAGGGGGCCCCCCCCTGGGAGGCAACCGTGGGGCCGTGGCGGAGCAGGAAGAGGGGCGTCATGAGGCCAGCATCGCGAGGAGAGCGGCGGCTTCTGCGAACTGATTCCCGGCTCCCAGGGTGTCGCCGCTATGGCCTCCCAGGCGGTGTCGGAGGTAGATGACCCAGACCAGGGTCGTGCCGATGGCGGCGAGCCCGATCCGGCCAATGGATCTCAGTCCGAAGTACCATGCCAGGGCGTTGGCCAACACCAGGAGAGCTGTCGCCAAGGCGAAGGCACCCCATTTCAGATCCTTGTGGACCTCCTTGGCGAGACCCTGGCTGATGGAGGGCAGGAGGCGCAGGATCAGGCACACGGACCAGCGCCCCCAGACCATGGCCAGGGGCAGGAGCCATAGGGCCTTGCGATCCAGGGCCACGAGGCAGGCCCAGCGCAGGGTCAGGCTGGCCCAGAGGGCCATGGACCCATAGGCGCCGATGCGGCTGTCCTTCATGATTTCGAGGATCCGTTCCCGGGTCCAGCCTCCCCCGAGGCCATCCGTGGCGTCCGTGAGGCCATCCTCATGGAATCCGCCAGTCAGCATAAGGCCGAAGGCAATGGCGAGTACCGCTGCCACGGTCGCAGGCCAGAGGCGAAGCGCGAAGAAGAAGACGGCGGACGTGCCCAGCCCCACCACGCCCCCCACCAGGGGGAACCAGCCCACAGCCCAGGCCAGATCCTCAACCCGCGTCTCGGGGCCGGGCACGGGGATGCGGGTGAGGAAGCGGAAGGAAGCAACGATGGCGCGCATGGATCAGCCTTCGGTCTTGAGGGTCTTGGCCAGGAGCTGGGCGCGGACGAATTCATCCAGGTCGCCGTCCAGGACCTTCTGGGTCTGGCTGGTCTCCCAGTTGGTCCGGTGATCTTTGACCATCTGGTAGGGCTGGAGGACATAGGAACGGATCTGGCTGCCCCAGGCCACATCGGACTTCTCGCCGGATGCGGCAGCGATCTTCGCCTCGTGCTCCCGGAGCCGGAGTTCGTAGAGGCGGCCCTGGAGGACCTTCAGGGCCGTGGCGCGGTTCTTGATCTGGCTGCGCTCGTTCTGGCAGCTCACCACGATGCCCGTGGGCAGGTGGGTGAAGCGCACGGCGGATTCGGTGCGGTTCACGTGCTGGCCACCGGCGCCTGAAGCCCGGAAGACATCGATGCGCAGGTCCTTGTCCGGGATATCCACATTGATGGTGTCGTCCAGTTCGGGGCTGACATAGACTGCGGCAAAGCTGGTGTGGCGGCGCTTGGCTGAGTCGAAGGGGGAGATGCGCACCAGACGGTGGACCCCAGCCTCGGCCCGAAGGTAGCCATAGGCATAGGGTGCCGTGACGATGAAGGTGGCGCCCTTGACGCCCGCCTCATCGCCGTCCTGGTAATCGATCATCTCGGTTTTCCAGCCCTTGGACTCGCAGTAGCGGAGATACATGCGCAGGAGCATGGCGGCCCAGTCGCAGCTTTCGGTGCCGCCGGCCCCGGGCGCGATGGCCACGATGGCGTTCATCTGGTCCAGCTCGCCGCTGAGCATCATGCGGAGTTCGGCACCTTCCACAGATTGGCGGAGCGTGACCTCGACGGCCTCCGCTTCCCCAAGCATGTCTGCATCGTCCCGGGAGAGTTCCAGGGCCGTTTCCAGATCGTCCAGCCCCCCGTTCAGGCGCTTGGCGGTGGCGATGTCATCCGTGAGAAGTCCCCGGGCCTTGAGCACGGGCTTGGCGGCATCGGGATCATCCCAGAATCCCGGTGCGGCGGCCTTCTCCTCGATCTGTTCCAGTTCAAGGGCCTTGCGCTCGGGGTCCAGGTGGGCCACCAGCTGGCGCACCCGCGGCTCCAGCTCGTTCTTGGCCCGCATTAGGCTGTCAAAATCCATGGTCCCTCGGCAACAGAAAAGGACCCCGCTGGGCGGGGTGTAACTCCACTTTAGCCTGCCTGGGGACTTCCTGAAACACGCTAGGGCTATCGGGTTCGCTATCCTGTTCGGGATGAGCGACCTGTCGACCCTTCTCCCTGATGACCTGGAGCCCTCCTTCCGGGGGGTGATGCCTGGGCGGGGGAATGCGCCTCTGGCCTTCTGCCGCTGGGAGCACCCCAGTCCCAGGGGGCGCGTAGTGCTCTCCCACGGCTATGGGGAGCATGCGGAACGCTATCGCCATACGGCCCATTGGCTCCACTCCCTGGGCTGGTCGGTTTCGGCTATGGACCACCGGGGTTTCGGCCGCAGTGCGGGAATTCGAGGGGATGCCGAGGGCATCCGGGGTTTCGTGGAGGATCTGACGCTCTTTCTGCGGCAGGAGCGGCATCATGATGCGCCCACCGCCCCCCGGATGGTGGATGGTGTCCCGGCCCTGGCTTTGCCCGCCCATCCCCAGGTGCTCCTGGGACACAGCTTCGGGGGCCTGGTGGCCCTCCTCACCCTGCTCTGGTACCCGGGTGCCATGGATGGTCTGGTGCTCACGAGCCCGGCCCTGAAGCTTCGGGACATCGGGCTCCCGATGCGCATGCTGCAGCGCCTCCTCTACTGGGTGGCACCCCATCGCCCCCTGGATCTGCCCGGGGACAAAAGCCAGGTCTGTTCGGATCCCATCCTGGTCCAGCGCTACTGGGCCGACCCCCTGTGCCACCATTTCGTCACCGCCGCCTTTCCGACGGCTCTGGAGGAGGGCAGGCGCGCCCTGCTCGGGCTCGGTTCCGAACTGGATCGCCCCATCCTCCTGTTGGAGGCCGGGGAGGATTCCGTGGTTGATCCCGAGGCGTCAGAGGACTTCTGGGCATCGATACCGGCCGGATTTCTGGAGCGGCACCGCCTGGCGGGGTTCATGCACGAAGTGCTGCATGACCGCCAGAGGAAGCTCGCCCAAGCCCTTGTTGAAGCCTGGTTGGTTCGCCTTGGGAACCCCACGCCCACTTCCGCCATGTCAGTATGAGTTCCAGAGGATCGTCCATGACGCACGCCAGAACCTATCTCGCCGCTGCCGCCCTCGGGGCCCTTGTCCTTGGCGGAGGGCTCGGCTGCCGCAAGCCGGTCAAGGCTGCTCCCCCCAAGGCAGAGGATACTGCTGTTTCCAAGCTTCTCATGGAAGGGGAGAACCTCCTGAAGCACAAGGAGTGGGATGCTGGGCGCAAGACGCTCCGGATCATCGAGGAGCGCTTCCCCTCCACCCCCGAATTCCCCAAGGCGAAGCTTCTCATCGCCGACAGCTTCTTTTTCGGAAGTGTCAGCACCTATCCTGAGGCCCTGGTGGAATACCAGAGCTTCCTGAGCTACTTCCCACGTCATGAACGACGGGACTATGCCCAGTACCGCATTGCCTTGTGCCATTACGCCAGCATCGAGAATGCGGAGCGGGACCAGAGTACGACGCGACAGGCCCTTGAGGCCTTCAAGCGCCTCCTGGCGGAGAACCCCGGCTCTCCTTATGCTCCTGAAGCCAAAGCCAAGATCACCCAGTGCTGGCGCCGCCTGGCGGAATCCGAACTGATGGTTGGGATCTTCTACGCCAAGAGCAATCACTTCAATGGGGCAGAGACACGGCTCAAGCAGCTGCTGGAGACCTATCCCGACTATGTGGACCGTGAGAGGGCCTACTACTACCTGGGGGAGGCCATGCGCCAGAAGCGCCTTTCCCCCCTGGCCATTGAACAGTTCCAGAAGAACTTCCTGGAGAGGATCCAGAAGGACGACCTCACCAAGCTGAGCAAGGAAGAGCTTGCTCAGTTCAGCAAGGAACTCAAGATCATGGATAAGACCGAGATCGACGCCTACCGCGCCGAGGCCCGTTCCTACTATCAGAAACTGGTGGAGAGCTATCCCGATAGCTCTTGGGCCTTCCGGGCCAAGGATCGGCTGCTGGAGATGGGGCAGACCCAGATCAAGGAAGAGTTGGACAGCTAAGTCTTTGTCCGCCTCGTAAGGGATGGAAAGGGCCGCAGTGCTGCGGTCCTTTCTATAGCTGCAGGATCAGTGCTTCCGGAGCCCCCAGCTTGCGCAGGCTTCTGATGAGCCGTTCCCTGTAACGCTCCCGCAGGTCGGTGGCCTCAAACCACTGGGCTTTGTCCCAATCCAGGAGCAGGATCCCTTCGTTTCCAAGCATGACGTTGGTGGCATTGAGGTCTGGGGACCAGAGCCTCCAGGAGACCAGGGCGTCGATGGCCAGACGCAAGGCTGGAATCACCCCTGGTGCATCCCAGCATCTGGGCCATGGTCGGCTTTCGACGTAGCGGGTCAGGAGGACGCCCTCCACGCCCAAGCCTTTCCGGCGGTGGGCGATGCCCAGGGGTTCGACGGTAGGGAAGCCTGCTTCCCAGAGGGCCCGGTGGACTTCCAGCTCCTGAAGGAAACGGTCGGCACTGGCATAGGTCCGATCATTGATAAAGCGGAGCAACCCACCACGGCGGTAGGGGCGGAGCACCAGGTCCCCGGCCCTGATCACGCCTCCGCGGCCGAAGGCCGCAGGCAGGTCCGCCGTCTCCTCTGGGACCTGGAGCCCCCCCACAGCTTCCAAGCGCCATCCCCGGCCCAGGCCAGGGAGGGTGACGGTGCTAGTCTCCAGCGGCGCCAGGGGGCAACGGGGATCGTAGGGCCAGATGGAAGGGAGGGCAGGAACAATGGACATGGTCTTTCCAGCTTGGGGTCTAATGCTACTGCGGAAAAGGTCCAAGCTTGTTTAGAGCCCTGATCCCGCCGATAAGCAGCACGTCTCCGTGCAGAGGTTTCCCGTGCCATTCCTCGCCCCCTGTGCTGCCGCTCTCATGTGTCATGCCCCCATCGTGATTCCGGCTGTTTCGGGGGATCGGGGCTTTGACTGCGCAGCCTCCACCCGTGCCATGGCCGAGGCTGCGCGGGTGCTGGTCGCTGCGAAGCCTGCGACGGTCGTGGTTCTGTCGCCCCATGCCCCCCGGCACCAGGAGGCCTTCACTTGGAAGAGCGGAAGCCGATGGGTGGGGAGTCTTGCCCCCTTCGGATGGCCGGGCCTGCGCATGAACTTCGCGGCGGATATGGATTCGGCCGAAGCCCTGGCGCACGCTGCCGTCAGGAATCGGGTGCCCCTGGACCCCTCGGAGGATGGTCCCTTGGATCACGGTGCTTTGGTGCCCCTCTGGTTTCTTCGGGAGGCTGGGTATGAGGGGCCGGTCCTGGTCCTGGGATTCCCATGGCGATCCAGCAATGCCCTCATGGAGTGCTTCGCCCTGGCTCTGGGGGAGGCGATGGGTGAACTCGGAAGAACCTGGGCTCTGGTAGCCTCCGGCGATATGAGCCATCGCCTTCTGCCGGGAGCCCCCTCGGGCTTCCACCCCAGGGCCGGGGACTTTGATCAGGCTGTGCTCGACTGCGTCCGGGCCGGCAGGCCCGGAGACGTCGCCGCGATTTCTGGAGAACTGAGGGATTTGGCGGCGGAGGACGTGACGGAAAGCCTGATGGTGGCTGCGCCCTTGATCGGCAGCCAGGCTCCGGGACACCGATTCCTTTCCTATGAGGGCCCCTTCGGTGTGGGGTACCTCATCGCCATCCTGAGGAACGAAGCCGTATGAAGGCGGCCGATTGGTGGCACGTCCTGGGGGACGGACGGGTGCTCTGCGAGCTTTGCCCTCGGAGTTGCCGCCTGGGGGAAGGGCAGAGGGGATACTGTCATGCGCGCCGGATGGAGGGCGGTTCGCTCATAACCGATGCTTACGGTGTCTCCAGTGGTTTCTGCGTGGATCCCATCGAGAAGAAACCCCTCTTTCACTTTCACCCGGGGTCCCAGGTCCTCTCCTTCGGAACCAGGGGCTGCAACCTGGGATGCTCTTTCTGTCAGAACTGGTCCCTGAGCAGGGGACAGCCTATGCTCCATGCCACCCGGCCCGAGGATATCGTTCGGATGGCTCTTGCTCAGGATTGTCGAGGGGTTGCCTTTACGTACAATGAGCCAATAATAAGTATTGAGTTCTGTATTGAGGTGGCTCTGGCTTGCCACGAGGCGGGCCTGATCACGGTGGCCGTGAGTGCGGGCTATATCTCAGATAAGGCCCGGGAAGCCTTCTTTGAGGTCATGGATGCCGCCAATGTGGACCTCAAAGGCTTCTCGGAGGCCTTCTATCGCGATTACTGTGGTGGGAGTCTGGCCCCTGTCCTGGAGACCCTGGCCTATCTGGCTCACCGGAAACGCACCTGGCTGGAGGTGAGCACCCTGTTGATCCCGGGGGCCAACGATGGCGAGGCGGAGTTGGAGACCCAGGCTCGTTGGATGCTGGAGCATCTGGGGCCCGATGTCCCGCTGCACCTGAACGCCTTTCACCCTGACTACAAGCTTCAGGACCGGCCGCGGACCCCCTTGGGCACCCTCCACAGGGCCAGGGAAAGCGCCGAATCCGAAGGGGTGCGTTATGTCTATTTAGGCAATGTCCGGGACGAGGACGGATCCAGCACCTGGTGCCATGTCTGTGGACGCTGCCTGATTGAAAGAGACGGCTTCGAGGTCAGCAGCCTGGACCTGATGCGTGGTGCCTGCCCGGAGTGTGGAACGCCATTGGCTGGTCATTTCGGGGTGGCTGGTGTAAAAAAAGTGTAACGTCCTTGAGTTAGGGTGGGTCGAAGTAGAAACAGCACGCACGTGTGATTTATGAGGCAATTATGAAATTGAAGTGGTTTTCCAACCTGTCCGTTGCCAAGAAGATCGCCCTGGTGCTTACCCTGTTTTCCATAGGCTGTACGATGAACTCGGTGCTTTCCACACGAGATATCCTCAGTCAGGCCGCGCAGGCGGAAACCCTATACAAGCTTCTGCCTGCAGAACTGGCCGCCCAGGCTGGCGCCCGTCAGGCCCTGGAGGCTGCTCAGGCTACCGCACACACGGCTGTGATCGCCATTTCGCTTGGACTGCCCGTTACATTGGTGATCTGTATCTTTTTCGGATGGTTGATGGCCCAGGGGATCCTGGGTCCCATTAAAACCTTCCGTAAGACTCTGGAGGAGGTGGCCCAGGGGAATCTCCAGGCCGAGGCTCCCGTGGAAAGCCGGGACGAGCTTGGACAGATGGCCGAAACCCTCAATACCATGGTGGTCCAGCTACGGCACCTTCTGACGGGAGTCAAGCAGGGGGTTGAGGGCGTGGCCAGTGGCGCCGCCGAGCTTTCTGCCTCGGCGGAGGAAATGTCGGCTACGACTTCCGAAATTGCCCGCAGCACTGAGAATCAGCAGGGGGCCGCCGAGGGGATGGCCGCTGCGGTGGCGGAGCTCTCTGCCTCCATCGATGAGGTCAGTCGGGCCGCCCAGACCTCCCTGGAACAACTGGAGAAGGCCCTGGCAGCCACCCAGCGCGGGGATGCGGCCGGGGGTGCCACCCAGGAGGCCATGAGGGGCGTGACGGAGACCGCAGGCCGCATCGCCAGCGCCGTCACGGTCATTACCGAGATCGCCAACCAGACCAACCTGTTGAGCCTCAACGCTGCCATTGAAGCCGCCAAGGCTGGCGAGCACGGCAAAGGCTTCGCCGTGGTGGCCGAGGAAGTCCGCAAGCTGGCGGAGCGCAGCGGCGGCTCTGCAAAAGAGATCGCTCAGCACATCCAGGAGGCCCGCTCGGCTGTAAGCACCGGCGAGGGCCGGGTGATGGATACGGTGGCGCTCCTCAGGCAGATCCGGGAAAGCCTGGAACAGTTCGCCCTCCATACCCGCCAAGCCGCTGCTGCCATGGCGGAGCAGTCCAATGCGGGTGGCGAGGTCGCCCGTCAGGTGGATCAGACCGTGCAGGAGGCTGTCGCCGTTGCCTCGGCTGCCACCCAGATGTCCGCCACCACCTCCGAAGTGGCCCGGACCGCCGCCGATCTGGCTCAATTGGCTGAAGGCCTCCAGGCCCAGGTGGCGCGCTTCAGGGTCTGATGGTTTGATGCCGACTCCCTATCCATCCTGCTTCCCGATGCTTAAAACGCCTGAATTCTGACCTCGGAATCGTGAGAATATCGTTCTAAAGTATCGCGGCACACAGGCTGGGGAGTTTGGAATGAAAATCCGTTGGTTTTCCAATTTGTCTGTGGGGAAGAAGATCAGCTTCGTTGTCTTCCTTTTTACCGCAGGGACTTTGATTGAAGCTGTGATCGCGATGAGCGACACCCTCGCCTCCCAGGCCCGTCTGGAGCAGATCTCCCAGCTGATGGCCGCCGGGGGCTCTGATGCGGGCCAGAAGGCCACGCAAATCCTGATGGATGGGCGGGCTGCGGTGGCCAGAGGGTGGATCGGCCTCCCCATCGGTTTGGGTGTAACCCTTGGAATCTGTTTCCTGTTCAGCTGGTTGATGGCCCAGGGGATTCTGGGGCCGCTGAAGACCTTCCGCAAGACTCTTGGAGAGGTCGCCCAGGGGGATCTCCAGACCGAAGCCCCTGTGGAAAGCCGAGACGAGCTGGGGCAGATGGCCGAAACCCTCAATGCCATGGTGGTCCAGCTCCGGCACCTTCTGACGGGGGTCAAGCAGGGCGTGGAAGGCGTGGCCAGTGGCGCCGCCGAGCTTTCCGCCTCGGCGGAGGAGATGTCAGCCACAACCTCCGAGATTGCCCGCAGCACCGAGAATCAGCAGGGGGCTGCCGAGGGGATGGCTGCCGCCGTTGCCGAGCTTTCGGCCTCCATCGATGAGGTGAGCCGTGCCGCCCAGACCTCCCTGGAACAGCTGGAGAAGGCCCTCGAGGCCACCCAGCGCGGGGATGCGGCCGGGGGCGCCACCCAGGAGGCCATGAGGGGAGTCACGGAGACCGCAGGCCGCATCGCCAGCGCTGTCACGGTCATCACCGAGATCGCAAACCAGACCAACCTGTTGAGCCTCAACGCCGCCATTGAAGCGGCCAAGGCTGGCGAGCACGGCAAGGGCTTCGCTGTGGTGGCCGAGGAGGTCCGGAAACTGGCGGAGCGCAGTGGCGGCTCCGCAAAAGAGATCGCCCAGCACATCGGTGAGGCCCGGGCTGCCGTGAGCGCCGGGGATGCCCGGGTCTCGGACACCGTTGCTCTCCTCAAGCAGATCCGCGTGAGCCTGGAGCAGTTCGCCATGCAGACCCGGGAGTCCGCCTCCGCCATGACGGAGCAGTCCAGGGCCGGGAATGAGGTGGCCCGTCAGGTGGATCAGACCGTGCAGGAGGCTGTCGCCGTTGCCTCGGCTGCCACCCAGATGTCCGCCACCACCTCCGAGGTGGCCCGGACCGCCGCCGACTTGGCTCAGTTGGCGGAAGGCCTTCAGGCCCAGGTGGCGCGCTTCAGGGTATAGGCATTCGAGTCGCGCGCGGAGTTAGGGGCGGCAATTAAGCTGCCCCCTCGCTTTTGCCGAAGAACAAGTCTCCACTCGGAGATCCCATTCCTCTCCTATCGCTCAGCCGGATCCCCGGTGCCCTGTTCCTGGGGTTTTCCGGGGCCATTATGCTCACCTTGGCGGTGAGCCTGCCGACGATGGGTGTTCCTCTGGCACGTGTCTGGATTGGTGGCACACCTACCGTTTTTGCCATCCTTGCCTTGTTCGCTTCCCTTCGGCGGGCGAGGCGCTTTCCCGACGAGGCCCGATCCTGGAGGTGCGTCGCTCTGGCCCTGGCGGCGCAAATTCTGAGTGGGTTTGTGCTGGTGGTTTTGAGGGGAGGTTCTGCCTTCCTGGAAGGGGGTTACCTCATTTCCTGGGGTTTCCAGTTCCTCTCGACCCTGCTCCTTGGCTGGGCTGTTCTTCGACTTCCTCTGGCTACCAAACACCCGGAATATCTCCGGGTCCACGTGCTGGGTGCCCTGCTGTTCGGGAGCTCGCTTGCGCTGCTTTTCTGGATTCTGGGGTTCTGGCAGGCCGGGGGCGTGCTTTCGGGCCCCGAGCGCAGTCACCTGGCCACCATGACCTTCCGGGCGGCCCTGCTGGGGGGGGTGGTGATCTATCAGGTGGTTGATACGCCCTCCAGACTGCGAGGGCCTCTGGCCTGGGTCCTTGGGGCGGTCACCTTGGGAATCCTGCCGGGCTTGCTGAGCTTTGCCCGGATCAGTGCCCATCCAGAAGGCCCCTTTCCGGGAGCTGCAGGGTTCATTTCGCTTTATTCGCTGGGGCTGGCCATGGCTGCCCTCCATCCGGGGCCTGTGGAGGGGGCGACGGATAGCAGGAAGAAGTGGGCCGATGTTCTTGAGGGACTGATCTATCTCCCCTATATGATCTCTGCGATGTGGCTGCTGCATGGGGTCATCAAGGCGGTACCTCAGCTCATGGTGCCCATGCTGGGGTTCCTGGCGGTCACCTCACTGCTTGTGGTCCATCAGTTCGTCCTGTTGAGGGAGGTCCGGCTCGCCCGCGATGATCTAGATCTCAGGGTCCAGGAGCGGACCCTGGCTCTGGAGAATACCCAGGCGCTCATGCTCCGGACGGAGCGGATGAATAGTCTTGGGCTACTCGGGGCAGGGCTTGCCCACGATCTTTCCAATGCGTTGATGGGCATTTCGGCCTCCGTGGAGTTGCTCCAGGATGAGATGGGTCAAGGTCGGCCCTTGAACGGCGAACATCTGATTCGAATCCAAAACTCTGTCCAGCGCAGTGCTGCCCTGGGGCAGCGCCTCATGGCCTTTGTCCGGCGGGAGGCCGAGGTGGCACTTCCGATGGACCTTGGTCTCTTTCTCGAGGAGGAGCGTGACCTCCTGCGGATGCTGCTGGCAGCAGGGATGTGCCTGGAGATGGATGTCGAGGCTGGGAACTACCCCATTCTGGCGGCCAGGGGGCAGCTGGAGCAGCTTCTGGTGAACCTGGTAGCCAATGCCAGAGATGCGATCACGCCGAAAGGGAAGGTACGCGTCGGACTCAGTCGCTGCATCGGCGAGGACAGAATCGACTGGGCCAGACTCCTGGTCGAGGACGACGGATCGGGAATGACTCCAGAGGTGTTGGATCAGCTCTTTCAGCCTCTCTTCACCACCAAATCGCCGGGGAAGGGCACTGGCCTGGGGCTTCTATCTGTGAAGACCATTGTAGAGGGCCTGGGGGGCAGAATCGAGGTGAAGAGCCGTCTAGGGTGCGGCACGGCATTCATCCTTTGGCTTCCGCTTCGCCCATAATCGGGCAGATCGGCGCCCTTTTGTCTCCAAACGCAGGACCCATGCGAACATGGATGCATGGGCCTGCGAGAAATTAACGAAAAACGCACCAGGGAACTCATCGAGCGGACCGCTCGGGAGCTGTTCTGTGTACGTGGCATCGGGGGCACTGATCTCAAGGAAGTGGCGGAGGCTGTCGGCATTCCCCGCACGACCCTCTACTCCTACTACCGTGATAAGCATGCACTGGCGGTGGCGGTCTATCTGAGGAATCTCGACTCCATGCTCGCCCATCTGGATCCCAAGCGGCTTCAGAGGCGCCTCAAGGTCGCTGATGGAGACTTACGCGTTGTAATCAGCCAGACCATGGATGCCCTGGTGGCCAATGCGGTCAAGGATCCGGATGCCTACATCTACGATTTCGCCTACAACCTGCACGCGGCCCAGGGGCACGAGGATCCCATGAACCTCGAGGGCTATCCCACGCCTCTGGCGCCGGGTCTGGCGGAATTCGGTGGGATCATCCAAAAGGCCATCGATGCCGGGCTTCTTCCGAGATGCTCGAGTGTGCAGGCCTTTCTCGATCTGGTGCCCTTTCCCTTGGTGGCATACATTGTCCGACTGGCCGTGCTCGAAAGGCAGAAGAAGAAGCCGGACTTCGCGGCGGTCGGGCGCGTGGCCATGAGCTTCAAGGACTTCCTGATGCAGGGGGTTTTCGGCTTGTAGTCCGTTTCCACCCCGGGCGGCTTGTCGCGGTTTTCACCTCCTATGGAGGGGTTCTGCCGAAGGTTTATGGGTGATGGTGCGCATGCCTGCGTGGACTGAAAGGTTCCGTCCTTTTTTGATGGGCTGAAAAATCCCGTTGACGGATCCCTTGGGTATGCGTACCGTTTTTTAACGTCACCGCGTCGAAAAAGAGTCATCGAGTTTGTGTTTGATCATTGCGTTAGTGCTGTGAATGGTCATCTTGTTTGACAAATAACCTTACAAGGAGCTTAAGTTGAACGTATATATCAAATACTCGCCTCGGCTCGCCGCACTGGCTGGCGCTGGTGCTCTCGCCCTTTTGACGGCCTGCGGTGGAAGCAGCAGCGGGACTGCCAGTGTCGAGGTCACGGCCCCCTGGCCAGCTGCCCCCACTACAGTGGAATACGCCTCCAGGTACGGCACCCTTCTGCCTGCCAAGGTGCTGAGTTCCTCCGGGGTCACCACGCCCGGCAATGCAACCACAGGTGACACCATCATCCTGACTTTCCCCGAGGGCGGCACCGCCCCTTCCATCGTGCTGGACTACGGCAAGCTGGTGGGTGGCTACCCCCAGTTCGAGGTGGATTCGGTCATCGGGGATGCAACCCTGAAGAGCACCTTCTCCGAGTCGCTGCCCTACGTGAACACGGGTGACCAGCCGCCCTACCTGGAAACGGCCTTCGAACCCAGCCGGGCCCTCAGCTATGCCCTGACCCCTGCCTCCACCGGTAAGGTCCGCAACCAGCTCCTTCAGGGCGGTGAGCGCTACCAGAAGCTGACCCTGACCACCCCCGGCACCTCTGTGATCCTGCGGGGGATCTCCCTGGATGCCACCCTGGCCTACCCCAACGTCAGCGCCGATGCCGCGGGCTACTTCAGCTCCAGCGACACGACCCTGAACGCCATCTGGAACGCCGGTGCCTACAGCTGCGAGGCCAACCGCATCGACGCCGTCCGGCTGCCATCGCCTTGGACACTGAGTTCTGAGGGGGTGCAGATTTCCCCCAGCAATCCGGCGGTCTATCAGGGCATGAGTTTCAATGCCCTTGGCAGCTCGACCAGCTTCTACTTCCGGGTGGACAAGGGGGGTGTCTCCTGGACCGTCAATGCGACCTTCCCCGATACGGTGCAATTCACCCTGCATGCCAACACCGATACCGAGACCCCCAATTACCTGACGGGATCTGTGGGCGGCAGCTTCAGCACCTTCCTGCGCACCAATCTGGCTCCTGTCAATCTTGCCGATCAGGGCGTCACCCTCAAGGTCGGGGAGTGGCACAAGATCACGACCGTCTGCGACCCCAGCGCGATCACCCACACTGGGGACGGGCTCATTTCCGTGGTCCTGGATGACACGGTCACCCTGGTCTCGGGCCTGGATCCGGCGGCGGCGATCGCGGCCTCGGGCAATGCGGGGATTCCCATCTATCTGGGATGGGGCAGCTCCGGCTTCTTCTCCAAGGAAGGTCACCTGGCCACTGTCAAGAATTTCAACTTCAGTGACGTCCTGGCCGGTGGCCATGCTTTCAGCTATTCCGCTTCCTTCACAGACCTGGATACCTCGGTCCTGGATGACTTCGGTGTGGGCACCAACCAGGTCGCGGTCATCACGGACGGCGCCCGGCGGGATCGCCAGGTCTGGTCTGGCGATATGCGGGTATGGGGACCCTCGCTTTACTACACCACCGGCGACAAGACCGCTGCCAACGGTTCCCTGACGCTCTTCAGCAAGTATGTGGATGCCAGCGGGCAGACCGCCTCCGTGCTGCCTCCCCAGAGCTCCATCGATGTCACCTCCAACCGCGCTGCCAGCCCCGGCAATCCCTGGTACAGCCTGGGCTACTCGATGTATTTCATCGACAACCTCTACGACTACTACCTCCACACGGGGGACAAGACGCTGGTCAGCGACCTCTGGTCCATTGCCCAGGGTGAACTGGCCTATCTGGCCTCCCAGCAGGACAGCAGCAATCTGTTGAATGTGAATTCGCTCAGCGGCTTCACCTGGCACCCCCAGTTTGATGCGGTCTATGGGGCCGGGGGAGACGCCACCCATGTCTCCGAGTTCAACCTGGACTACGTTCAGAGCCTGAAGCACGCCAGCGCCCTGGCCACTGCCCTGGAAGACAGCACCTCGGCCGCAAGCTATCTGGAACAGGCGGATTTAGTGGCTGCAGCCATCAACGCAAACCTCCGCAGTGAAGGGGGGCTCTACGAGATCAGCAACACCCGGACCGGCTACACGGCCCAGGATGCCAATGCCAAGGCCGTCCTCTACGGCGTCGCTCCCTCTACGGATGTGCAGGCCATTCTGGACACCCTGACCGCCGACCTGGGGACTTCCAATGGGCCCAAGGCTTTCAGTGCCAACTATTTCACGACTTATAACAATGGTGCTGGGGTGATCAGCCCGTACATCTCCAACTGGGAAGTGCTGGCCCGGCTGGAGCAGGGCGACACTGCGGGCGCGCTGGATATCATCAACAAGCTCTGGGGCCGCATGGTTGCCGAAGGCGACTACTACTCCGGCGCCACCTGGGAGTCCCTGGATGCCTCCACCGGCAATCCAGTGGATGACAACATCAGCCTGGCCCATGCCTGGTCCTCCGGCCCCACCGCCGCCCTGTCCAAGTACGTGCTTGGTGTGCGCCCTGTGACCCCCGGTTTCCAGACCTGGAAGATCCAGCCCCAGATGGGCACCCTGAGCTGGGCCTCCGGCCGGGTTCCCACCCCCTACGGCGCGCTCACCTTCAAGTGGGCCCAGAGCCACGACGGTGTGCCCTTCATGGCCGAACTGGTGGTGCCCACCGGCACCACCGGCACCCTGAACGTCCCCGTGGTCTCCGGCGCCACCGTGGTACGGGTCAATGGCAGCAAGGTCACCCCCGGGGCCTCCTTCACCCTGGGCGGTGTCACCTACCTGCCTGTGACGATCAGCGCCTCCGGCAGCTACAGCATCACGGTCAAGAACAGCTGATTCTTTTCCGCTCAGGAGCTGCCCCGGCCGAGGCCGGGGCAGCTTTTTGTACCCTTCTGGTGGTCATTTACGGTGCATTGGTTGAAACTGGACGGACTTTCTGCGGAGCGTCCCATGTCTCATGTCTCTCATTGGTCCCTTGCCCTGGTGCTCACGGGCTCCCTCGGGGCCCAGAGCCTTCCAGAGGCCTTGGCGATGGTGCCAACGGATGCCTCTTCTGTGGCCATCCTGCGGGAGGCCGGGGCCACTGATCTCCGTTTCCGGGAATTCACCAAGCGGTTCGGGAAGGGTTCCAGCTTTGAGGAGTGGGAAGCCCACTTCGGCCGGGATCTGGCGGGCTTCCGGGGAGGGCCGGCGCTGGTGGTCGAAAGGAAGGCCAAGGGCCAGAAGGAGCCTGTCGACTTACTGATCGCGCCGACTGCCGGCTTCCAGGCCCTGGTCAAAGAGCTCAAGGCCGTACCCCAGGGGAAGCTCTACACCTTCAAGCGTGGTGAGAAGACTTTCTTCCTCGCCAGCCGCTCGGGCTTCGCCTTCCTGTCCAAGGATCGGGATCTGGTGCTGGAGATGCTGCAGGTCCAGGGTGGGCTGGCCGCAACCCTGGGGCCGCGTCTGCCCTGGATGCAGACCCAGGATATCGTCGGGGTGATCCCGGAGAAGGCCTTCCACGAAGGCCTGGCCTCGGCCAAGGCGGACCTTGAGAAGCCTGATGAGCCCGAAAAGTCCCCGCTCCCTTCCAACAAGGCCACCAAGGCCGCCACCCTCCGGGCCCTCGAAGCCCTGGATGCTTCCGCTTCCTGCTTTGCTTTCTCCCTGTCACTGCCGGAGGATCGCAGCCTGCGAGGTTCTGCAAGGCTCTTCCTGCGCCCAGGAACCCCCATGGCTTCCTGGACTCCCACGGCGGCGGTGCACCCCCTGCAAGGCATGCCCAATACGCCCTTCGCCCTGGCTTTTGGAGGCCCCGCCTCCCAACCCCTTGCTGCATGGATCTCCGACATCCTCCAACCCCTCCTGCAGAAGGAGATGGCACCGGAGGACCTCAAGTCCCTCAAGGCCCTCCAGGCTGAGCTCCAAGGCAACCTCCGCTCGGCGACCTGGGTGATCGGGGTTCCGGTGGCTCCCGGGCGAGGGCTCCTCTCTGGCACCACCGGTGTCCTCAGGGTGGAGAATCCCGGGGCCTATATGGATACCCTGGCCCGGATCACGCGCCAGAGGGCGACGCTGGCAGGGGGCGAAGCCGGGCCGGTTTTCCGTCCCAATGTCCTCCCCAGTGTTCCGAGTGCCTTGATCTCCTCCCCGATCCCAGGGGAGCCCAGCACCGCCGTGTTCAGCGGGCTGCTCTTCGGGGGGCCGAGCATCGATCTGGGGCTTGCCCAGGCGGACGAGCACACCCTGGTGGCGGCCCTGGGGAGCCCCGAAACCCTTCAGCGGGCGCTTGAATCCTTCCGGACACCGGTGGGGACCCTGGATCTGGACAAAGGCATCCAGGCGGTGGACGCCAGCCTCCCAGCGGACGCTCCCTGGCGTCTGTACGTGCACCCCGGGGGCCTGCGGGACTTTGCCCAATCCCTGTTCGAGACCCTGCCCATCCTCCCAGGCAACAAGGCCCTTCCCAAGGTCGATTCCGCTCCCCCCATGGGCCTGGCCCTGCGTATGGATTCCCAGAGCATCGATCTGAATTTGGCGCTGCCCGGCGAGACCCTGGATGCTGTCGGCAAGTGGGGAAAGGCCATGGAGGAGCTCTTCCCCAAACAGCCCGCCAAGGCCACCAAGAAGGCCAAGGGTCGACGCGAGTCCTGAGATGGAGGGCCCCACCCAGGAGCACCAGCGCCTGGCCGACGCCAGGCCCTGGCGCCGCTGGGGACCGTATCTGGGGGATCGGCAGTGGGGGACCGTGCGGGAGGACTATAGCCCCGATGGCAGCTCCTGGGAGGCTTTCCCCTTCGAGCAGGCTCACCTGCGGGCCTACCGTTGGGGGGAGGACGGCCTGGCGGGTTTCTGCGACGAGGCCCAGCGGCTCTGCCTGGGACTGGTCCTCTGGAACGGTGCTGACCCCATCCTCAAGGAGCGCCTCTTCGGTCTTACGAATCGCGAGGGTAACCACGGCGAAGACGTGAAGGAGCACTACTATCACCTCGATGCCCTCCCTTCCGGCGCCTACCAGAAGATGCTCTACCGGTATCCTCAGAGGGCCTTTCCCTACGAGCGGCTGCGCGATGAGAACCGGCGTCGGGGCCCTTGGTTCCCCGAATTCGAACTGGCCGATACGGGAGTTCTGGAGGGGGATCGATTCTTTGATGTCCTGGTGGAGTACGCCAAGGGCGATCCCGAGGACATCCTGCTCCAGCTCACGGTGCAGAACCGGGGGCCGGAACCGGCCAGCCTCCATGTCCTGCCCCAGCTCTGGTTCCGCAATACCTGGAGCTGGGATGGCTCGGAGCGGCCCACCATCCAGGCCGTGGACGAGACCCGGGCCACGGCGCGGCACCCGCGTCTGAAATCCATGCATCTCCACGTGGAGCCCGGTGCTGAATGGCTCTTCTGCGATAACGAGACCCATACCCAGGCCCTCTACGGATCTCCGGGGCCCTCCTATCCGAAGGATGCCTTCCATCGTTTCCTGATCCAGGGAGAAGCGGAAGCTGTCAACCCTGCGCGCTGGGGTACCAAGGCTGCGGCCCACCGATGCCTGAGTGTCGGCCCCGGCGAGTCGCGGATTCTGCGGGTGCGCCTGGGGCGCCATGAGCTGGAGGACGCCTTTGGCGACTTCCAGGCCATCCTGGAGGCGCGGCGGCAGGAGGCGGACGCCTTCTATGACCGCATCCTGGGACCGTCGGACCCCGAAGCCCGCCGTATCCAGCGGCAGGCCCTGGCGGGGCTCCTCTGGAGCCGGAAGTTCTACAACTTTGATGTGCCTCTCTGGCTGGCGGGGGATCCCGCCCAACCCTCGCCGCCGCCGGGACGCACCCGCAACGCCGAATGGACCCACCTCAACAACGCCGAGATCCTCTCCCTGCCGGATGCCTGGGAATACCCCTGGTACGCCGCCTGGGATCTGGCCTTTCATTGCCTGCCCCTGGCCATGGTGGATCCCGGGTTCGCCAAGGAGCAGCTGGTGCTCCTGACCCGGGAGTGGTACATGCACCCCAATGGCCAGCTCCCAGCTTACGAATGGGCCTTTGGAGACGTGAACCCCCCGGTCCACGCCTGGGCGGCCTGGCGGGTGTACCAGATGGATGGCGATCGCGCCTTCCTGGAGCGTATCTTCCACAAGCTGCTGCTCAACTTCACTTGGTGGGTGAACCGCAAGGACCCCGATGGCCAGAACGTCTTCCAGGGGGGCTTCCTGGGCCTGGACAACATCGGAGTGTTCGACCGCAGCTCGGAGCTGCCCCAGGGGCGGGTGCACCAGGCCGATGGCACCGCCTGGATGGCCATGTACAGCCTCAACATGATGCGCATCGCCCTGGAGCTGGCCCTGGAGAACCCCGTCTACGAGGACACCGCCACCAAGTTCTTCGAACACTTTCTCTACATCGCCAAGGCCATGACCAGCATGGGGCACAGCGGGGTCGCGCTCTGGGACGAGGAGGACGAGTTCTTCTATGACGTGCTGGAGACCCCGGAGGGGCGGCACGAGCACCTGAAGATCCGCTCGATGGTGGGCCTGATTCCCTTCTTCGCCGTAGAGGTCCTGGATTCGGCGCTCCTGGAGCGGCTGCCGGAGTTCCATCGCCGCATGAAGTGGTTCCTGAAATACCGCCCGGACCTGGCTGGGTTGGTGAGCCGCTGGGAGGAGCCAGGGCAGGGCGAGCGCCACCTGCTCTCGCTGTTGCGGGGGCATCGCATGAAGCGGATCCTGGCGCGGATGCTGGACGAGGGGGAATTCCTCTCGCCCCACGGTGTGCGCTCCCTCTCCCGCTTCCATCGGGACCACCCTTACGCCTTCTGTGACGAACGGGGCTTCTGCACCCAGCAGGTGAAATACCAGCCGGGGGATTCGGATACCCGTCTCTTCGGGGGGAACTCCAATTGGCGGGGCCCCGTTTGGTTCCCTGTGAACTTCCTGATTCTGGAGTCCCTGGAGAAGTTCCATAGCTACTATGGAAGCGAATTCCGGGTGGAGTGCCCAACGGGGAGCGGGAAGCGCCTCAGCCTGGGAGAGATCCGCGGGGAACTGCAGGGGCGCCTGAGCTCCCTCTTCCTGGCCGACGGGCAGGGACGGCGTCCCGCGGTGGAATCCCTGCACCAGGATGCTGAGGGGTGCCCCTTGCCCCTCTTCCATGAGTTCTTCCATGGTGAGACGGGGCGGGGTCTGGGAGCATCCCATCAGACAGGCTGGACGGCGCTGATCGCACAGATTCTGCATTCCGCCGCGACTGGTCGATGAATACTGGGCTGTGGCGCTGGCCGCTGACTTCTGGAGGACGATATGCAGATTGGTTTGGTGGGGCTCGGAAGAATGGGCGCGAACATGGCCAAGAGGCTGATCCGGGGCGGGCACAAGGTGGTGGTTTACAACCGTGGGCAGGAGGCCGTGGAGCGTCTGGTGGCCGAGGGCGCCGTCGGCGCCAGGTCTCTGGCGGACCTCGTCTCCAAGCTGGATCGCCCCCGCAACGTATGGGTGATGCTCCCGGCGGGCGGGGTCACCGAGCAGACCGTGAGTGAGCTGAGCACCCTGCTGGTGAGCGGAGATACGATCATCGACGGCGGTAACTCCTACTTCAAGGATGATGTGCGTCGGGCCGCCGAGCTGCGTCCCGGAGGGATCCACTTCGTGGATGTGGGGACCAGCGGGGGCGTCTGGGGACTGGAGCGGGGCTATTGCCTCATGATCGGCGGACCCAAGGAGGCGGTACACCGCCTGGACCCTGTCTTTCGCACCCTGGCGCCGGGGAAGGGAGAGATCCCAGCCACCCCGGGCCGGGAGGGGGGCACCGCCGAGGAGGGCTATCTCCACTGCGGCACGGCCGGGGCGGGGCATTTCGTGAAGATGATCCATAACGGCATTGAGTATGGGCTGATGCAGGCCTACGCCGAGGGCTTCGACATCCTGCGGAGCGCCCAGAACCCGGAGCTGCCCGAGGGGCAGCGCTTCAATCTCAAGGTGGCGGACATCGCCGAGCTCTGGCGTCGGGGCAGCGTAGTCAGCTCCTGGCTGCTGGACCTTTCGGCCGCAGCGCTGGCCAAGGACCCCGAACTGGAGGGCTATACCGGCGTGGTCCAGGACTCCGGTGAGGGCCGCTGGACCATCCAGACGGCCATCGAGGAGGCCGTGCCCGTCGATGTGCTTTCCGCCGCCCTCTACGCCCGATTCCGCTCCCGGCAGGAGCACACCTTCGCCGAGAAGACCCTGTCGGCCATGCGGGCGGGCTTCGGCGGGCATCAGGAGCCCAAGGCATGAATTCAGACATGGTCAATCTCGCCAGAATCGGGAAACCCTCCCCACCATGCGTCATGGTGATCTTCGGGGTTGCCGGCGACCTGACGCGGCGCAAGCTCCTCCCAGCCCTCTATCACCTGGCCCATCACCGTCTGCTCTCCCCGGATTTCGCCATTCTCGGGGTCGGGCACAAGGCCATGAACACCGATACCTTCCGCAAGCAGGTCCGGGCGGAACTGCCCCAGATGGCTCCGGGCGCCGTGGATCCGGCCCTTCTGGATGAGCTCCTGGGCAGGGTCCACTACCTTGCCGGGGAATTTGATGATCCTGGGGTCTACGAGGCGCTGAGGTCCCGCCTGGCGGAACTGGACCTCACCGAAAACACCCGTGGCAACTACTTCTACTACCTGGCTACCGGGCCGGATCACTTCGCCAATATTGTCGAAAGGCTCCACATCGCTGGATTGACCCGGCAGGATGAGGGTTGGCGGAGGGTGATCGTGGAAAAGCCCTTCGGCTCAGGTCTGGAGAGCGCCAAGGCCCTCAATCGTCGACTCCAGGAGTTCCTGGAGGAATCCCAGATCTACCGGATCGACCACTACCTGGGCAAGGAAACGGTGCAGAACATCCTGGCCTTCCGCTTCGCCAATGGGATCTTCGAGCCCCTCTGGAACCGGCAGTACATCGACCACGTGCAGATTTCCGTGGCGGAGACCGTGGGCGTGGAGCAGCGCGGCAACTACTACGACCACTCCGGGGCCCTCCGAGACATGGTGCCCAATCAC
Organism: Holophagaceae bacterium; assembly: GCA_017859955.1. Classification (GTDB taxonomy): domain Bacteria; phylum Acidobacteriota; class Holophagae; order Holophagales; family Holophagaceae; genus Holophaga. The sequence continues at coordinate 48,638 of JAFNAB010000006.1, forward strand.
CTTATGCAGCTGGTGAGCCTCATTGCCATGGAGCCGCCCATCTCCTTCCAGGCCGATGCGGTGCGGGACGAACAGGCCAAGGCCATCCGGGCCATCCAGCCCCTGGCCGCCGAAAGGGTGCTGACGGACACGGTCCGGGGGCAGTACGGAGAGTCTTCCACGGGGGGGCAGTGGGTGTCCGGCTATCGCCAGGAGCCCCGGGTGGATCCCGAGTCCTCCACCGAAACCTTCGCCGCCATGAAACTCCACCTCGACAACTGGCGCTGGGCCGATGTCCCCTTCTATCTTCGCACCGGCAAGCGGCTCCAGGCTCGCAATACCCACATTGTCATCCAGTTCCGACGGGCGCCCTTCGTGCTGTTCAGGGATACGCCGGTGGAGGATCTGAGCCCCAACCAGTTGGTGCTCCACATCCAGCCGGAGGAGGGCATGTCCCTGCGCTTCGCCGCCAAGCGCCCGGGGCCCGTCATGCGGCTGGGCACCGTGGATATGGATTTCGAGTACGGTGCCACCTTCGGCCAGGTCCCCAGCACGGGCTACGAGCGCCTGCTGCACGACTGCATGATGGGTGATGCCACCCTCTTCCAGCGATCGGACATGGTGGAGGCGGGCTGGGGAGTGGTCCAGACCATCCTGGATGTCTGGAAGGCCATTCCGGCCAAATTCCCCAACTACCAGGCCGGGTCCTGGGGGCCCAAGGAGTCGGCGGCCCTGCTGGAGCGGGATGGGCGCTGCTGGAGGGATTTCCCGTGCTGAGGGAAGTGGTGGTTCATCCCACGTCTCAGGCCCTCTTTGAGGGGGCGGCCCAGCGCTTTCTAGCGTTGGCCTCTGCCAGCCTGGAACGCCAGGGGCGCTTCCGGGTGGCCCTGGCGGGGGGCTCCACCCCCAAGGGGCTGTACAGCTGCTTGGCGGGCGCAGCGTTCCCCTGGGAGCGCATTGACTGGTTCTGGGGGGATGAGCGGATGGTGCCGCCTGAGCACCCGGACAGCAATTTCGGGATGGCCTTCCAGGCCCTCCTTTCCCGGGTGCCCGTGGATCACCAGCGGGTTCATCGGGTCGAGACCGAGCGGCCTGATCCCGCTGGGCGATACGAGACGACCCTCCGGGACGTCTTCGGGGAACCCTGTCCCCGCTTCGACCTGATCCTCCTCGGGCTGGGGACCGATGGGCATACTGCTTCTCTGTTCCCTGGCAGTACAGCCCTGGACGAACGTGATCGCCTGGTCGCATCCACGCTCGTCCCTGGTCTGGGAGAGCGCATCACCCTCACCCTTCCGGTGCTCAACCATGCGGCCAGCGTCATGTTCCTGGTGAGCGGGCGGGAAAAGCGGGAGGCTCTCAGGGCGGTGCTCCATCCGGAGCCTCGCGTGCCTCCCCGTCCTGCGGGACTGGTGACGGCTCCCAGGCTTTGGATGGTGGACGAAGCAGCCATATAAGAAAACCGGCACCGAAGTGCCGGTTTTCTTGGGTCGGAGCAGGAACTAGGAGATACCCAGCAGCTTCTTGGAGTATTCCACGGAATCCTGGGCGGTCTTGCAGTAGGCGTCAGCACCCACGTAGTTTGCGGTGGTCTGGTCGCAGGGGCCGCCGCCGATGAGGATCTTGACGCCGCTGCGGAGACCGGCGGCCTCGATGGCGGAGATGCACTCCTTCATGCCGTCGAAGGCGGTGGTCAGCAGGCAGGAGATGCCGACGACCTGGGGCTTGTGCTCCTTGATCGCCTCGAGGTACTTGGCGGTGGGGACGTCCACGCCGAGATCGATGACCTTGAAACCATTGCAGCTCATCACGGTGGTCACGATGTTCTTGCCGATGTCGTGGATGTCGCCGTAGATGGTGCCCATGACCATGGTGCCGTGGGTGGGGGCGCCGCCGGCTTCCAGATCGCCACCGATGAGGGCAGCGGCTTCCTTGAAGATCTCAGCGGACATGATCAGCTCGGAGAGGTAGTATTCCTTCTCTTCGTAGCGCTTGCCGACGATGTTCATGCCTTCCTGGAGCTTCTGGATGATTTCCAGAGCGGGCACGCCTGCGTCCTTGAGGGCCTTCACTTCCTTGACGAGGACCGATTCCTCGAGGTCTGCCATGGCGTTGATGAGGGTCTGGCTCATGTCATTGCCTTTCATGAGAGGTGGGGGGGGTTAAAGGTTGCCTTAGTGATATTGCGTTCGGCCCCATTTGTTGTCAACTGATCATTTCAGTTTGGTCAGACCAGTTGTAAGGGGCTCATTTTCAAATAGATAATCATCTTAATTGAGTATCGTTCGTATCGGTTGGGACGGTGGCGCCTCCGCACACCGTCTCCAAGACTCGCTGGCTTGGTGGCTAGGGGAAGAGTATCCGCTCATTCATAGGGCGCTGCCGGTTTTTTTATGCTAATGACGGGGGAATGCGTTGGCGATGGAGAGGGGGCGGGGCTTTCCGAATATGAATCCCTGGCCCCAGGGGACATCTGCATCAACCACGGCCTGAAGTTCATCCAGGGTTTCGATGCCTTCAGCGATATAGCCCACGCCCATGCGCTCGGCGAATACGGCCAGCGCATTCAGCAGGGCCGCCTGGTAAGGGCGCCGATGGACGCCGCTTACCAGGCTTCGGTCCACTTTGATGAAGTCTGGCGCCAAGCGGGCCATGTGGGCCAGGCTGGCAACGCCACTGCCCAGGTCGTCCACCGCGATGCGGAATTCCAGATCCCGGAGCCGTCGGGCGATGCGGCTCATCTGCTCCATATCCAGCCCTGAGCATGCTTCGGTGATCTCCAGAACGATGCGGTGCGGCGGAATGGTGAGATTCCAAAGCCAGGGCTGGATCCGCTTCCAGAATTCAGGGTGGTCCAGAGTGTCCGGTGAAACATTCACGAAGAGCAGGTGATCGGTGATCGGTGTTTCGGCCAGGTTCGAGAAGACCGTGCCCAGGCAATGGAGGTCCAGCATGACCTTCGATTCTCGCGAGAGGCTCTGATCCTCCAGGAGTTCGCCCACTGCTCTCAAGGTACCCGCCTCGTCCACAAAGCGGGTGAGGATCTCCTTGGCCTCCACGAAGCCTGACTTGAGGCCCACAATGGAATGAACATAGGGGATGGCCGCACGTTGGCGACTTAGGATGCTGTGCAGAAGGGATTCGCTCATAGGCCTGTCCATTGTGCCAGGAGGCCGCGCTTAGGCCAGAATGAAAGGGGAGGGGACATGGGTCGCATGGTTGTCTTGGGAGCCGGGAAATCGGGAATGGCCGTGGTGGAATACCTCGCCAACATGGGGCGGAGGGTCCTCCTGGCCGATTCCGCCTCCTCCCCTTCGGAAACGCTCAAGATGCGTCTGGATGCCCTGGGGGTGCCCGGGGTCTGGGGTCCCCACCCCCTATCCCTGCTGGAGGACTGCGAGGAACTCGTCCTGAGTCCGGGGATTCCCCTTCGAATCCCCTTGGTCCAGGAGGCTTTCCGGCTAGGCATCCCGGTCTTGGGAGAACTGGAATTCGCCCACCGGATCCTGAGGGAGCGCGACCCCCAGGCGGTGGTGCTGGCGGTGACGGGGACCAACGGGAAGAGCACCACCACGGACCTCCTGGCTCATCTGCTAAAGGCTGCTGGGCTCCCGGCGGTGGCCTGTGGCAACCTGGGGACGCCCCTCATGGAGGCACTGCAGGGGGCTGCGGCAGGAACCCGTTATGCGCTGGAGTGCAGCAGCTATCAACTCGAAACGGTGCGGGGCTTCCATGCCCAGGGGGCTGCCCTCCTCAATCTGACGCCGGACCACCTGGCACGGCACGGCAGCATGGAAGGCTACCTGGCCGCAAAGCTGAGGGTATTCGAGCGTCAGGTCCCGGGCGATCTGGTTCTGACCCCCCTCGGCTCCTCCTTTGATGTTCCAGGGCAAGGTCGCCGCGCCGGATTTGGTTGGGAAGAGCCCCAGGGGCCTGGAGCCTGGTGCGATGCTGCCGGCATGCTCAAACTTCGGGTGGATGGGCGGACCGTAGACCTCCTTCACCGCTCCGAACTCCGGATTCCGGGTGAACACAATGTGGAGAATGCCCTGGCGGCAGCCATGCTGGCGCACCACGGCGGGGCGGCGCCCGAAGCTCTTCGTCAGGGACTCCGGACCTACCCCGGCCTCGCCCATCGCATCGCCTTCTGCGGGGAGCGCGACGGGGTGAGCTTCTACAACGACTCAAAGGGCACCAATGTCGATGCCACCCTGACCGCCATCAAGGCCCTGCCGGGCCCGCTGGTGCTGATGCTCGGGGGAGAGGATAAAGGGGCGAGCTATGAGCCTCTCCGGGGGGCCTTGGAGGGCAAGCTCCGGAAGCTGGTTTTCCTCGGGGATGCCATTCCCCAGCTCGAGCGGGATCTTGGGGATCTCTCCCACGAGTCCGTCTGGGCCTTCGACGCGGCCTTCGAGGCAGCGTGCCGTTGCGCCCGCCCCGGGGATCAGGTGCTCCTGAGTCCGGCCTGTGCCAGCTTCGATCAGTTCAGGAACTTCGAGGAACGGGGAGATCATTTCGAGGCATTGGTGAAGGGCTGATTCGCGGCTCTGAAGGCCGTTAGAATGGGCTTTTCAGAGATCCCCATGAAGCCGCGTCTTTCGAGGGAACACGAATTCCCGCCTTCGCTGGCCTGGTGGATTCTCTGCCTGGGAGCGGGACTCACCCTCGCTGCGGTCATCTTCGTGGGACTGCTGCAGCACCAGCGGATGCGGACCCGCTTCGAGTTGTCCACCCGCGATTCCGGGGAGCATCTCAAGGATCGTCTGAGGCTTTGCGAGGACCTGCTGATCGGGGTCCGGGGCTTTGCACGTGCTTCAGGAACGGTGAATCGGAAGAACCTGCATGTCTTTTTGGATTCCATGGGGGTGGAATCGCGCTACCCCGGCCTTCTCGGTGTGGCCTATGGGGTGCCACTGAACGCCGGGGGCATGGAGGCCATCCAGAAAAGGCTCCGGGAGGAGCACGGACGACCGGACCTGCGGATTCATCCCGGCGTGGGATACGGAGACGATGCCATCGTCCTTTTCGAGGAACCGGAACTTCCGAATCTCCGCGCCCTGGGCTTCAACTCGGCCAGCGCTCCAGATCAGCGTAATTCGTTGATCCTGGCCAGGGATTCCGGCCAGATCCGGGCGAGTGCCCCCATGGCGCTGGCCCAGGCCCCGGAGGGTGGGCCCGGGCTAGTCATGCGGCTGGCCATCTATCGTGGCGGGGGCGTGCCGGATACGGTGGAGGCGCGGCGAGCGGCCTTCGAGGGCTATGCCAACGCCGTGTTCCTGCTGGGCGAGCTGACCCGGGATTCCCTGACGGGGCTGCCTCGGGGCCTCCAGTTGAGGATCATGGATCGGACCGATCCTTCCAGGCCCCTCCTGGTCTGCCAGGGGGGGGCGCAGGCTTCCGAGCCATGGTGGAGCGTCTTCTGCCCGACACCTCCCAGGCAGCTGAGAACCCTCCAGACAGGAGGTCGCTCCTGGGAAATGGAATTCATTGCGAGCCCGGCCTTTTTTGAACCTGCGGAAGTCGGACTGCCCTGGCTGGTGGGTTTTGCGGGGCTCCAGGCCTCCTTCCTGCTGGCAGCCCTCATCCGCGCCATCAGCCGTACCGGGCGGCAGGCGGCGGCAATGGCCAATCGGATGACGGCCGAGCTTCGCCGGAGTGAATCGCGGCTCCGGGCCATTGTCCAGGTCCTTCCGGATGTGTTCCTGGTGCTCGATGATGAGGGTGGCTACCAGGAGGTGCTCACCGGAGAGGCATCGCTGTTGGCCGCTCCCGTCGCCCATCTCCTGGGACGAAATATCAGGGATATCCTTCCCCCTGAGCTGGCCCAGGCAATACTCCAAGTCATCCGGCGCACCATCGATGCGGATCAACTCCAGGAAATGGAATATTCCCTGGAAACCCCGCTGGGCGTGCGGCGTTTCGATGCCCGGGTGGCGCCCCTGGAGCTGGCCATCGGTGGTCATTCCTGTGTTCTGTGGGCGGCGCGGGATGTCACGGAGCACAGGGCGCAGGAAGAGGCCATACGGCAGACCCAGCGTCTGGAGAGCCTGGGAGTTCTGGCGGGAGGCATCGCGCACGACTTCAACAACCTGCTGGCGGCCATCCTCGGGTACGTCAACCTCAGTCGCATCGCTCTGGATAGCGGGGAAGACCCCTCCCGTCACCTGGCCAAGGCGGAATCCAGCATCGATCGGGCCGCAGATCTGGCACGCCAGCTCCTGGCCTATTCCGGGAGGGCCAGCTTCCGCTTGGAACAGCTTGATCTGAACACCCTGTTGGAGCAGATGAACGAGCTCCTGGCGGTTTCCCGCTCCCGGAAGGTGAGCCTGGATCTGCATCTGGATCCCGCGCTTCCGGCTGTGCTTGGCGATCCTGTGCAGCTCCAGCAGGTGATCATGAACCTGGTGACCAATGCTGGTGAGGCCATCGGGGACCAGTCCGGTAAGGTGGACATCCGGACCGGATCCTGTGATCTGGACGCCGACACCCTGGGGCGCCGCTTCCCGGGGCAGGGGCTCAAGCCTGGGTGTTTCGTCATGCTGGAGGTCCGGGATGAAGGATGTGGGATGAGCCCTGAACTGCTGGAGCGGATATTCGACCCCTTCTTCACGACCAAACCGGCCGGCCGGGGGCTGGGACTATCGGCGATCCGGGGCATTCTGAGGAGCCACCGGGCTGGGATCGAGATCGCTTCCACCCCAGGGGAAGGCACGACCATCCGTGTCTTTTTCCCCGCCTCCGAGTCCACCAGCAGCTCTGTCAGACAGTCGGTGGCTCCAGATACGAGCCCTGAATCACTCTCGGGCCTGCTTCTCCTGGCTGAAGATGAGCCTGCCCTTCGGGAGACCGCCAGGCTGATGGTGGAGCGCCTCGGCATGGAAGCCCTGGTGGCTCCCGATGGCGAGGAGGCATGGTCGCTCTTCCAGGCCCATCAGGGGCAGGTCCGGGCGGCATTGCTGGATCTGACCATGCCACGCCGGAGTGGTGTGGAGGTCTACAGGCTGATCCGGAAAATCGCACCGGATCTGCCGGTGGTCATCTGCAGTGGTTTCAGCCGGGAAGCCCTACCGGAACTGAGGGATAGCTCCGAACGCCGGGTCTTCCTCGCCAAGCCCTACACCTTTGAGCAGCTGGAGGAGGCGCTGAGGAAGGCGATGGGGCCGCTCTCTCAGTGACGGGCAATCACGGCCAGAGTAATACCAGCAGGATGATGTCGGTGACGGCCCAAGCGCCGAGGGTCCAGTACATCCCCGCTTCATGCTGTTTCTGGGTCATGGTGCGCCAGCGTTTCCACCAGGGCAGCAGGACGCCGCACCAGGCCGCCAGGGAAAGGATCAGGGGCAGCAGGCTCCGATGGGCCTGCCAGGTTCCCAGGGCAAAGCACGCGTGGGCCAGGAGGGCAAGCAGCACCGCAAAGCCCAGGCTCAGGCTTTCTCCCATCTGGATCACCATGGTCCGGTCCCCCCGGGAGCGGTCCTCCTCGATCTGGTAGATCTGGGTGGTGGGGTAGAGGGCGCCGAAGAGGAAGGCGAAACCGATGGTCACCCAGAGGAAGGCCATGGGGACAGGGCGTCCCGTGATGCCCCAGCCTGCGAGGGGCGTTAGGAGGCCGAAGCCAACGCCGTTGATGAGCAGATCCCAGCCCGCCCGGGCCTTGAGGCGGATGGGGGGCACGGAGTAGATGACCGCCATGACCACGCAGGCCCCATTGCTCCACGCAAAGACCGGCGGCAGCAGGAAGCCGAGGAGCAGGGAGGCCGCCAGCATGACCACCGAAACGTGCAGAAGATACTTCGGTGGCTTGGGCGGCTGGCGCAGGTAGCCGATATCGCCCTCATCGTTATCGAAGGCGCTGTTGATAGCCAGGGTGCCGCCGTTCAGAAGGGCCACGAAGGTGAACCAGCCCAGCAGGGTGGCCTTGCCGGGGAGGGCCCAGCCCGCGGCCAGAAGGGTGCCCAGCAGGAAGTGGGCGGACATGATGGGCCACTCCATGGGGCGGAGGTGCAGGAGGTAGGCCATGGTCTCCCGACCCAGGAGCTTCTCGCAGGATTGTCTAATGATGAATTGTTTATTTGTCATATTCAGGCAATCTCATCGGCATGGAAGGGCTGGATATTGCCTGAGCGTTCGGGCCTCGGGCGCACCAGGCGCTCCATGGCCTGCTCCACTTCGGCGGTGTCGAAGCGGGTATCCACGCACATGCCGTAAGGCAGGTCGAGGGGAATGCCAAAGCACGGGGTCTCCGGGAGCTTTAGGATGCCTTTCAGCAGGCGGTCGGCACAGCTTACGGCCACCATCAAGTCAGGCTTGCACTCCTTGGCGCAGCGGGCGGCTTTGTGGCTTCGGTTGAAGATCCGGGCGTCCCAGCGGTTCACCAGGGAGGATTCCAGGGCTTCACCCACGGGGCATTGGCCGCATTGGTAGCAGTTTCCGATGTCTTCGGTGACACCGGCCTTGCAGGAAGCCAGTTGGATGCAATGGGGCAGCAGGACCAGGGCCTGCTGGGCCTTGGCGCGGGAGAAGGCCGCTTCAACCCGTTCGTTGTTCCAGGCCAGGAAGGAGCGTACCCAGGCCTCTTCGCAACCCAGGAGCCGCATCAGGGGGCGTACAGCCCTTACCCAGAGGCTATCCCGCCGGACGAGGGTGTTGCGATGCCTGAGGTAGGAAGATCCTTGCTGGAAGATCTGGGAGGCTTCCGCGAGGCTGGCCACGCTCAGCAGGAGCCACCACCCACTTACCCCGTGCATCGCTGCGGCGCCCGCCAGACCCAGCAGGGCCAGGACTCCAGGAACGCCGAACCGGACCGCCAGAAAGAGGGCGGGACGACCCGGGAGGCGCAGACGTTCTGACATGGATTCTATTGGAACACGAAGCGGGGTTCCCTGGAACGCCGCGACCCGGGCCCCCGGGAACCTGGGGTTCCCATGGGCCCGGGGCTTTGCGAGGGCCGAGCTACTTCTTGAGGCTGGACAGGATATGGGCTGCGGCCATGCGCCCGCTGCCGATGGCGAAGCCGAAGGCGGTTCCGGGGGAATCCAGGCCGTAGGAATCGCCGTAAAGGCCGCCAACCTCGCATCCCGTGGCGTAAAGCCCTTGGATGGGCTGGTCGTTCTGGTCCAGCACCTGCAGTTGGGTATTCACCACCAGGCCGCCCACGGTGGTGAGGGGGGAGATGACTTCATGGATGGCGTAGAGCTTCCCCGTGAGCTTTCGCATGAAGAATCGGTTCTTGCCGAAGCCCGAATCCAGGTTCAGGTCGCAGTCCCGGTTGTAGGTCGCCAGGGTCTTCTTCAGGGCCTCCGCGGGCACCTTGATCTTGGCCGCCAGTTCCTCCACGGTATCCGCCGCATAGACATTGCGGTCCCCGGCGGCGATGTAGCCATCGATGGCGCCATCCATCTTCTTCAGCTTGGTGCCGATGGGGACGATCACCCCCATGCCGGCGTCCGTGCCTTCGTTGACGTAGTGCTTGCGCTGGGCTTCGGAGAAGATCACCCAGGCGGAACTGGTGGGCTGGCGGATGATGGCATTGGCCTGCAGGACGAAGTCGTTGGCGACGATCTCATCACTGAAACGCACACCATAGTTGTTCACCATGATGTTCATGGGCTGCTGGCCCAGGGCGTCAAACTCCAGATCCACGGGGTTGGCAGGGCCCGCCTTGACACGCTTCTTGTCGTAGACCGCGGTGTGCATGAGGGTGGCCATGCCTTCGGTCTTGGCCCCGAGGGCCAGCGCACTCTTGATGGTGACACCGGTCTTGTTGAAGTTGGCCACGGCACCGGAATAGACGTTCCCGCCGTACTGCTTCACCATCTCCGGGTTGTCCACGAATCCACCCCCCGCCAGGACCACGGCCTTGGCCTTGATGCGGATCTCGCCGTCCTTGCCCTTGGCAGTGGCCCCGATGACGTGCTTCTGGTCGTCGGTGATCAACCCGGTGCCTGGGGTCATCATGAGGATCTGTACCTTGGGGTTCTGCTTGGCCTTGCCGAAGAGGGCGCGCACCAGCCCGGCCCCGTGGCCGACTGCCACGTGCCAGGTGCGGATGCCGGTGTAGGTGGTCTGCAGGACCTCCTCGAACTTGACGCCCTGGTCCTCCAGCCAGTCGATGGTCTCCCCGGACTGGTCTACGAAGGCCTTCATGAGGGGGGCATTGCCCTTCCAGTGGTTGTAGGCCATCTCATGGTGGAAGACCTCGTCCTTGTCCATCATGGGGGCGCCGAAGTAGTGGTCGCGCTGCAGCCGGGAGCCGACGCCGAAGACCCCCTCGGCGGCGTTGGAGGCACCCCCGGGGAAGGGGTTCTGTTCCAGCAGGATCACTCTGGCACCCTCGTTGGACAGGGCCACCGTGGCGCTGAGGCCTGCGGAACCGGCGCCGATGACCACCACATCGGTTTCCATATTGAATGGAGGCTGGGCCGCCGCCAGGGTGAAGGAGACGAGGCCGAGCAGAACGACTGCCGACCTCTGGAGCAGGACGTGGGGACGCATGGAAGGACCTCCGTGTGGGTTAATGGGCGGCGACTGCGGTCTTGGGCTTGAAGCTCATCTCTTCGTGGCAGGTGAGGCAGTAGTTCTCCTGGGGCTTGTGGCCTTTGTGACAAAGTCCGCAATCCAGGTCGATCAGATGGTTGTCGTGGGGATTGGGGTGCAGCTTGGCTGTCCGCTCAGCCACCTTGGGGTAGGACTCATGGCAGCCCAGACAGTCCGCGGTCTGGAGCGGCTTCCTGGGCCCCTTGCCGTGGCAGTCCTCGCAGGACAGCCCGGCATCCTTGTGGCGATTGGCCAGGGGGACCGCCTGTGGGGCATTGGCCATGGCCAGGCTGCCCAGGCCGAGCAGGATCGGAAGCGCCAGGCTGGAAAAATGGGTGAAAACCGAGGAAGCAATGTACACGCCGGGGCTCCGTGATGAAGCGGTTCTTTTGGATGGATCCAGGGGACAGATCTGAAGGTAGTGGACCCCCTGGCCTCGTTTCCCGGGTGCTGCTCCGCGATCCTCAGGACAGCCGGGGCGCCCATTGAATGGCCAATTGGAGCAGCTCCGAGGCATTCTTCAGGTTGAGCTTGTGTTTGATGTTCTCCCGGTGGGTGTCCACGGTGCGGACGCTGACACCCATTTGCTCGGCGATCATGCGGGTTCCCATGCCCTTGCCCAACATGCGGAAGACCTCCCGTTCCCGGCTGCTAAGGCCGAGGCCGTCCCCTTCCTCCTCCGGATCCGTCTTGGCGACGGCCCTTCGCAGAATGGCGCCCACCATGGACTCGTGGACGTAGAGCTCCCCCTTGAGGACCAACCGGATGGCCTTGAGGAGGGTCTCCGGGGCTTCGTACTTCGTGACATAGCCGTTGGCGCCAACCCTCAGGGCCTGCTCGGCATGGTAGGCGTCATCGTGCATGGAAAAGACCAGGATCGGCAGTCTGGCGCGGTGTTTCCGGACTTCCCGGATCAGATCGAGGCCATTGCCCGAGGCCAGGGTCAGGTCCACGATCATGAGATCTGGACCGCTCTCCCGCAGCGCTGCCAGGGCCCCGGCGTGGTCTTCGGCCTGGCCCACCACCTCCAGGTCCTTCTCCTGGTTGATCAGCCGGGCCAGGCCCTCCCGCAGGATGGGGTGGTCATCCACGAGGAGGAGGCGGGCGCGGGGCGTTTCAGCGTTCTGGTTCATGGGGTCCACGGGAGGGAACAGCTGGTGAGGACCCCTCCCTCCTCCAGGTTGTAGATGGCAAAGGTACCGCCCAGGGCGCTGGCGCGGTAGTCCATGATCTTGAGACCCAGGCCTTTGGTCTGCCTGAACCCCGGCTCCAGGGGAAGGCCGTCGTTCTGGATGGACAGGAACATCCGCCCCCGGGTCAGCCTGGCTGAAAGGTGGATATGGCAGGCCTTGCCATGCTTGACCGCATTGCACACCGCTTCCTGGATCAGGTTGTGAAGGTGGTTGAAGATGCCGGGGCGGTTTTCGCGGATATCCGGAGCGCACTCGACCCGGACTCTCACCTTGAACAGGGATTCCATGGAGACTGCAAGATCCATCAGCACCTCCAGGAGGTCCTTGCCTTCGGTCTGGGTGCTTACCAGCCCCTTGGCCATCAATCGGGTCTGCTGAAGGGCCGTAGTGGCGATATCCGCCAATTGGGCGGCCTCAGCGGCTTCGGGCTGGCCGGTTTCCGCCAGGCGGTCCCTCAGGGCGCTGGCCATGAAGGAGAGTCCCGTCAACATCTGTCCCAGGCCATCGTGGAGGTCCCGCCCCACGCGGGCCCGCTCCAGGGCGCTGATATCCAGGATCTCCCGCTCCAGCTGCTTGTGCTCCGTGATGTCCATGGTGACCTGGACGACGCCTACCAGCGTCCCGGCGGCATCCCGGACGGGGAAACCCCGGAGGACGAAGTAGCGCCCGTCGTGGAGGATCTCTCCCGTTTCCGGCTGACCCGTTTCCAGGACCCGGGCAATGGGACAGGCCTCGCAGGGGGTCTCCCGGTTGAAGAGTTCCCGGTGGCAGCACTTGCCGACGATACGCTCGGGCCTGTCCGCATAGGGCAGAACCTCATCCTTGTTGGCCCAGAGGACTTCCATGCCCGTATCGTGGTAGACCACCCAGTCGGACATGATGTCCAGGATCAGGGCCTTTTCCCGCTCGGAGCGGCGCAGGGCCTCGTCGGCTTTCTTTCGGGCCGTGACGTCCTGGGTCAGGCAGTGGGTCCGGAGGCACTGACCGTCGGCATCGAAGGCGACCCGTCCCTGGAGGAGGACCTCCACGATGGAGCCATCCTTCCTGACCAGTTCGACGGACACGCTGTTCACGGTTCCGGAGGCCATCACCAGGGGCCAATTCTGGCGGAAGTCTTCTCGGTAGAAAGGGGTGTAGAAATCCCCCAGCCAGCGCCCGATGACTTCCTCCCGCTCGTAGCCCAGCATGTCCAGCCAGGCCTGGTTGATCCGGACGATGCGACCCTCGGCATCCAGGGAGTCGTAGGCCACCGGAAGGTTCATATAGAGGGCGTTGAAGCGCTCTTCGCTTTCATGGATGACCTGCTGGAGGATCGCCAGGCTCTCTTCGGCATTCTCGACCTGACGGCGTCTCTCCCGCAACTGAAGGGCGAGGTCTTCTGGGGAGACTGCGGGCCTGGTGTCGGACACGGACAACCTGAAATGGGGTTGGGGTGAAAGTAGCACTTCGGTCCTGGGCTTGTCAGCAGGCAGGTTTAAGCCTAGGGGTTTTCCCTAGCCCAGATTGCGGATCCCCTCGATTGAATGGGTCGACCCTTTTGTCCTACGCTCCGAGATTCATCAAGCCGCTCAAGAAGCTCTTGCACCCTCATCCAGCCCGTTGGAGCCCGGGGTTTGTCTGGGTTCTGATGCGATCCGTCCTGCCGAATTTGACCGTATCTGTTCTGACCCCGAC
>JAFNAB010000194.1 GCA_017859955.1 Holophagaceae bacterium
TCCCCCCGGGCCCCCGTGTCTCGCTTGGCGGAGCCGCGCTCGACACCGCGCAGTTCCGGGGCGACCGCGTGGTCGCAGGCGACCTCTGCGTCCCCCCGGACCCCCGTGTCTCGCTTGGCGTCCTGAGGAGTCTGTAATGCGCGTTATTGCGGGTTCTCTCAAGGGGCGTCGCCTAAGGGCTCCAGAGCCTGGGGATCTGCGGATCCGCCCGACGGCCGATCGGGCGCGGGAAGCGCTTTTCTCCATCCTGCAGGGCTGGCCTCAGGGGGCCTTTCTGGAGCTCTTTGGAGGAACCGGGGCGGTTTCGGTGGAGGCCTGGTCCAGGGGCTACGCCCCGGTGACATGCGTGGAATCCGCTGCGATCGCCTTTCCTCTTCTAGAGGCCAATATCCGGGGGACGGGGATCTCGGTTCAGCGTAAGGATGTCCGCAGGCTGGCGGTGGACCAGTTCACCGGCCTTTCCGTGCTTTTCGCAGATCCTCCTTATGAACTGGCCGCCTCCCTGTGGCTGGAAATGGCCTCCCGTCTCCGGCCCTGGATGGCACCGAACGGCATATTGGTTTGGGAAACCGATGAAAAGACAGAGCTGAGCCAGGTTGAAGGATGGGAAGAAACAGATCTGCGTCGATATGGGGCGGCGCGATTTCACTTTCTCTCTCCCATCTGACGATAGAATGACCCATGCTCCGCCTGCCTATTAAAACCAAGCTCGGGATCTTCATTGCTGTCCTGGTGCTTGCCGCACTTGCGCTGATCGCGGGCTACTATCCCTATCGAATCCGACGTCAATCCCTGGAACGGCGCGCCATGTTCGCCCGCTATACCACCGGGATAGCCGTGCATATCGCCGAGGCCACCCTGGGGAGTGGGGATTCTGGTCGCCTGAAGGAGGCGATGCAGGCCATTGAGGACGGCAAGATCGTCGAATTCTGCGCAGTCCTGGGTCCCAAGGGGGAACGGCTTTACGTTGGACGCAGGACGCCATCGGATCTGGAGCAGCGCCTCGATGGTCTGGCCAGGGGTGGAACAGGCATGTGGGATGAAAAGGATCACATCCTGATCCTGGCACCCCTCTCCGGTGGAGCCCGTTTGGCCCTTGGGCTCCCGACCGGCGACATCCGGCAGTTCTCCGCCGGGACGGTGCGCCTCGGGCTGCTCATGGGGGCTGTGGCGCTGTTGATCGGGTTGGGCTTGATGCAGCTCATCTCAAAGTACTATGTGGATCCCTTGCTGGGACTCACCCGGACGGCCCGGCAGGTGGCGGAGGGAGACATGGAAGGGCCGTCCACCCTCATTCACAGCGGAGATGAGCTGGAGGATCTGGGGCACAGTTTCAGCGCAATGACCAGCCGCTTGAGGGCCAGCCGGGACGAGATCGAACGGCAGAATCGTCTTCTGGAATTCCGGGTGCAGGAGCGCACCCGCCAGTTGACTGAAACCATCTGGGAACTGGAGGAGACCCGGGCTGGTCTGGAGCAGGTGGTCCAGGAGCGGACCAAGGGACTAGAGCAAAGTCGGGCCGAATTGAAGGCCTGGGCGGAGACTCTGGAAGAAAAGGTCCAGGAGAAGACCCAGGAACTCAGTGAACTCAACGAGAGCCTCCTGGCCAGCTTCCAGAAACTGCAGGAAGTGGACCGTCTGAAGGACGAGTTCCTCGCCAACATGAGTCACGAACTGCGGACCCCCCTCAATGCTGTGATCGGATTCTCGGGCCTGCTTCTTCAGGAGAGCGCCGAACGCATCCCAGACGATGTCCGGGAGGATCTCAACATCATTCTGGAAAACGGGCGCAACCTGTTGGGCATGATCGACTCCATCCTCGACCTCTCCAAGATCGAAGCCGGCCAGTTCGAACTGGACCTGGAGCCCATGGATCCGGTCAGGGTGCTGGAGGACGTCAAATGCCTCGCGCCCGGCCTGATTCTCGACAGACCCATAGCGTTCATTTTCTCCCCCCCCACTGAAGCCGTAAATATGTTGGGAGACCCCTTCCGCCTCAAGCAGGTGCTTACGAATATCCTGGGAAATGCCATCAAGTTCACGGAACGGGGACGAGTGAGCCTGAGGGCCTGGGTGGAGGGGAATGAATTCTGGATCGCCGTTTCCGATACGGGGATCGGGATGGACAGCGTCGAAATGGGACGATTGTTCAAGCCATTCCAACAGGTGGATGGAAGCATCACGCGACGATTCGGGGGGACAGGGTTGGGCCTGGCGCTTTCCAAGCGCCTTCTGGCCATGATGGGCGGGGATATCCAGGTAGAAAGCATCAAGGGCGAAGGAAGCACCTTCACCTTGAGGATCCCCCTACTGCAAGGGGAGCAAGGATGAATGCCAACTCGTCCATCCGGATCCTGTGCATCGAGGACAATCCCATCAACTGGCGGCTGGTCCAACGTCTGCTCGGACAGGCCGGGTTCGAGGTCCATTGGGCGGAGGATGGCATTCAGGGCTTTGATCTCGCCATGTCCCTCAAGCCGGATCTCGTGTTGCTGGACATCAACCTCCCGGGGCTTTCTGGCTTTGAGACCGCCACAAAGTTCCGCCAGCAACCCGAACTGAAAACCACACCGATCGTCGCCCTTACGGCCAAGACCCTCCGGAGTGATCGTGAAACCGCCCTGGTGGCTGGTTGTGATGGTTTCATCCCCAAACCCATCGACCCCTTCACCTTTGTCCAACAGGTGAACGGCTATCTGGGTGGGCGCCGCGAACAGATCGATTCCATACGGGAGGGGCCAGTCCTCCGCAACCTGAGTGCCCAAATGGTCGAGCACCTGGAAACCCAGTTGCGGGCGGCTCAGGAAAGCAACGCCAAGCTGCTTGCAGCCCAGCGGGACCTCCAGAACCGGAATCAGAGTCTGGGGCGCCTGCTGGTGCTCAGCCAGAGCATCCTTACGGAGCACGACCCGGTGAGCCTCAGCAGCCTCATCCTTGACGGAGTGCGGGGTGAGCTGAAGGCCTCTTCACTGCACGCCTATCGCTCCCACAGCAGTCAGGCCTACCTGGAGGGCTCTAGATGGAACGGTGATCTGTGGGAGTCGGCCCCAGTCCTGCCCTCCACATCCCCCTTCTGCCTCAAGGCCCGCGTCCTTCCGAAGGGTGTGCCCCTCCATGGGGAGGTCCTGCGGGCAAACCGCCTATGGGAGGACGGCGCAGCCCTGGGCTTCTGGCCCTTGAACGGCGAGGCCTGTCTGATCGTGCTGCAGGATAATCAGGCTTCGGATGCCAAATGGGGCATCTGGCTCTTTTCCCGAAGTGAACCCTTTCAGCCTTTGGAACTGGAAATGCTCGCCATGTTTGCATCCATGGCTTTGGTCAGTGGGGAAAATGCCGAGCTCATCGCCAGCCTGACGGAGAGCAGTCGGGCTCTGGCCGCCAGCTATGAGGGCCTGGAGAAGGCCTTCCAGGATCTCCAGCAAGCCAAAGCGGATCTGAATCGCCAGGAACGTCAGGTGATCCTGGAGAATCTTTTCCTGAAGATCACCCAGCGCTTGCGCTCTCCGGTGGACAACCTGTGGATCAAGGGCAGGCGTCTGATCGAACTGCTCCCGAACCCAGCACCTGAGGTTGGCGATACCCTTCGGGACCTCAGTAATGCTGTCCGCCAGGTCGATGGCCTTTTGAAGGCTCTTTCCCGGCGCGTGAGCCAGGATGAAACCGGCACGCCTGAATGGCTGGTGCCCCAGGAGATCTTCCAGCAGGAACTTGAGTTGCTCCAGGCCGAGGGTATCCTTCCCCCCTCGATATCTCTGTCCGTTGACGATCAGGCTGAAGCCTTCTCCATGCTTGGCGTTTACGGGGATTTCGCCAAGATCCTCCAGTTCGTGATCCAGCACGCCGTAGGTGGACCGACCCCTACGGAAAAGCTGTATATCAGGGCATGGATGGAAGGCATGGACAGCCATTTCGAGGTGCGGGACGAAGGGGGACCCATTCCTCCCATGGGCCTGGAATCGGCCTTTGAGCCCTTCTCCACCCTGCACCAGGACGCCATCATGGATGTGCGTTCCCCGGGCTCAGG
>JAFNAB010000195.1 GCA_017859955.1 Holophagaceae bacterium
AAGATCAAGGTCCTGAAGCGCACAGCATATGGCTATCGAGATGACGCCTACTTCTTCCTCAAGATCAGATCAGCCTTCCCCGGAATTCCGTGAAGAACCTTTTTTCTTAAATCCGCTCGAAGATCGCCGCGATTCCCTGGCCGCCGCCGATGCACATGGTGACCAGGGCGTAGCGGCCCTGGACGCGCTGGAGCTCATGGACGGCCTTGGTGGCGATGAAGGCGCCGCTGGCGCCGATGGGGTGGCCCAGGGCGATGGCGCCGCCGTTGGGGTTGGTCTTCACGGGGTCCAGACCCAGGGCCCGGGAGACGGCGATGGCCTGGGCGGCGAAGGCCTCGTTGGACTCGATGACATCCATCTGGTCCAGGCTGAGTCCGGCCCGCTGGAGGGCCAGCTTCGTGGCGGGAATGGGGCCTTCCCCCATGATCTCGTGGGAGACCCCGGCCACGGCGGAGGACACGAGGCGGGCCATGGGCTTGAGACCGGCCTGGGCGGCGGCCTTGGCCTCGGCCAGGACGAAGAAGGCGGCGCCATCGTTCAGGCCCGAGGCGTTGCCCGCGGTGACGGTGCCATCCTTCTTGAAGGCGGGCTTCATTCTGGCCAGGGTCTCTGCCGTGGTGCTCTTGGGGTGCTCGTCGGTGTCGTAGATTACCTCGCCCTTGCGGGTCTGGAAGGTGAGGGGCAGGATCTGGGACTTGAAGCGGCCTTCGGCGATGGCCCTGGCGGCGCGGGTCTGGGACTCCAGCGCAACGGCGTCCTGCTCCTCCCGGGAGATGCCCCACTTGGTCGCCAGGTTCTCGGCGGTCATGCCCATGTGGCCAGCGCCGAAGGGATCGGTGAGGGTGGCCACCATCATGTCGATGAGTTCCACGTTCCCCATGCGGGCGCCCCAACGGGTGGTGGGGCTCAGGTAGCCGCCCCGGGACATGACCTCGACGCCGCCGCCGATGCCGAAGTCGGTCTCGCCGGCCCGGATGGCCAGGGAAGTGGAGATGATGGCCTGGAGGCCGGAGGCGCAGAGGCGGTTCACGCTCATGGCCGTGGAGTCCATGGAGAGTCCGCCCTTGATGGCCGCCACCCGGGCCACATAGGGGAACCCGGTATCCGTGGGAATGACGTTGCCCACGGTGGCATAGGCGATCTGCTGGGGATCGGCCCCGGAACGGGCGATGGCTTCCTTGATGACCCTGCCTCCCAGTTCGCCGGGCTCCATATCCTTCAGGGCGCCACCAAAGGTGCCAATGGCAGAGCGGACGGCGCTCAGGACGACGATTTCACGGTTCATGGGTTCTCCTCGGACAACAGCATGTCGATAATCAACAGCGCTCGGGGGAGCGCCGAAGAGCTATTGCTTGATTCTGCCAGAGCTGGGGAGGATTGCAGTGCTTGTGGTGGGGGCCCAGGCCCTGTGCCAGAATCAAGGTTCATCCCTTTCGGAGCATCCATGTGCGATACGAACAATGCCCAAGTGCAGTGGCTTGTGGACCGGGCTCTCATCAGCGACCTGCTCTACAGCTTCGCTTCCTGCATTGATGCCAAGGATTACCAGGGCTATGCGGACAATTTTGTGGATGGCGGGTACGTGGAGTTGCCTGAACCCACCTCCAAGACCGGTGAGACCTTCCGGATGTACAAGGAGAAGATGCCCGAACTGATGCCCCACGGTCTCGGCAAGTACAAGGGCACCCATCACCTCAGCACCAACCACCAGATCAGCATCCAGGGGGATACGGCCAGCTCCCGGTCCTACCTCCAGGCGGTGCACATCGGGGAGACGCCCTTTGATCACTGGGATGGCGGCGGCTGGTACGACAGCACCTATCAGCGCACCCCCCATGGTTGGAAGTTCGTAAGCGTGAAACTGAATGTGTTGTGGCTGACGGGCAGCCCCGTCCAGATGAAGGCGGACATCTAGTGGCAACTACGGAATTTGATTGGTCCCAGCTCGGGGACATCCAGGCGGGTCGCCCCAATCTGGGGGGCGACACCAAGGTGGCGGTGTACCGCTTGATGCAGTACACCCTGCGCTCGGTGCTGGAAAAGGAATTCGGCGAGGAACGGATGCGGCTCCTCCTGATCCAGGCGGGACTGAAGGCAGGATCGGAATTCTGCCGCAACCTCCTGGATACCAGCCTGCCCTTGGGTGCCTTCATGGCCCAGGTGCAGGCCCGGCTCCTGGAACTCTCCATCGGTGTGTTGAAGGTGGAGAAGGTTGATACCGAGTGCATGAATTTCGTGGTGACGGTTTCGGAGGATCTGGACTGCTCGGGCCTTCCAGTGGGCGGCAACACGGTTTGCGATTACGACGAGGGCTTCATCCAGGGCATCTTCGAGACCTACACTGGCCAGGCCTATGAGGTGAAGGAAGTGGATTGCTGGTCCACCGGGGAGCGGACCTGCCGCTTCAACATCCACCAGCTCCCATGAGTTCCCCGGAAGAGACGGCCCTCCTGAACAGTCTCCGGGAGATCCTCCGTGGGCTGTGCCAGGGCGTCATCCCCAACCTGGAAGGTCTTCCCCAGGTTCAGGATCCTGCCCTGGGGGACTTGGCGGCGGAGGTGTTCCGGCTTGGCCGTCTGTATGCGGAGAGCCATGCCTTCGTCCTGCAACTGGCCAAGGGCAACCTGGAGGTCGAGGGGCCTGTGCGCAACCATTTTGCGGCCCCCTTCAAGCAGTTGCAGGCGGAACTCCGGCATCTCACCTGGCAGATCCAGGAGATCGCCAAAGGGGATGTCGGGCAGAGGGTGGCCTTCTCCGGCGATTTCTCCCGGGCCATCAACGCCATGATCGAGGCCCTGGGGGAAAAGAAGCAGATTGACGAGCAGAACCAGGCCAACGCCCAGCTGTTCAGGACGATCTTCGAGACCTCGGCGGACGGTCTGATGATCACAAATCTCCAGGGTTGGGTGCTCTATCCCTCCAGGTCCGGGATGGAGATGTTCCTTTTGGATGAAAGCGACTTCCTGGATGGGATCAATCTTTTCGACCACATCCATCCCGGGGACCAGGAGAGGGCCCGGCAATCCCTGGCAAAACTTATGGAAGGCGGGGAGACCGGCTTCTCTGAATATCGGGTCCTGCGCAAGGATGGTTCCCAGTTCTGGAATGAGAGTCACGCGGCCGTGCTGACGGACGTTCATGGGGAGCCTGATAGGCTATTTATTGTATTTAGGGACATCACCCAGCGAAAGGCGGACGAGGAACGGCTGAAGACCTACTCCGAGGAACTGGAGCGGCTCAACGCCAAGCTTTCCGAGATGGCCACCATGGATGCCCTGACGGGCGTCTTCAACCGGCGAAGCTTCGACGTGCGCCTCCAGCAGGAGATGCAGCGGGCCATCCGTTTTGGTGGGCGCTTCTGTCTGGTGATGTTCGATATTGATCACTTCAAGAACTTCAATGACCAGTATGGACATGCGGTGGGGGATCTGGTGCTGGTCTCCGTATGCGGGGCAGTGGGTCTTCACATCCGGCAGGTCGATGGTCTCTATCGCTATGGGGGCGAGGAGTTCATGGTCATCCTGACGGAAACCAGTCTGGACCAGGGACTCCAGGTGGCGGAGAACCTGAGGCGGCTGGTGGAGGAACTGCGCCTCATGCACCACGAGGATGCGCTGCCCCCCATCACGGCCTCCTTTGGCGTGTGCTGCTCCTCGGACCTGGAGCACCTGGGGGCCGATGGCCTGGTCAATGCGGTGGATTCAGCCATGTACGAGGCCAAGGCCGCGGGAAGGAA
This sequence comes from Holophagaceae bacterium, assembly GCA_017859955.1. Classification (GTDB taxonomy): domain Bacteria; phylum Acidobacteriota; class Holophagae; order Holophagales; family Holophagaceae; genus Holophaga. The sequence continues at coordinate 3,737 of JAFNAB010000195.1, forward strand.
CTGTGTTCGGATGGCGCCGTCTTCGCACACCTGATGGTGAAGGCTACGCTGCTGAACGAAAAAGATTCACCACGAAGGCTCCAAGGCTCCAAGAAAAACAAAAGAAATAAGGACCTTAATCCTTTCCTGTCTTTCTTTCCTTGATGCCTTGGAGTCTACCCTGTAAACCCCTGCGACCTAAACTCGGGATGCATTTCTAGGGTGTGGGATTGTTCAAGTTGAACGGTTCCACCGTGCCTCTGGATAAGAACG
>JAFNAB010000007.1 GCA_017859955.1 Holophagaceae bacterium
CCCGTGTTACGCGGGAAGAAGCAGGTTACCACGGAGACAGGCCGCCGCCAAGGGTTGTGATTGCGGAGGAAGGAAGTGACAGAGATGATGAAGCCATGTCATCAGATCTGCATGCCCTGGCCTCGGAAGTCCTGAAACGCCTGGAAGGGAGCCCGCTCCCCGGGGAAAGCCCCCAGTTCCTGGTCTCCGATGGAAGACACTGCCTGCTGCGTACGGCCAAGGGCCTGCAAGAGATCCATTCTTCCTCCCTGCCCCCCCGCCTGGATCTGGCTCACCTCCTGGACCACACACTGCTGAAGGCAACCGCCTCTGCCCCTGAGATCGACCAGCTCTGCGAAGAGGCCCTGGAGCATGGATTCGCGTCCGTCTGCATCAACCCCCTTTGGGTGAAACGCTGCGCGGACTTCCTCAAGGGGAGCCGAGTCGGAGTTTGCACAGTAGTGGGCTTTCCTCTGGGAGCCAACACGCTTGTGACCAAGAGACAAGAGACCGAGGAGTCCCTGATGAACGGCGCCCGGGAGGTCGATTTCGTAATGTCCCTGGGACACGCGAAGGTCGGCGCATGGAAGGACCTGCGCACCGAGTTCCGGGAACTTCGGCGGATCACGGGGTCGGCGTGCCTGAAGGTCATCCTGGAAACCTGCCTGCTGGAAGAGGAAGAGAAGCGCATGGCCTGCCAGTTGGCCAGAGAGGAAGGCCTGGACTTCGTAAAGACCAGTACCGGATTCTCTACCGGGGGTGCCACGGCCGAGGACGTGGCCCTGATGCGCCAGACCGTTTCAACGGCCTGCGGAGTCAAAGCCTCCGGCGGCATCCGAACCTATGATTCGGCCATCAAGATGCTCCAGACAGGGGCAACCCGCCTTGGCGTCTCCGCCTCGCTTTCCCTGGTGAACTTCCCACCGGAATCCGGGTACTGATTCGTCACACGAGTGCGGTATGCTCATGAACAGAAACGCCTTTGGAGGAAATTGTGGCCAAACTCGATCTCGTCATGTTCGAGGAGGAGTACAACCAACTCCAGGAGATCATCGGCCGGCTACAGGTGGATTCCTCAAGCAAAGTCGTCTTCCTGGTGGACAAGAACGGCCAGCAGATTGCCGCCGCCGGTGATGTGCGCAGCATCGACGCCACCAGCCTTGCCTCCCTTACCGCAGGCAATGTGGCCGCCACGGATGGATTGGCCAAACTCATCGGTGAAAAGGAATTCAGTCTTCTCTTCCACGAGGGCGAGAAGGACAACCTGCACATCTCCATCGTAGGCAAGCGGGGGATTCTGGTGGTCATCTTCGACCAGAGCTCAAGCCTGGCCCTCGTTCGACTGCGCGTTAAAAAGGCGAGTCGTGAACTCCAAGAAATCTTCGAACGCGTGGAATACAGAGCCCAGGACCAGGGGGGCGAGAACGCTAAATTCGAGAGCCCTTTCACGGAAATCACCGACGAAGACATCGATCGTCTCTTCGGAGACTGACCGGAGTAATTTCATGACCTTCATCAACTACGCGTCCCGAGAGATCAACTGCAAGATCGTCTATTACGGTCCGGGCCTCTGTGGCAAGACGACGAACATCCAGTGGATCTTCGAGCAGGCCAACCCCGAGAAGAAGGGCAAGCTGGTCAGTCTGGCTACAGAAACGGATCGGACGCTCTTCTTCGACTTCCTGCCCCTGGACATGGGTACGGTCAAGGGATTCAAGGTTCGCTTCCACCTCTACACCGTCCCTGGGCAGGTCTTCTACGACGCCTCCCGGAAACTGATCCTGCGGGGCTGCGACGGGGTTATCTTCGTTGCCGACAGCCAAGCGGCCCGCCTGGAAGCCAATATTGAATCCATCGCCAATCTGGCCACGAACCTGAAGGAGAACGGGTTCGACATCCGGACCATTCCCTACGTGCTCCAGCTCAACAAACGCGATATGCCCACCGCCGCCCCCGTGCAGGAACTGGAACAGCTCCTGCGCTTCCGCAACGAGCCCATGATCGAAGCCGTGGCAAACCGGGGCGTCGGTGTCATCGACACCCTCAAGGCCACAGCGCGCCAGATCCTCATGGACCTCCAAAGGAGCTGAAGACCGCTTGACGTCTGCATCTGCCGTGTTAAAGTAGTCTTTACCCAATTCCGGCGTAGCTCAGGGGTAGAGCAATCGGCTGTTAACCGATCGGTCGGGGGTTCAAATCCCTCCGCCGGAGCCAGTCCAGAAGGCCCACCGAAAGGTGGGCCTTTGTGGTTTGAAGCAAAAAATGGCCGACAGATCAACTTTTGCTCCCCAAAGGAAAAGGTTGGGCAAGCTGGTAGTTCTTCGGTGCCGCGACACATATCCTTTCCGCGTTGAGAACCATTACTTGCCTGCCGCAGACACTGTTCGACGCCTCCCAAAGCATGATGAGAGCTTCCCGGACAGCCTCGTCATATAGCCTTGCCCAGCCAGAGCATCCAACATGATCCAATTATTTTACGACATATAAGGCCAATACACGGGCCAAGAGGAACCCGCCTCAACGACCGCAATAATTTAATTAATTCGTCTTAAACCCAATAAATAATGCAATTATTATAACCCCACACCCAAATCCTCAGTCAAGATATGCTTCCTGACCCCACGCCGATGGCAGCGAAAAGTGGCCGCTTCAGGGCTCTTGTCTGACAGGTTATGGTTCCTAATGGGGGACATTTCATCCTTCCCCCCAAAGCCTTTTTGGTGTGAACCCAAAGTAGTACAACATTTGGACATGAATGCAAAGCAATTCCATGCTCCGGCAACTGCGGCAGGGTGCCGGTGCATCGAGCAAATCCGCCGTCTTTACCCAAAGGGCAGGACCCTTTCTCTACTAGATTGCGTATTTGATGACCAGATAAGGCGGCACATTGTTATGGGCCCGGCCTCCGCCTGCGGCTCTGGTTATCGGGGGGCAAAAAGCAATGAGCGATACAAAAATTATCAATAATACAAAATAGGTCGAACGCTTATGTTGAAACAACCGGTTATTTTGTGGATGCGGGATTAAACCCAAGGCCATGAGAGGTCGATCAGGCCGGTGTGCTTTCTTTGCATGCTGAGGTCCCATGACCAGCCTCCCCCCTTTTCCGGGCAAGCGGGTCCTTGCCAAGGCAGGGACGGAAGAGGGACTGCAGCCCGCCCGCAAGGGAAAACCCCATGGGTGAGCGCGTCCGGATCCGGCCAGGCCTCAGGATGCCCAGCTTCGTCCAGGTGCTCTGGGTTGCACTGGCGTTCCTGATATTGGGGACCGGATATGCAGCCTCCTTGCAGGGGAAGGAGGCCAACATTCCACTCACGGGTGACGAGAAGGCCTTCCTTGCGGGGAGAACGATTCGGATCGGGGTGGACTCGGCTCGCCCCCCCTTCGAGTGTCTCGATGCCCAGGGCGTATACAAGGGCATCAGCGCGGCGTTCATCCAAGAGTGCGCCAGGAGGCTTGGGCTTCGGCTTGAGGTCGTTCCCGGACTGACGGTCGACCAGGCGGTCGCCAAGGTGGAGGCATGCGAGATCGACCTCATCCCCAAAGTCACCCCCACAGCCGAACGCGGCAAGTTCCTTCTCTTCACGGCGCCCTACACCTCCTTCCCGTCGGTGATCGTCAGTCGAAGGGAGGCCAAGTCCATCAGGGGACTGGAGGATCTGGGTGGCCTGAAGATCGGGGTCCTGAAGGGACTGGTGGTGGAGGAGCTCCTCCGGGGGGACCATCCCGAGCTGCCCCTCGTTGCGATCGCCAATATCAAGGATGCGCTCCTCCAGCTCTCCACGGGCAAGATCGATGTCTTCGTCGACAACCTGGGAACGGTCACCTACAACATCGACCAACTCGGACTGACCAACCTGAAGATCGCTGCCCCGACCCCCTACACCCACGACTTGGCCTTCGGGGTGCGGAAAGACATGCCCCTGCTCCGCTCCGCTCTAAACAAGGCCCTCGCGAGCCTGTCGAACGAGGAACGGGCGCTCATCAAGAACCAATGGCTGGGCTCGCCCGAGCCGAAGGGCATAGCCTGGACCGCCCTGCTCCCCTATGCCGGCGCCCTCGCCGGCCTCGCCCTGCTTCTGCTTGTGCGCAACTTCTACCTCCGGAAGGCCGTGCGGGAGCGCCAGCGGGTTCAGGGGGAACTGGAGGCCCACGCTCGCCTCCTGGAGTCTCAGGCACAGATCAAGGCCCAGCTGACCACGCTATCCGTCGGGCTTCAGAACGCCCGCACTTACGAGAAGCTGGCCGAGGTCTGCCTCTCCCAACTCGCTCCCTTGACGGGCATGGCCTCCGGGTCGCTTCACATCCTGGAGGAAGAGGAGGGGATGCTTAGGTATGCGGGCGGGTACGGCCGGACCGGCCGCGAGCCCGAATCCCGATCGATTGGCTTCGGTCGCGGCTTGGTGGGGCAGTGCGCCCGGGACCGGGCTCCCGTCGAGCTCGTGGATCCCCAGGGCCTGCCCTTCACCGCCGCACTAGGATGCGGGGAACTGGTTCTTCACGAGCTGCTGATCCTGCCCATCCAGCGGATGGATCGGGTGCTCGGGGTGCTTGCCCTTGCGACTCCGACCCGCTTCGAAGCGGAACACCGCCGCCTGCTGGAGGAGGTCCTGCCCATCCTGGCACTGAACCTGGAGATCCTCGCGGGGAACCTGGAGACGCAGCAGCTGTTGGAGCGAAGCCGGCATCAGGCCAGGATTCTCGCCGAAGCGGAGCAGAAGAGCCGCACCCTCCTTGACTCCCTCAGTGTGGGCATGTTGCTCATCGACCCGCGGCAGGGGGTTATCGTCGACACCAACCCCGTCGCCCTCCGGTTGATCGGTTGCACCCGAGAGGACCTGATCGGACAGCCTTGCGGCTGCGGAGGCTGCACCCGTGCGCTCCACCAGTGCCCGGCCCTGGACCGGGGCGAGCCTCTGGAGAATGCCGAGGAGATGGTGGGCCGCACCGCCGGGCGGCAGATCCCGGTGCTCAAGAACGTGGTGCCGGTGGTCCTGGGGGGGCAGGACTTCCTTCTGGAAAGCATCGTGGACATCTCGGCCCAGAAGGCGCTTGAGGGACAGCTGCGCGAATCCGCAGAGCGCCTCCAGGTTGCCTCTAACGCCCTCGTCCAAAGCCCCGTGTCCGTGATGATCACGGATTCGCAGGGCGTCATCGAGTACGTGAATCCCAAGTTCGAAGCCCTCAGCGGGTATGCTTCCGAGGAGATCCTCGGGCAGAATCCGCGATTCCTCAAGTCGGGGCTGAATCCCCCCGAACTCTACGAGGCGCTGTGGACCACCATTCTCGCCGGCCGGGAGTGGTGCGGCGAGATCTGCAACCGCAAGAAGAATGGCGATTTCTACTGGGAGCATGCCTCTATCTCCCCCATCCACGGGGAGGGAGGCCGGATCACCCACTTCGTGTCCGTCCGGGAGGACATTACGGAGCGCAGACGCCTGGACGGAGAGATCCAGCAGCAACTGGAGGAGCTGGAGCGCTTCGCGCGCCTCACCGTGGATCGGGAAGAACGGATGATCGAGCTCAAGCAGGAGATCAACGCCCTGCTGGCCGAGGTCGGCCAAAAAGCACGCTACACCATCGTGGAATAACAACGGGAGATCCCATGTTCAAGGAACCGCGGCAGGAAACCCTCTTCGAATGGCAGATGCTCGGCGACATCGCGGCGGGCCGCCCCCACCTGGGCAGTACCACGGATGTTGCAGTCTACCGGCTGATGCAGTTCACTTTGCGGGATGTGATCATCCAGGAATTCGATCCGGTCACCGCGGATCGCCTTTACTACAAGGCCGGGGAATTGGCGGGGAAGCACTTCTTCCGCAACCTCATCACCCAAAGGAAGGACTTCCCGGCCTTCGTAAAGGAGCTGCAGGAGCTCCTGAGCACCCTGAAGATCGGCATCCTGAGGATCGAGAAGGCCGACCTGGAACGGCTGGAATTCACGATGACCGTGGCCGAAGACCTGGACTGCTCCGGACTACCCATCAGCGAGGAGACCATCTGCACCTATGACGAGGGTTTCATCAGCGGACTACTCCAGGAGTTCGCAGGGCGGCCCTTCGAAGTGAAGGAGGTGGACTGCTGGTGCTCCGGTGACAGAGTCTGCCGCTTCGCTGTGCGTCCAGCGTGAGCGGGGACGGACGATGATCGAGGTTCACAAAGAGGACATCGACCGCCTCACCGAAGTCTTCGCCCATATCCTGGGCGGGAAACGGCCCGAGCGGCTCGAACTGCCTCCGGGCCATCCGGACAACGAATTCCGCCAGGTCGTGGAGTATGTCAACCGCTTCGTGGAGAGCTACAACGAGACCGCGGAACTGTCCTACCAGCTGGCCCGGGGAGAACTCAACGCCGAGCCACCCCGTGGGAGGAACGTGGTCCTGCAGTCCCTCAAGAGCCTTCACGCCAGTCTCCGGACCCTCACCTGGACCACCCAGCAGATCGCCCGGGGGGATTTCTCCCAGAAGGTCAACTTCATGGGGGATTTCTCCGAGGCCTTCAACCGTATGACAGAGCAGCTGAGGCAGTCCTTCGAGGAGCAGGAGAGGGCCGCCCGGAGGCTGCAGGAACAGGTGGACGAGCTGGCCCGGACCCGGCGGGCCATGTTGAACATCATGGAGGATCTCAAGTCACCCAGATAACACGCCCGCTTTCTGAGGCGAGCCACCTCAGCCCATCCGCGAAACCCGCGGACCATTCCCCCATCCATTGCGAGTCGCCCATGAAATTCCTCGATAACATGCGGATCCGGAACAAGGTGCTCTTCGCCCTGCTGCCCCTGATCGCGATGGTTCTGTTCGCCACCCTCTACTCCTCAATGCAGATGCACCGGGTCGACGGCCACTACCAGTCCCTGCGGACCCAGGGCCGGGCAGAGCTCTACCTCACCCGCGCCAATTCGCGGATCTACCGCTACGGGATGCTGCTCTATCAGGAGATCTCGGAGCAGGACGGGGAGGCCATCCAGGGGACGGAAAGAGAGTTGGAGGCCACCTACCGGGACTTCCAGAGCTACATCGACGAGTCCCTCAAGGCGACTCCGCCGAAGGCGGGACGGATCACGAGCATCCGCAATGATTTCGGGGAAGCGGTTCGAATCTCCCGCGCAGTGCGGGACTACGCCATGCGCAACGAGGACGGGGCCGCTTTCAGTCTGCTCAACGAGGAGGTGGTGGCGCGGATGGAGAGGGCGCGGCAGGCCGGGACGAGCCTGGTGGACGATATCGGGCAGGAGGTCGACCGGATCAACGCCGATTATGCCCGGGAGACGAACCAGATCGTGGTCAACACCTGGCTGGTGATCAGCCTGGGGCTGATGGGCTCGCTGCTCGCCACCTTCCTCGTGGTCCGGCGGGACATCCTCACGGTCTTCCTCGACCTGCGCCGCAGTATCCTGGATGTGGCGGAGGGTCGCCTTGACCAGCCCATCAGCTACCAGGAGCGCACCAACGAGGTGGGCGACATGGCCCGAGCCCTCGCCGTCCTCCGGAAGTCGGCGCGGGAACAAGAGGTCCGGTCCTGGGTGAAGGGCCAGTCGGGGATCCTGCTGGAATACCTGCGATCTGCCGAGGACTTCGAGGTGTTTGCCTCCGTGTTGCTGCGCGAGCTCTCCCGGTCCATTCCGCTCCTCTACGGCGCCCTCTATGTGGCTGCGGATGACCAGAACACCTTTCACCGAGTGGGTGGGTACGCGCTGGAAGGGCTGGCCCAGGTAAAAAAGTTCTCCCGGGGCGAAGGGCTGGTGGGCCAAGCCGCATCGGACCGGAGGCCCCTTGCGTTCACGGCCCTTCCCGAGGACCATCTGGAGATCCAGGCTGGGCTAGGGGCGCTGCAGGTGCGCTCCCTGGCCATTTTCCCGGTGATGGACCAGGAGGGCGTCACAGCCGTGCTGGAGCTGGCGCCCCTCGAGCCCATCGATGGGAGGCAGCAGGCCCTGCTCGACCAGCTGCTGCCCAGCCTGGCTGTCCACATGAAGATCCTGAACGCCAACCTCCGGACCCGGAGGTTGCTCGCCGAGACCCAGCGCCAGGCCGAGACCCTGGCGGCCTCCGAATGCCAGCTCCAGGCCCGCAAGGAGGAGCTGGAATCCATCAACGAGCAGGTGGCCAAGCAGGCGAGGCACTTGGCCGATGCAGAGGAACGCTCCCGCCTTATCCTGGGCTCGGTCAGCGAAGGCATCCTGGGGATGGGGAACAACGGCCACATCACCTTCACCAATCCTGCCGGGACCCGCATGCTGGGCTACGACCCGGAGGAGCTTGTCGGGAAGCTGCTGCACGCCGAGATCCACCACACGTGGCCGAATGGTTCCCCCTACCCCAAGGACGAGTGCCCGATGTTCCTGACCTCGCTAGACGGCGAGCAGCGGGTCGTGAGCGACGAGGTGCTCTGGCGGAAGGATGGCACCTGCTTCCCCGTGGAGTACGTCACGACTCCGGTCCTGAAGGATGGCTTCTTGGCGGGCACCGTGATCTCCTTCCGGGACATCACCGAACGCCTGCTGGCCGAAGGTGCCCTGAGGGAGAGCGAGGCCAGGAACCGGAGCATGCTGGAGGTGATGCCCGTCGGCGTGGCCCTGATGAACGAGCGGGAGGAGATCGAGTTCCTCAACCACACCTTCGTCGGAATGTTTGGCTACACTCCCGAGGAGATTCCGGACGTCGCCCGCTGGTATGAGCTGGCCTATCCCGACCCGGGCTACCGGAAGCAGCAGCAGGAGGCCTGGAATGCAGCCTTGGCAAGGGCCGTTGCGGCTGACGCTCCCATGAATTCGCTTGAGATGCGCGTGACACGCAAGGACGGGGAGGTCCGGGACGTCGTCTTCTCCAGCGTCATGATCGGCACCCGCAACCTCGCCACCTGCATTGACATCACCGAGCGCAAACAGGCCGAGCGGATGATGCAGGAGGCCAAGGAGATCGCGGAGGGGGCCTCCCAGGCCAAGGCGGACTTCCTGGCCAACATGAGCCACGAGATCCGCACCCCAATGAACGCCATCATCGGCATGGCGCACCTGGCCCTGAAGACCGAACTCAATCCACGCCAGAAGGACTACGTGAAGAAGATCCAGCAGTCCGGCCAGCACCTGCTGGGCATCATCAACGATATCCTGGACTTCTCGAAGATCGAGGCGGGCAAGCTCTCCGTGGAGCTCACGGAGGTCCACCTGGACAAGGTCATGGAGAACGTCTCCAACCTCATCACCGAGAAGGCCACGGCCAAGGGCCTGGAGCTGGTCTTCGACGTGGGTCCCGGGGTGCCCAACGACCTGGTGGGCGATCCGCTACGGCTGGGCCAGATCCTCATCAACTACGCGAACAACGCTGTAAAATTCACGGAGCAGGGAGAGATCGATATCCGCACTCGCCTCGTGGAAGACCTGGGGAGCGAGGTCTTCCTTCGCTTCGAGGTGCGCGACACAGGCATCGGCCTGACCGAGGAGCAGAAGGGGCGCCTCTTCCAGAGCTTCCAGCAGGCGGACTCCTCCACCACCCGCAAGTACGGCGGCACGGGCCTGGGCCTAGCCATCTCCAAGAAGCTGGCGGTGCTCATGGGCGGAAATGTGGGCGTGGACAGCCTTCCAGGCCAGGGCTCCACCTTCTGGTTCACCGCCCGCCTGGGCAAGGGCAAGCCGCGGAGGGCCCTGGTGCCACGCCCCGACCTGCGCGGCAAGCGCATGCTTGTGGTAGATGACAACGAGAACGCCCGCCACGTGCTCGTGGACATGCTCCTCTCCATGTCCTTCCAGGTGGACGAGGTAGCCTCGGGCGCGGAGGCCCTGGCCGCCATCCGCAGGGCCGCCTCGTCGGGTCGACCCTATGAGGTGGTCTTCCTCGACTGGCAGATGCCCCGCATGGACGGCCTGGAGGCGGCCCACCATATCAAGGCCATTGGCCTTGACACCGCTCCCCGCCTCATCATGGTCACGGCCTACGGGCGGGAGGAGGTGCTGAAGGGAGCGGAGACAGTGGGGGTGGAGGACGTGCTCATCAAGCCGGTATCCCCCTCGATGCTTTTCGACTCGATCATGCGCGCCCTGGGCGCCGTCCTGGAGGAGGGCGAGGCCGGGGAGGGTGAAGGCCCCCTTCCCACCGACGAAGCCGTCCTGCGGCTCCGGGGGCTGAGGGTCCTGCTCGTGGAAGACAACGATTTCAACCAGCAGGTAGCTACCGAACTGCTCGCGGATGCGGGCATCAAGGTGGACGTTGCCGAGAACGGGCTCATCTGCCTCGACAAGGTGCGGACCGGCACCTATGACCTGGTGCTCATGGATATGCAGATGCCGGTCATGGACGGCATCACCGCCACCGTCAGGCTGCGGGAGGAGGGCCACCGCATGCCCATCATCGCCATGACGGCCAATGCCATGCAGGCTGACCGGGACCGGTGCACCGCGGCGGGGATGAACGACTACCTAGTTAAGCCCATCGATCCCGACGAGATGTTCAGGGTGCTGGCCCAGTGGCAGCCAAGGAATGAAACCGCGCCCGAGGTCCCGCCCGTGCGCGAGGCGGCAGCTCCGACCGCTGACGAGCCAGGGGACGAGGTCCCCCGGGATATCCCCGGCTTGGATGCGGAGCTGGGCCTGAAGCGCGTGCGGGGGAAGCGGCCCCTCTACCTGGAACTGCTGCGCAAGTTTGCGGAAGGGCAGAGAGGCACCGCGGAGGAGATCCAGCGGTGCCTGACCACCGGGGACCGGACCACGGCGGAGCGGATCGCCCACACCCTGAAGGGCATTGCCGGGAACGTCGGGGCCACCGGGATCCAGGGCGAGGCCGCCGCGGTGGAACACGGGATCCGGGACGGTCATGGAGTCGCGGGTGAGCTCAACCGGTTGGGGCAATCCCTGGCAGAAATGGTCACCCGGCTGGAGCTGGCGCTGCCTGCACCGGTCCACCACGAGGTGGTGGAAGCCGGACAGGCCGACGCCATCGTGGAGCGGCTACGCCGCCTCCTGGGTGACAACGATCCCGAAGCCGAGGAACTGATGGAGGAGCATCTGGAACTCCTGCACCGCATCCTGCCCGGGCAGGGGGACACGTTCGCCCGTGCCGTCCGCGCCTTCGATTTCGACAAGGCGCTGGCGCTGCTGGCCGCGACGGAGGAAGAGCCATGAACGAGGACACCCGCCCCACAGTGCTAGTGGTGGACGATGCTCCAGACGACCTGAAGCTGCTGAGCGGGCTACTCAAGGAATGCCACCGCGTCAAGATCGCCAATGGCGGGGAGAAGGCCCTGGCCATCGCCCGATCGGAGCCTCTGGACCTAGTCCTCCTGGACATCCTGATGCCCGAGATGGACGGCTTCGAGGTGTGTCTGGCGCTCAAGCAGGACGCGCGACTGAGGGATATCCCCGTTGTCTTCATCAGCGCCCTGGACGATGTCTGGGACAAGGTCAAGGCCTTCCGCGTGGGAGGCGCCGACTACGTGACCAAGCCCTTCCAGGCCGAGGAAGTCCTCGCGCGGGTGGACTACCAGATCGAGCTCCGCCAGCTGCGACGACAGCTAGAGGACAGGAACCGCGACCTGAAGGAGGCCAACGCGAGACTCCAGGAGCTGGACCAGCTCAAGGCGAGCTTCACCGCGATGATGGTCCACGATCTGCGATCACCCCTCACGGGGATCCAGACCGTCCTGGACATTTACGAAACCCAGGGGTCGATCAGGCCGGAGTTCCTGGTGCGCTGCCGCCATTCCCTCCAGGACATCCTCTCCATGCTCAATGACCTGCTGGAGCTATTCCGCAGCGAGGGCAGGGAGATCCCCCTGGACTTCCGCAGGTTGGATCCCAAGGTCCTCTTGCAGGGCGTGCTGGATGCCTTCGCCCCCCGGGCCTCCGCGCGGGGGATCCACTTGAACCTTACGTGCCCCCAGCCGCTCCCCGAGATCGAGGTGGATCCACAGAAGGTGAACCGCATCCTTTCCAATCTCCTTGACAACGCGCTGAGGTTCACACCGCCTGGGGGCAACATCCTCCTGGACGCTTGCGAGGTGGACGGGAAAGGCGTCGACCTTGGGCTGCGCTGGCTGTCCATTTCGGTAACGGACACCGGCCAGGGCATCGTTCCGGAGCAGCTGCCCTACATCTTCGACCCCTACCGGCAGACCTCGAAGCATGATGCCGGACTGGGATTCGGGCTCGGCCTGGCAATCGTTCAGCGACTCATGGCCGCCCACCGCGGCCGGGTGACCGTGAGGAGCCAGATCGGCGTCGGCACGCGCTTCACCCTGCTCTTCCCCGTTTCCCCCGTCACCCCCTAGCGCAAAGGGAACCCGCGCTTCCTTCCCTTGATACCGATCTGCCCCACCCCTCCAGGAGGCCCTTCCGATGACTGACGACACACGCCCCATCGTCCTCGTGGTGGATGACACCCCCGACAACCTCAAGGTCATGAGCGCCCTCCTAAAAGACCTCTACCGGGTCAAGATCGCCAACGGAGGGGAAAAGGCCCTGGCCATAACCGGGTCCGACACCCCGCCGGACCTGATCCTGCTGGACATCATGATGCCGGAGATGGACGGTTACGAGGTCTGCAAACGCTTGAAGGCCGACCGCAAGACCAGGGACATCCCCATCATCTTCCTCACCGCGATGACGGCGACGGAGGACGAGGAGAAGGGCCTGAGGCTCGGTGCGGAGGACTACATCACCAAGCCCATCAGCCCGCCGGTGGTCCTGGCTCGGGTGGAGACCCATCTCAAACTCAAGGCCAGCGCCGATTTCCTACGCAGCAAGGCCGATTTCCTGGAGGCTGAGGTGAACCGCCGGACCCGGGAGGTGGTGGCCATCCAGGATGTAACCATCCTCTCCATGGCTTCCCTGGCAGAGACCAGGGACTCCGACACGGGCAATCACATCCGCCGCACTCAGCGCTATGTGATGGTGCTGGCCAAGCAGCTGATGGACCACCCCCGCTTCTCCGCCTATCTGGACGAGGCTCGGATCAACCTGCTCTACAAGTCGGCGCCACTACACGACATCGGCAAGGTGGGAATCCCAGACCGGATCCTGCTGAAGCCCGCCCGGTTCGAGCCCCACGAGTTCGAGATCATGAAGCGCCACACGATTCTGGGACGCGACGCCATCGAGCACGCGGAGCAGTCCCTGGGCATGCCGGTGGAGTTCCTGGCCCTGGCCAAGGAGATCGCCATCTCCCATCACGAAAAGTGGGACGGGACGGGCTACCCCGAGGGACTGAGCGGCGACGACATCCCGATTCCGGCCCGGCTCATGGCCGTGGCCGACGTCTACGACGCCCTTATCAGCCGGCGGATCTACAAGGAGGGAATGCCCCACGCCAAGGCCTACCAGATCATCGTGGAGGGCGCGGGGACCCACTTCGATCCCGATGTGGCCGAGGCGTTCACGAACCTCGCCGACGAGTTCCAGGCCATCGCCCAGAAGTTCTCGGACAAGGACGCGGACATGGACAGGAAGAAGACCTACTTCACCGAGGCCATCGGACACCAATGAAGCCGGCGGGTCCAGGCCACTTAGCGCGGGTTGGGCCCGATGGCTGGCAGGCAATCCGACCTAACGTTATTGGCCCCCATGAGGCCACCCATCCTCCTATCCCGTATCCGGACCCATCTCCAGCTCAAGGAAGTCCGCGACTTCCTGAAGGAGAAGGCGATCTTTCTCCAGATGGAGGTGAACCGCCGCAACCATGAGCTGGCAACCATCCAGGAAGTCACCATCCAGTCCTTGGGCTCCCTGGCGGAAACCGGGGATACCAGAGCGGCAACCATATTTGCCGCGTCCAGCACTATGCGAAGTGCTCGCGGGGAAGCTCAAAAAAACCGTCCTTTCCCTCTCCCTCGCCAAGCAGATTGCCTACAGCCATCACGAAAGATGGGACGGCTCAGGGTATCCCCTTGCCCTAGGAGGCACGGGCATTTCGATCTCCGCGCGCCTGATGGCCGTGGCGGATGTCTACGACGCAATCATCAAGGAAGGCGCCTCAACAGCTACAGTCATTAATAAATTAATAATAAAATCAACCAATTAGAGCCAGCTTATGCTTCCCGCCCCACGCCAATGGCAGCCAAAAGTGGCCGGCTCAGGGCTCTTGTCGGACAGGTCATGGTTTCTAATGGGTGACATTTTTTCCTTCACCCCACAGCCATTTTCTTATCTGATCTGCCAACCCTGGGTTCATTCCACCCAACAGAGGCTCGCCCCGGATCCCACAGGGCATCCGGGGCGAGCGGTCAGACAGTGTGCAATCCGGTGCAGGCTATTCGAAGATCCGGAATTCCGACTGGTTGTTGATCTTCCCAATCACCCTTCCGTGCCGGTAGACCCCAACCCAGGTTTCATGCCATTTCCGGTTGTAGATGAAGATTTGACCGTCCTTCACCTCGCCTTCCAGCCTGACGATCCCGGCAGCCGTATTCCTGTCGTTTTTCTGCTCCAGGAAGAAGGAGGCACCCCTGGTATGGGTCACGTAAAGGGTGCCGTTCTGGCCTCCCGCAGCGCCCGTTTCCCATCGCAGGGTCCTGCCCGTGAGGAAGGGGGCCGTGTCTGCCTCCCGGGGGCGCTCCCTGCCCGCAGGAGCCATCCGGAAGGTGAGGTTTGCGGAACCGGTTCGGAGATCCCCCGCAATCTCGTCATCCAGGAGATTGCCCTCCCAGACCTCCTTCCACTGGCCCACGTTCAGCAACACGACTTTCCGTCCGTTGTTGACCACCGCTCCGTACAGACGAACGACCCCGGCGGCGCGGTTCATCTCATTGGTCTGTTCTACCTCAAAGAGCGGTCCATCCACGGAAACGATTTTCATCATGCCGCTCTGGCCACCCTTGACGGACCAGCGGAAGACCTCCCCTCTCTTGATCAGGTGGGCCCCTTGGGCGGCGAGGGGGGCTGCAAGGCCAACCACCAAGCCGAGGGAAAGAAGGGATTGTTTCATGGGGATACTCCTCGAAAGGGGGCACAGGCGACAGGTAATTCCTCGACCCCGAAGACACCTCAGGCCTGTGGATAAAGTGGGTGATTGGGTAAGGATCCCACACTTCCCCGGGGCCGGGACTATCCCCGGTATCATCTACCCCCTGCCAAAACACCTGTCGGCCCCGTTCTGAGCCTTTTCAGCATTGAACGATCAAGGCAAGGAAGTGTTGTAACCTATTAGGAAAGTTCAAGCAAAGGGCCATCCACAAGTTCCGCCCCCGGCGGCGACCTCCCGGATAGTCCCCCACTTGATCAAGCTGCCCTCTGCAAAGGCCCCCATGAAGCTTGATGTCCCAACCCTTGTATTCATCCTGGGCCTGATTTTCATGACCTTGCTGGTACCACTTTCGGTCCAGTTCAGGGTAAACCGGGCCTATCGTGGCATTGGTTACTGGCTGCTGGGCTCTGTGCTGACAGCCTGTGGCTTCGTCTTCCTCGCAGGGACAGGATCCGAAGCCTTCGGGTTCCTGGGCCTGCTGGGAAACCCCCTCCTGATGGGGGGACGCATGTGCATTCTGGTGGGTGTTTCGCTCTTCCTGGAAAGGAGGATCTCCCCCCTGCGACTGGCGTCCAGCCTGACCGCTTTCGTGGTTCTGTACTACGTCTACCTGTTCGCTGTTCCCAATGTTTCAGCCCGAACCGTTGTGGTATCGACAGCCATCGCTCTGTATTCCTTCATGGCAGCATACCTGTTGCTGGTCCACCGCCCCCCGGAGTTCAAAGCCTCTGCCCGGTTCACGGCCTGCGTGTTTCTGGCCCATGGCTGTTTCCTGCTTCTCAACATTTACGACACCCTCCAGGCAACTCCTATCGACTCGTACCTGGATTTCTCGACCATCCAGAAAGCAGCCTTTGTGGTTCCTATCGTGACCAGTCCCCTATGGACTTTCGGACTGATCCTCATGGTCAACCAACGCCTCAATGCAGAGAACATCGCAGAGAAACAGAAACTCCAGAATGCCCTCGGGGCCCTCAAAGACAGCGAGGAGACCTACCGTTCCATTCTCAACGCCTCCCCGGATGACATCACGATCACCGACAGGGAGGGCAAGGTTTTGATCATGTCCCCGGCGGCCTGGACGATGTTCGGCTACGAACCACAGGAAGGGGCCGATCTGGAGGTGCTGAACTTCCTGGCACCGGAAGATCGCGAGCGCGGAAGATCCAACCTAAGTCTCATGCTCCAGGGAAGCCTGAAAGGGCCCAACGAATACAAGGGAATGCGACTGGATGGATCCACCTTCGACATTGAGGTCAACAGTGGCTTCATCCGCGGCCCCCATGGCCAGCCGGCGAAGCTGGTGTTCGTTATCCGCGACATCAGTGCACGGAAGAAGGCTGAATTCGAAAAAGCCGAGCTGGAGACCAAGAACCGCCAGCTCCAGAAGGCCGAGAGCCTCGGCCGCATGGCAGGTGCCATCTCCCACCACTTCAACAACAAGCTCCAATCCGTCATCAGCAACCTGGAACTCCTGGAGCACCGACCCAGAAGTGCTGATCCAGGAATTCTGCTGGGAAGGGCAAGACAGGCGGCCGAAGGGGCGACAGAGGTGAGCCGACTCATGCTGGCCTACCTGGGACAGACATCCTATGAGCAGGCCCCCCTCAATCTCACAGACTTCTACCAAGGTGCCCTGCCCCTTCTCCAAGGGATCCTCCCTCCACAGGTATCCCTCGAGACCGAGTTCCGATCCGCGGTTCCCGCCATCATGGGCAATGGAGATCAGCTGCAGCAGGTCATGATCAACCTCGTGACCAATGCCTGGGAAGCCATGGGGGGGGAGGGAGGCGCCGTCCACCTCGCCCTCCGGACCTGCATGGTGTCGGAGATCCCCACCGTCAACCGGTTCCCCGTGAGTTGGCAGCCCCAGGCAGTCCCCCATGTGTGCCTGGAGGTCTCGGACTCTGGACCGGGAATCCCCGAGGGTCACCTGGAAAAACTGTTTGATCCATTCTTCTCCACCCGTCACGCAGGCCGGGGCATGGGTCTTCCGGTGGTCCTTGGCCTCGTGCAGGCCCATGGCGGAGGGCTTTCGGTGCAAAGTCGACCAGGCGAGGGGAGCGTATTCCGAGCCTACTTCCCTGCCTGCAAGCAGGCCCTGCTCCCCACCAGCGAGACCGCAGCGCCGGGGGTGGACTTCAAGGGCACCCTGCTCCTGGTGGATGACGACGCCCCGCTGCTGGAGGCAACCGGTGATCTACTGGAGGCCATGGGCTTCACCCCTTTGACGGCCAGGGATGGCCTTGAAGCCCTTGAACGGTTCCAGGCCCATCGCGCGGAAATCCGCTGCGTGATCACGGACCTGACCATGCCCCGCCTGGATGGGTGGGGTACCCTCTCCGCGCTGCGCCAGATCGACCCATCCCTGCCGGTGATCCTGGCCAGTGGTTACGACCAGGGGCATGTGCTCGCAGGACATCAGACGGATCGCCCTAACGCCTTCCTTGGCAAACCGTTCAGCATGAGCCAACTCAAAGAGGCCCTCACCACCGCCCTGGCCGGTCCTGACTGAACCCTGCGGGTAAAGATTTCCAATGGGACCTGGCGGTTCATGCTCTGGAAGCACTATCTTTGGTACTCGGCAATCCGAAACCGATAGAATCCAGAGAGGAGGCCCCATGCGCTTGGCGATACCCCTCTCCGCTCTGCTCCTCGGAACCCTGCTGGCCTGTTCACCCCTCAAGGTGAACTACGACTACGACGCGCACGCCGATTACACTCGCTACCATTCTTACGACTGGGCAACCGCCGGGGGCGACAATTTCACTGAACGGCGGATCCGGGCCGCAGTGGAAAAGGAACTGGCCACCAAAGGAATCCAGCCCGCTGGAAGCAATCCCCCTGACCTCCTGGTCAGCGCCTTCCCCGTATACCGCGACGAGAAGGTCCGCGGCGTTGGGGTGGGCCTTGGCATCGGCCTTCGCATCCTGCCGGGGGTCAGCGTCGGTGTGGGTACAGGCACGGGCAGGACCAAGACCCAGGCCATTGGACGCATCCTCCTGGAATTCAGGGACACCCGGAGCAGCCAGGTGATCTGGAAGGCCGAAGCCGAAGATGCCTTTGAAGGCGGCAGCACCCCGGAGGAATCCGAAGAGGCCATCCAGGCCGCCGTGGCCCAGATGCTGACTCGCTTCCCCCCCAAGGCCCAGCCCGCGAAATAGACCTTTCCCGGCGTAATCTCCGGCTAGGCCAGGCTCTTCAGACGGGCGGCGGCGCTTTCGATTTCCGTGATCCGGAAAGCGAAGTTGCCGTCCACCACCACCACCTCACCCTTGGCGATCTGCTTGCCGTTGACCAGCAGCTCCACAGGAGCGTCAGCGGCCCGGTTGAGCTCCAGGATGGAACCCGGAGTCAGCTTGAGAAGATCCCCCAGAGGCATCTCGGTCTGGCCCATCCGCACCATAAGGGGCAGTTCGATGTCGAGCAGAAGATCCAGATTACCCGTGTCCACCGGTGCCGAGGGGGCCGCCACGGGGCCCGAAGCTGCACGGGAGGCAGTCGGCGCAGGAGCGGAAACGGGGGCAGCTTCGGGGGTCCGCACGGGTTCGGGTTCGGGTTCGGGGGCCGGGGCGGCAGCCTCTCCAAGGCCAAGCTTACGCTTCATCTGCTCCGCGAGCAGATCCGGGATCAGGACATGGATCACGGCCTGGAGCGATTCCTGGGCCGTATCCAGGGGCAGATCGAAGAAGGGGCCGGGCCCGAGGAGCTCCTCCAGCTTGGCCGGGTCGGTTTCCGTCGAAGCGTGGATCTCCACATTGGAGATGGAAAGGGTTTCCCCCGCCATGTCAGACAAAGCCTGGTTGGCACTGCCCATGCTCTGGTTGATGGTTTCCGCAAGGGCGTCCTTGGAGTCCCCCGCAAGTTCTTCGGAGGCTGCGCCATCCCCTCCCAACATGAGGTCCACCAGCATGGTGCCCTCTTTGAGAGGCATGGCGAAGAGCATGGGACCGGTCATCCCCTTGGTGTACTGAACCTTGGCATAGACGGCGGGCCCATCGTAGAGGGCGGTGATCCCTGCGTGGTCCACCAGGGCGCCATCCTTGGGCGTGATGGCGAAGTCCCGGCCCGTGAGCATGGAAAACACCGACCCCATGCTCTCCGCGAAGCATCCCCCAACCTTTTTTCCGAGTTCCTCCAACGCGGGATCCATCTCAAGCCTCCTGTTTCATGCTGGATATCTGGAAGATCCGCTTCTGGTTGGCGTTCAGCGCCACGTAGCCATGGAATCGGGGAATGCCGTCCAAGGTCAGATCCAAGGGGGCATCGAATCGCTGGGTCAGGGGGATGAGGTCCCCCACCTGCAGGGCGAGGATATCGGACAAGCGCAGGTTGGTGCCCCGGATCTCGGCACAGACACGCATATCGCAGCGCTTGATGCTTTCCATCAGGAGGCGGGCCTCCTCGTAATTGGAGGACTTCTTGTAGCCCGTGTACATCTCCTGATCGAACTTGTTGGCCACGGGCTCCAGGATGATGGAGGGGATGGCCAAGTTCACCATGCCCACCACCGAGCCCATTTTCACTTCGAAAACCACCAGGAGCACCACTTCGTTGGGGGCCACGATCTGGATCAGCTGGGGACTGGTCTCCCGGGCCTGGATTTTGAACTCCAGGTCGATAATGCCCCGCCAGGCTTCCCGGAGATCATCCAGGAGCAGCTTGAGCACCCCATCGAAGATGCTCTGTTCGATGTCGGTCATGGTACGGATCTGCTTCAGGGGCTCCCCGGGACCTCCCAGCATCTTGTCGATGATGGGGAAGACCAGCTGGGGGTTCACCTCCAGGGCAAAGGCACCCTCCAGGGGTCGGATCGAGATGGCATTGAAACAGGTGGGATCCGGCACCGAAAGCAGGAACTCCTGGTAGGAGAGCTGTTCCACCGACACCAGGTTCACTTCCGTGATGGTCCGCAGATAGGCCGAAAGGGAGCTGGAAAAGTTCCGGGCGAAGCGGTCGTGCATAAAATGCAGGGTCCGCATCTGTTCCCGGCTCACCCGATCGGGGCGGCGGAAGTTGTAGAGGCTGACCTTCTTCTGGACCTGGGCTTTTTTTGCCTTCTGGGCACCCATCGCAGAAGCCCGCTCGGGAGCAGGGGCGGCAGCAGGCCCCGCCTTGGCCCCCTTTGCATGGGACCTCAGTAGGGCATCCACCTCTTCCTGGCTAAGGATTTTCGCCATGCGTCAACCTTCGATCCGGTGTTCCTTGAGTCGGCCCCGCAGTCGGAGCATGGACTTGGTATGCAATTGCGATACCCGACTCTCTGTAATATTCAAAAGGGTGCCGATTTCCTTCATGGTCAGCTCGTCGAAGTAGTAAAGCTGCACCACGAATCGCTCCTTGGTGGGCAGACGGTCGATGCTCTCCTTGAGCAGGGCCTTGAGTTCCCTGGCGTGGAGGGTCACCTGGGGATCCTCCGCGTCGGGGTCCGGGACGAAGCTGATCAGGTTCTCGCCTTCGCCGTCATCGCCCGCATCCATGAAGGTGCCGAGGGTCACGCCCTTGAGCTCGTCCAGGGAGTGATGGAGGTCCTCCAGTCCCATTCCCAGGTGCTGGGCCACCTCCTCATCGGTGGCAGCCCGTCCCAGCTGCTGCTCCAGGAGGTGGTAGGCGTTCTCGATATCCTTCTTTTTCCGCCGCAGGCTTCGGGGCACCCAATCCAGGTCCCGCAGGCCGTCCAGAATGGCACCCCGGATCCGCTGCTCGGCGTAGGTCTTGAACTTGACGTTGCGTCCCGGCTCGAATTTCTTCACGGCATCCATGAGCCCCAGGATGCCGGAGTGGATCAGGTCCTCCACCTCCACATGGGAAGGCAGGCGACTGGAGATGCGATGGGCCACAAACTTCACCAGGGGCAGGCAGTCCGTGATCAGGGCATCCCGATCGATGGCCTCAATGCTCTCCGGCAGTTCCTCCATGCCCGGTCCTTCCGGCTCAGAGACAGGTGGGGGCGCCTGGGCATAGGCGGCCAGAGCGGCTTTGGCCACAGGCGAAGGGGAGACCCCACCTTTTTTCACAACCGGATTCATGATTCCTCAGCAGAAAGCTGTTTCCAGAATGCGGCAAAACCGTCTTTTTGTAAGGGCACTTTTTTCTTCAATTGATCCGCAAAGGCCCTGAAGGCCTGGGCCGAAGGGGAGCGGGGATAGAGTTCCACCACACCGCGCTGCTGACGCACAGACTGGAGCAAGTGGGGATCGGTGGGAATCATGCCCAGAATGTTCAGTTCCTTGCCCAGGAAGCGCAAGGCGGCGGCCTGCAGCTGCTCGAGGGTCTCCTCCGCCTCCGACTCCACCTGCGCATTGTTGACCACAACCCAGATGGGCTTCTGGGGATCCCGCAGGTGGATGACCTTCACCATGGCGTAGGCATCCACCAGGGAAGTAGGCTCGGGCGTCGTCACCAGGATGACCTCCTGGGCGGCCATGAGGAGCTTCACCACCGAGTCGTGGATACCGGCGGCCGTATCGATGAGCAGCCAGTCCTGGGTTTCGGCCACCCGCTGGAGGCCCTGTACGAGACGCAACTCGGCCAT
The DNA here is from genome assembly GCA_017859955.1 of Holophagaceae bacterium. Taxonomy (GTDB): domain Bacteria; phylum Acidobacteriota; class Holophagae; order Holophagales; family Holophagaceae; genus Holophaga. The sequence continues at coordinate 21,466 of JAFNAB010000007.1, forward strand.
GGTGTCCAGACGGGTCAGCTCCTGGATGCCACTGGAAGCGGGGATGACCTTGATACCCAGAGGCCCATCGAGAATGATCTCCTCGAGGATCTTCTCGCCCCGGAGCACATGTTCGAGGGTATGGGTGGGGGTCAGCCCCAGCAGGATATCCAGATTGGCCAGGCCGAAGTCCGCATCGAGCACCAGCACACGTTGACCCACCCGGGCCAGGGACATGGCCAACCCCGCCACTACGTTCGTCTTACCCACACCACCCTTGCCACTGGTGACCGCCAGAACCCTTGAGGGGAAGAGGGTGCTTTCGGCCCGCTGCCCCTGCGCCATGGCCCGGAGCCGGGATGCCTGATCGTTCATAGGTTCACCTGGGGAGCTGGGAGGATGAGGTCAGCCACCCGACGGGAAGTGGCCATTTCGAGGTCCTGGGGCACTTCCTGCCCAGTTCCCAGATAACTCAAGGGACGCTTGACCCGCACCAGGGTCGAGAGGATGGGACCGAAGGTGCTGGTCTCATCCAGTTTGGTGAAGATGATGCGTCCAGGCTTCAGAGGCTCGAAGCGCTGGGCCAGGTCCGCCAGATCCTTGGGCTTGGTGGTGGCGGACAGCACCAGGTGGGTCTCCACCTCCGGCAGCTCGTCCAGGAAGCGGCGGAGCTGCCCCAGAGTCTCCGTATCCTTGGGGTTGTGACCCGGCGTATCGATGAGCACCAGGGCACGGTCCTGATAGAAGCGGAGGGCGCTGCGCAGGTCCTCCACCGTCAGGGCCACATGGATGGGCACCTGGAGGATCTGGGCGTACTGCTGGAGCTGGTCCACTGCCGCCAGGCGGAAGGTATCCAGGGTGAGCAGGGCCACCTTCTGCTTGAGTTCGAGCTTGGCATAGGCCGCCAGCTTGGCGATGGTGGTGGTCTTGCCGACCCCCGTGGGGCCCACCAGGGCCGCCACCCGCATCTTGCCTGGATCCAGCTGGATGGGAGCCGCCACTGGGATGAAATTCGCGATCACCCGTCGCATGAAGAGCCGGGCCTTCTCGGGGTCCACGGTCTCGTCACCGCACTGTTCCAGCAGCGAGCGCTGGGTGTATTCGCAAAGCCTCAGCGCGATGAGAGAGTCCACATCGTTGCCCACCAGATCGCCGTAGAGCTCCAGCAGGCTTGGAGGCAGGTGCAGTTGAGCCTGGGGCATGCCCTGTTTCTGGATGCGGCTCAGCATGGCCTTGAGCTGGTCCAGCTCCCGGAGGATGGAGGCATTCTTGGACTCCTGGTCCTTGAGGGCCTCCACCGCGCCCTTGATCTCCAGGAGCTCCCGCCGCAGGGGCTGGAGATCCACCGGTGGTGGCGGGGGGGGAGGCAGCGGCGCCCTGGAAGGCGCTGCCGGGGCAGGAGCTGCAATCACAGGTGCCCCTTCAGACCTCAGGGCCATGGGCGGATCCGTCGGCACGGGGCGCTGCGCCCGCCCTGCCAGAGGAGGACGCAGGCCATAGGTGCCACCGACAGCCATCGCCGGCTCGGGGGCCACCGGGGCCTGGGCTTCGTCCACCGCCGCCGTCACCTCGATGAGGGACGCGCCGGATGCGTTCTTCCGGGTCTTGGTGGAAAGGATGAAGGCCTCCTCCCCCATCTCCCGCTTGATGGTTTCCAGCGCATCCTGCATGGAGGCAGCTTCAAAGGTCTTCACGCGCATGGGGCACCAAAAGAAAATTCAACCACGGAGGCACGAAGGCACGAAGGAAGCACGAAGAAAAAAGTAATTAATTTTTTATATATTCTCATTTTCTTTCTTTGCTTTTCTTTGTGTCTTGGTGTCTTCGTGGTGGAATTCAGCCCTTGCCTCATGACACCGTCCCCAGGTTCACGACCCGCACATCCAGCGGAATCTCACTGTGGCTCAGGACGACCAGGTGGGGCATGACCCGCTCCAGGAGTCGGCGCAGGTGGGGTCGCACCACGGGATTGGTGAGCAACACGGGCTGGGCTCCCGGTAGCAGCTGGGTGATGCCCGTAGTGATTCGGTTCAGGACCTCCTGGATTCGACCAGGGTCCATGGCCAGGAAGCTGCCCCGGTCCGTGGTCTCGATGCCACCCTGAAGGGTCTGCTCCAGCACTGGATCCAGGATCAGGACACCCAGTTCGTTGTTTTCGGAAAGATGTGGCGTAGTCAGGGTCCTTCCCATGTGCTGACGGACGTATTCCGTGAGCATGAGGGGATCCCGGGTGATGAGGGCCGCATCACCCGTAGCCTCCAGGATGCGCCCCAGGTCCCGGACCGAAACCCGCTCCCTCAGCAGATTCTGCAGCACCTTCTGCAGCGTTCCCGTATTGACAACCCCCGGCACCAGTTCCTCCACTAATTTGGGCGAATGTTCCTTGAGGTTCTCCAGGAGCTGCTGGACCTCGGTCCGACCCAGGAGTTCGGGAGCCTGCTGCTTGACGAGTTCAGAAAGGTGGGTGGAGATGACCGTGGCCACATCCACCACGGTGTAGCCCATGAGCTGGGCCCGATCCCGCTGATTGTCCTGGATCCAGAAGGCAGGAAGCCCAAAGGCGGGTTCGGTGGTGGCAATGCCCTGGATATCCTCGGACGCCGTTCCCGGGTTCATGGCCAGGAATAGCCCCGGCGAGACCTCGCTGCGACCGATCTCCTCTCCCCGCAGCAGGACGCGGTAGGCATTGGCTGGGAGCTGGAGGTTGTCGCGGATACGGATGGGGGGCACCACGATACCCAGGTCCTGGGCCATCTGGCGCCGGATGGCCTTGATGCGCTCCAGCACCGTGCCGCCCTGGGCCGCATCCAGCAGGGGGATCAGCCCATAGCCGACCTCAAGGCCCAGGGGATCCACCTTGAGCAGAGCCTCCACTTTCTCCGGGCCCTCAGCGGGCTTGAGCTTATCCTTGGCATCCGCCAGGGCCTTTTCATCCGCCTTCTGATGACCCAGCTTCCAGGCGGAATAGGCCAGGATGCCAAAGATGATGCCCATCACCCAGAAGGGCACCAGGGGCAGCCCCGGAACGGCGCCGAAGAGAATGAGCACTGATGCCGCGATGGCCAGCGGGCGGTGGTCGATGCCGAGCTGGGCGACGATCTGGGAACCCAGATTAAGGGTCTGGCTGCCACTTCGGGTGGTCAGAATGGCACCGCCCACAGAGATGAGCAGGCTGGGAATGGCCGTCACCAGACCATCACCCACCGTCAGCAGCGTGAAAGTCTCCATGGCCTGCATCACGGGCACGTTGTACTTGATGATCCCGATGAGGATGCCCGCCACAATATTGACGGCCAGGATGATCAGGGCCGCGACGGCATCCCGCTGGGTGAACTTCACGGCACCGTCCATGGCGCCGTAGAAGCTGGCCTCTTCCTGGATATCCTTGCGCCGCCGCCGGGCTTCGTGCTCATCGATGTACCCGGCGTTCAGGTCCGCGTCGATGGCCATCTGCTTGCCGGGCATGGCGTCCAGGGTGAAGCGTGCAGTCACTTCCGCGATGCGGCCGGCACCGTGGTTGATCACCAGGAACTGGATGGCCAGCAGGATGAGGAATACCACCAGGCCGATGATGTAGCTGCCGCCCACGACGAACTGCCCGAAGGCCCGGATCATGTGGCCTGCGGCGTCGGGCCCCTGCTCGCCGCCGTATAGCAGGATGCGGCGGGTGGCGGCCACGTTCAGCGAGAGCCGGAAGAGGGTGACGATCAGAAGCACCGAGGGGTAGGCGTTGAACTCCTGAGGTCGGGCCACATACATGCCCACGATGAGGATCAGCAGAGAGATCGTGATGTTCAGAACAATGAGCACATCCAGCACGAAGGCCGGAAGCGGCAGCACCATCACCACCAGAACGATGAGTACGAAAACCGGCGCAGCCAGATCCACCCGCTTGGAGAGGCGAGCCATGTACGGCAGTAATCGGTCCAGGAAAGTCAGCATGTTGACACCGTCCGGGACGGGGGCGAAAGGGGTGCCACAAGGTCGAAGGGGTCCACTTCAGGTCCCAAAAGAGTTCGCCGATCAAATATCGATCCACCCCCTTACCTCCGGCCGATGATAGGGTCTATCCTGAAGTGCTCAAACATTCCCCGAACACCATAGGAGGCACCATTGAAGATCCTGGTTGTAGATGACTCTTCAACGATGCGCCGCATCATCATCAACACCCTTTCCCGCATCGGCTACACCGATGTGATCGAGGCCGAGCACGGCAAGGCCGGATTGGCCAAGCTCGCCCTAGGCGGGGTCGAGATGATCATCACGGACTGGAACATGCCTGAAATGGACGGCCTCGAGTTCGTTCAGAACGTGCGCACCCAGAACGGAACGATCCCCATCCTCATGGTCACCACCAACGCCGCCAAGGAGGACATTGTTCAGGCCCTTCAGTCCGGCGTGAACAACTACGTCGTCAAGCCCTTCACCCCTGAGACCCTCAAGGAAAAGATCGAGTCCCTCCTGGGTTGATTCGAAAGCGCTTGCTTCTCTTAGACAGGAGCCGGTTTCGGCTCCTTTTTTAGGTCTCGATCCCCCAAGATATGTCCGCATTCCGCGCCCTCCGTCATCGCGATTTCTCCATCTACTTCGCTGGCCAACTGGTTTCCCTGGTGGGAACCTGGATGCAGAATGTGGCCTTGGGCTGGTGGGTGTACCGCCTCACCGGCCAGGTTTCCATGCTGGGCCTTGTGATGTTCGCCTCCCAGGCTCCGACCCTCCTGCTGGTGCCCCTAGGGGGGATGGTGGCGGATCGCGTGCCACCCCGCACCGTACTTCTGATCACCCAGGCAACCTACCTGATCCAGGCCTTGGGCATGACCGTTCTGGCCTTTTCGGGGCACCCGACCATTCCCATGATCCTCGGTCTGGCGGTGGCTTCCGGGGCCATCACCGCCTTTGATCTCCCGGGCCGCCAGGTGCTCGTGGCCCAGGTGGTGGACCAGGAGACCCTGCCCAACGCCATCGCCCTCCAGAGCGCCATCTTTCACGGCAGCCGGATCGTCGGGCCATTCTTTGCCCTGCACATCGTCCAGATCAGCAGTGAAGGCTGGTGCTTCCTGGTAAACGCCATCAGCTACCTGGCAGCCCTCGTGGCGCTGGGTGTCCTGCGCACCCGATTCAGGCCGGAGGCGAAGGAACGGTACAGCCCTGGGCAACAGATCGTGCAGGGATTTCAATACATCTGGGAAAAACGGGCATTCCGGCACCTCATGGGCCTCCTGGCCCTGATCGTCGGATTGGGCATGCCCTTCACAACCCTGTTGCCCGCCCTGGCCCAGGGTGTACTGCACATCGATGCCCGGGGACTGGGCTGGCTGGTGGTCAGTTCGGGTCTGGGCGCCACCGCAGGCGCCATGCTCCTGGCCTCCCGAAAGGAGGCGAAGGGGCTCAACCGCATGGTGTTCGCCTCTGCCCTCTTCTTCGCCATTTCCCTCGCCTGTTTCGCCCAGGCCCGCAGCCTCATGCCTGCCATGCTCCTGCTTCCCCTCACCAGCTTCGGGCTGGTGGCCTTCAACACCGCCACCAACACCTTCATCCAGCTCATGACCCCCAATGCGATGCGGGGTCGCGTCACCGCCATCTACAGCATGGTGTTCATGGCCGCCATGCCCTTGGGCATCCTGAGCACTGGCTTTCTCGCCCAGCGGCTGGGCCTTCCCGCGACCCTCTGCCTGGGAGCCGGCGGCTGTCTGGTGGGAGCCATCATCTTCGCCTTCGTCTTCCCGAAGCACGGCGAATCGAGGCCAGAGGAAGCCCTTAGCCGTTCGCCAGAAACAACCTGAAAGGGATTGATTGTCCCGAAACGGGCCCTAATCTCCACACCCCATTCTGCCGATACATGAAATGCCCTACGGGGCCACTTTTGTTTGTACGGAGGGCGCCATGGCATCGGTTTCCGCCACCAGCAGTTCGGGAAGTGTGCAGATGCAGGAAGCCGAGCGTCTCCGTGCCGCTCAGCAGGCCCAGCAGAGCCAGACGGCCAAGTCCGCACCACCGCCCAAGCCATCGCCGGTCAAGGATGCCAATCTGGGCAAGAACCTGGATGTGACGGCCTGAAGACGGACGCCTCCAAGACTGGACTCGGGGCACAAAACCCGTGCGCCGCGAGTAGACGTGGAGCTGGTTGAGATATAATCTCAACCAGCTGGATCCCATCTACCCCCAGCGAAAGGGGTTTTCCTCAATGAGCTCTTTTTCCCGTGAGAGAACCCCGTCCCAATGGATCGCCTTGGCCAAGTTCCTGGCCTGGTTCACGATTCTCTACAACCTCGTGGAAGGCATGGTCTCCATGGGATTTGGAGCGGCGGACGAGTCTCTGGCCCTGTTCGGCTTCGGCGCGGACAGCTTCATCGAAGTGGGTTCCGCCATCCTCATCCTCTGGCGGCTCGGAACATCAGGATGCGAAACGACACGGCTGAAGCGCGAGCGGAAGGCCACCCAGGGCATTGCCCTCCTCCTGATCCTCCTGGCCCTGTTCACAATCCTGGGAGCACTCTGGCGGCTCTGGACGCGTCAGCACCCCGACACCACCCTGCCTGGGGTGATCATCTCCCTGGCCAGCCTCAGCTTCATGTACGGGCTTTGGGCTTCCAAGAAACGCTGCGCCGCGGCCCTGGACAGCCGAGCGCTGGCCAGTGATGCGGCCTGCAGCCTGGCTTGCATGCAGCTCTCGGCGGTCCTCCTGCTGGGGAGCCTGGCCTTCCTGATCCTTCCCGGGCTTTGGTGGATCGATTCCGTGGCCGCCTTGGCCATCGGCGCCTTCATACTGAAGGAGGGATGGGGAAGCCTGCGGGCGGCCCGCCATCCGGATTTTTCGGGCGGCTGCGGCTGCCATTGAGGGAGCCTCCTTGAGCCAGTCCAGCCAAAGCCTGCGGGTCGCCATCGTGGATACGGAAACCACGGGACTCTACCCAAGCCAGGACCGCATCATCGAAATCGCCATCATCCTGGTGGAGGCCGAGCGCCAGACGGGACGGATCGTGGGCGAAGTCGCTCGCTACGACGCTCTCCAGGACCCGGGCTTTCCCATGCCCTACGGAGCCTTCGCCGTCCATGGGATCAGCGATGCCATGGTCCGGGGCCAGCGCATTGACGCCCAGGCCGTCAGCGGCCTCCTGAGCCAAGCGGAACTCCTGGTCGCCCACAACGCGGGCTTCGACAAGGGCTTCGTCGCTCAGGTGATGCCGGAATGCGCCTCCCTCCTCTGGGGCTGCTCCTGCCGCGGAGTCCCCTGGCGGCGGCACTTCCCGGTCCCTTCGGCCAAGCTCCAGACCCTGGCCGATCACCTTCAACTCGAACGGGGCACCGCCCACCGGGCCATGGGGGACGTGGAAACGACCTTGGCCCTGTTGCGAACCGAATTGCCCGGAGAGGACATGACTGCCCTAGGGCATCTGATCCGCAAAAAGCTCCGCTGATCCTGCTGGGCGTCCTCATCGCCCTCCTGGTCTATGCCTCACATCCCGAGGTCTTCTGAAAGTCGGGCTGGTACAATGGCCTTCCCCGCGATTCCGGAGGAATGCCCATGATACGCCCTGCCACACTCGCCGACGCCGCTGCCATTGCAGCCATCTACAACCCCTACATCACCGATACCGTCATCACCTTTGAGGAGGAGGCGGTCAGCGTCGAGGAGATGGAGGGAAGGATCCGGAAGGTCAGCGCCACCTTCCCCTGGATCGTCTGGGAAGAGGAGGGGCAGGTTCTGGGATACGCCTACGCCTCCTCCTGGCGCAGCCGCCGCGCCTACCGTTTCGCCGCGGAAACCACGGTCTACGTGGACCTGGCCCACCAGCGGAAGGGGATCGGCGAGAAGCTCTACCGGGAACTGGTGGTGGCCATGCGGGAGTTCGGTTTCCACTCCGCCCTGGGCTGTCTGGCCCTTCCCAACGACCCCAGTGTGGCCCTCCACGAGAAGCTCGGCTTCACCAAGGTGGCCCACATGAAGGAAGCGGGCAGGAAATTCGAGCAATGGATCGATGTGGGATTCTGGGAAATAATCCTGGCGTAGGACACCTACCGCTCCCATGAGGCATGGCGTTTCAAATACGCCATGCCTTGTTTTTTCAAGCTATAGAGGTGGACAGTGAAAAAAAAGTTTTCATTATTGCAATCGATGAAATTTTTTATACAATAAGTATTTCTTGGAGAATCCATGAACCAAACCTCAACGCCCTCTCTCCTGGGCTCCCTCCTGCCCTCCACGCCCGACACGGCCAGGCTCACCGGGGCGCGGGGTGAACTCGTCCCGAGACTGCTGGCCGTGGTGATCGACGCCATTCCCTCCGTCGTGATCAGCGTCCTTTTCATGGTGATCGGGTTCATCCCCGTCCTCGGGGTGGTGGCCTCCCCCCTGAATGCCCTATTCCAGTTGGTCTACTTCTTCGGATTCATCCCCTGGACCGTGTCCACCTACGGCGCCAGCCTCGGAAAGAAGGCCATGAAGCTACGGGTCTGCCCCCTGGGTGCCCCGCTCCAGCGGATCCCCTTCGTGCCCGCCCTGCTCCGCCAGTTCGGCAACTTCTTTTTCCTGAACCTGATTGTGCTGGCCATCAAGGGCGAGGAGCGAGTGAGCCTCAGCGACCTACTGGCGAAGACCGAGGTCGTCCAGGTCCAGGACTGATCCATTGGCACACCACGAAGAAGCCGCCCGGTCAACGGGCGGCTTCTTTCTGCTAGGAGCGGGATCCTAGAGTTCGATGACGCGGCAGTCCGTGTCGACGACGATATCGGCGTCGGTCTTTTCCTTGATGAACTCGGCCGTGAAGGGCGCGAAGACTTCCCGCAGGTGGAAGCGGTCGCCCACGACCTCGAAGAGGCCGAGATCCGTCACCACGTAGTTCACTTCGCGGGCGGCGGTCAGGGGCAGGGTGCAGTGGCGCTTCATGCGGGACTTGCCCGAGGGCTCGAAGTGCAGCGTGGCGGCGATCACCACCCGGGCACCGGAAACGAGATCCATGGCGCCGCCCATGCCGGGAACCATCTTGCCCGGCACCTTGTAGTTGGCCAGGTTGCCCTGCTGATCGACCTCAAGCACACCCAGGACCGTGTAGTCCACGTGGCCACCGCGGATGATGCCGAAGCTGGTGGCGCTGTCGAAGAAGCAGCCGCCCGTGAGGACGGTGACGGGGGCGCCGCCGGCGTTCACGATGTCGTAGTTCTCCTGGCCGGCCTCGGGCGCGGGGCCCAGGCCCATCATGCCGTTCTCGGACTGGAGGATGATGGTCACGCCCTCGGGGATGTAGTTGCCCACCAGGGTCGGGAGACCGATGCCCAGGTTGACCACATCACCGTTGTGGAACATGCGGGCGATGCGCTTGGCGATATTGTCTTTGTTCGCTACGTATTCCATGCCTGACCCCTTACATGTCCAGCTTTTCAGCTTTGACGATGAAATCCACGAAGATCGATGCGGTCTGGACCTCGTTGGGATCGATCTCGCCGACCTCGACCAGTTCCTCCACCTCGGCGATCACCAGCTTGGCTGCGGTGGCCATTACGAGGTTGAAGTTGCAGGCGGTCCCGGCATAGACCAGGTTGCCGGCCTTGTCGCCCTTCTTGGCCTTGATCAGGGCCACGTCAGCGGTGAGGGGCAGCTCCAGAAGGTAGGCCTTGCCATCCACCGTGATGACCTGCTTGCCTTCCTGGACCTCGGTGCCCACACCGGTGGGGGTCAGGATGCCGCCCAGACCAGCGCCGCCGGCCCGGATCTTCTCGGCCAGGGAGCCCTGGGGCACCAGCTCGACCTCAGTCTCACCCGCGTTCATCTGGCGCTGGGTTTCCTGGTTCAGGCCGATGTGGCTGGCGAAGATCTTCTTGAACTGCTTGTTGGCCACCAGGTGCCCGATGCCCGTGATGCGGCCGGACTTGAAGTCGTGGGCGGCAGTGTCGGTGCTGATCAGGGTCAGCCCCTTGGGGGCGATTTCCTTGACGGCCTGGATGACGGTGTGAGGGGAGCCGGAGGCCATGAAGCCACCGATCATGATGGTGTCCCCTTCCTTGATCTTGCCTGCGGCTTCAGCCGCAGTAATGATGGGTTTCTCTATCACTAGCCCCTCCTGTTTGAGACATAGGCAACCTGCGGGATCCACACCCGCACTTGATCAGACTCGCCCGAGCGGAAGTAAGGCCACACGCTCCGCACAACCAACCTTGCCGCTCCAATATCCTAGCCACTTTTTCGACCCGACTGACCAGGGAAGCGCATGGCAAATCTAAAAAATTTGTGACCGGGGTCGCAGACTCAATGGGAGAGGAACCAGGCCGTGGCCAGGGCCAGACGGGCCATGCGCCGCACCTGGGCCGGGTCCAGAGCCGCGGCCGTATCCCCGGGCAAATGGTAGTCGGGGAAGAAATTGCCAAAGAATCGGATGAAGGGCACCCGGAGCCTCGCAAAGTCCCGATAGTCGCTCCCCCCGCTGGCGCCATCACCGGGATCCAGCAGGAGGGCCATCCCGCTGGCCCTGCCCGCGCGGTCCAGGACCTGAGCCAACCCTGGCGTCCAGGCGGCATAGCCAGGATCGTTGAAGTCTTCCGGGTGGATCCGGGCCAGCAGAGCCGCCGACTGCCCGGGAGCCACCTCCTCCAGGCGCTTCCGCAGCTCCTCGGCCGTCCATGGATGGCCGATCATGTCCAGATTCAGATAGGCCCGGGTGTGTTCCATGGACCAGAGGGGGTGGCGGGTGTAGTGGCCGGAACCGAATTTCCCGTCCTCCTCCCCGGTCCAGAACGCGAAGATAATCGGACAGCGCGTCGCTTCGGAGCTGCCAGCAAGGGCACGGATGATCTCCAGCAGGGCCGACACACCCGAGGCATTGTCATCGGCACCCGGATGGAGCAAACCCCCGGCCATTCCCAGGTGATCCATGTGGGCCCCGATCACCAGGGCCTCCTGGCCCCGGCCCGGAAGGTAGCCGATCAGGTTGGCCTGCGTCCACCGCTCCACCTTTCCGGTGATCTCCACCCGCCCCCGACTCCCCGGCGCCAGCGACGGCAGGGCGCCCTTCACCCGGACCAGGGGCGGCTCCTCGGAGGTCCTTACCCCAGCCTCGGGGCGGAAGAAGACCTCCTCACTCAGGGGCTCCAGTTCCTCCTCGAAGGCGATGACCGCCCGGGCGCCCGCCTTCTCCAGCAGGGCCAACCGGGCATCGTAGCGTTCCCCCAGCTTGGGGGAGGCCCAGCGCTCCAGGCGTTCCGGGGTCCTCCAGGCCTTCCCTTCCGGCACACCACCCCGGAGCAGCACAATCTTGCCCTTCAGGTCCAGGCCCTTGAGATCATCGTGTCCGAGTTCCGGTTCCTGGATGCCATAGCCCACCTGGATCAGTTCGCCTTCCATGACTTCCGGCGCCCGCTGGGGCATGCGGCAGGCTTCCCCATGCTGGAGCTTCAGGCCCGACAGCTGGAGGGTGCCACCCAGGCGGGAAATGCGCCGTAGCGGCACCGGCTGGACCATCGAGGCCTGTCCAGGGACCGGCTGAAGCCCCAGGGCCTTCATCTGAGCATGGAGATAGCGTTCCGTGCGGGCCAGCCCCCGGGTTCCCAGGCCCCTGCCCTGCTGTTTCGGATCCGCCAGAAACTGGATGTGGGCCTTGATCCGGGCCGCATCGACCCCATCCAGGGCCGTCTTGAGGTCCCCGGTGGCCGCTTCAGCGGCCGATGGCACCACCAGGCCGGGGACCTCCGCCCGAAGGCTCAGGGCGAGACAGAGGAGGAGCGCCCCGCGCCGCATCACACCGGCCCCCAGTGGAAGAGTAGGGTCGGTGGGATGAGCAGCAGGAAGGCCACCACCACCAGGATCAGCATGAGGGGTAAGAACCATTTGGCCCAGCGCTCCCAGGGGATCTTGGCCGCCCCCAGTACGCCCATGGTCACGGCGCTGGTGGGCAGGATGGGGTTGATGAGCTCGGACAGCTCGAAGCTGTATACGCAGGTCTGCCGGGTAATGCCCACCAGATCCGACAGGGGCGACATCACGGGCATGGTGAGGGCCGCCTGGGCCGTGCCCGAATGGATGAAGAAGTTGATGACGCACTGCACCAGGAACATCACCTGGGCCGTGATCGCCTTGGGCAGGACCTGGATCACCATGGAGCCCCCCAGCAGCAGGGTGTCCATGATCTGGGCCTGGGTGGCAATGACCAGCAGGGCCCGGGCACAGGACACGATGAGCATGACCCCCACCATATCCTTGGCCCCGGTCACGAAAAGCTGGGCCATGCGGCTGGGCCCGATCCGGCTCACCAGGCCCATCAGGATCCCCATGGCCAGGAAGAGGGCCGCGATGGGCTCCAGCCCCCACTTGTATTTCAGGACCCCGAAGACCAGGAGAACCAGTGCGGCGAAAAAGACCGTCAGGGCCGCCACCTGCCGGAGCTGCCAGCGTTCCTGGTCATCCCCGGCATGGGTGGTCTCCCGGGCCTGGTCGATGTCCCAGACCAGACTGGCCTCGGGATCCCGCTTGATCTTCCGGGCGTAGCGCATCACATAGGCGGTCGTCACGCTCACCACCACTACCCAGGCGCAGACCCGGTATTCGAGGCCCGAGAAGGCCGGAACCCCGGCGATTCCCTGGGCCACACCCACCGTGAAGGGATTGAAGAAGGCGCAGGCGAAGCCCGAGGCCGCCCCCAGGAAGGGGATGGCGAGGCCCACGATGGAGTCGTAACCCATGGCCCGGGAGAGGGCGATGATGATCACCACGAAGGGGATCAGTTCCTCGGCCATGCCGAAGATCGCTCCCATCAGGGAGAAGACCACCATCAGGACCGGAATGAATAGCCACTCCAGCGTCGGGTGCCCGCTCAGGCTGAGCACCAGTCGCCGGATGCCGAACTCCACCGCCCCGGTCTCCTGGAAGATGGCGAAGCTGCCGCCGATGATGAAGAGGAAGGAAATGAGGGTCGCCCCGTCCATGAAGCCCTTGATGGGGGCCAGCAGGATCATGTGGAGGCCCAGGTAGTGCTTGGGCAGGAAATGGAAGCTCCCGGGCACCGGGACCTTCATCTGACTGCCATCCGGCAGCACTTTCACCATCCGCTGGAACTCCCCGGAGGGCACCACCCAGGAGAGGAGGAGCACCAGCAGCACCAGGCTTCCCACGACCACCAGGGTGTGGGGCATCTTCAGGGACTGGGCCAGCTCGCGTAAGCCCTTCTTGTCAGACATGCTTCATCCTCATTCGAAAGTGCCCTTGACCTTGAGTTCCCCGGCCTCCATCATCACTCGGCCCTTGGCGATGACGGTATGGATACGGAGGGTGTCGGGTTCCAGCAGCACGAGGTCCGCGTCGAGCCCCTGGGCCAAGCGGCCCTTCTGCTTCAGCTTGAGGATCCGGGCCGGATTGGAGGTGATGGTCCTCAGGGCGGTGGCCAAGGGCACGCCCTCCTTCTGGACCGCCTCCCGCACCGCATTGAAGAGCGTGGTCACTCGGCCCACGGAGATCCCCCGGAGCTGGCCCTGGGCGTCGAACTCCGGCAGGCTGCCCTGGCCATCGGAGGTGAAGGTGATGTGGCCAGGATCGACCCCGGCTTCCAGCATGCGGCGCAGGGCTTCCCCGCAGGGCACCTCCCCCTCGTCCAGGAAGGCCTGGACCGTAGAGGTTGTGAAGTCCACGAAGCCGCCAGCCTTGGCGTAGGCGATGCCCTCTTCGAAGAGCTGGGGATTGCGGTTGATGTGGGTCGGGAGCATCTGGGTCGCAGGGATCTCGGTCTCCTCGAGAATGCGCCGGAGCATGTCCAGGCCGCGCTTGCCGTCCCCGAGGTGGACGTTGACCAGTCCGGCCTTGCCCGAGAGCATGCCCCCCCGCCGGGTCGTGGCCACCAGGTGGGCGAAGGCCTCGAAGCCGGGCTGGCTGGAGCGGTGGTCTGACACGGCCACCTCCCCGGCCCCGATGACCTTGTCCAGGAAGAGGATGTCCTCCTCGATGGAGCCCAGCATGGTTTTCATGGGGATGCCGTAGGAGCCCGAGTAGAGGTAGGTGCTGAGCCCTTCCTCCTCCAGGCCCTTGGCCTTGGCCAGGAGGCCCTGCATGCTGCGGGTATGGCCGTCCGTGCCCAGGCAGCCCACCACCGTCGTGATGCCGCCCAGGATGGCGTCCGTCAACTTGAGGCTGGGGGTCCGGCTGGCGAAACCGCTCTCACCGCCCCCACCCATCATGTGGACATGGCCATCGATGAAACCGGGCACCGCCAGGAGCCCCTTGGCATCCAGGCTTCGGCAGTACTTCCCGGGGACCTGGATATCCGCCTCCAGGTGAAGGATGCGCCCGCCTCCCAATAGGAGATCCTGGGTCCCAAGGGGTTCCGGCGCCAGGATCTCGGCGTTCTTGATCAGCAGCATGGGAACTCCAATTTATTAATCATTATTCTTCAACAACTCTCAGGACCGGAAGGGTCCCATCGGCCTGGGCCAGGGCCCGGAAGGGCGCATAGCTGTAGAGCCCGAAGAGCATGCAAGGTTCCAGCACCTGGATGGCCCGCCGCGCCAGGGGCTGGTCCAGGGGCACCAGGAGGGAACCCACAGGTGCCTCCAGCTCCCGCGCCGCGTCCCGGGCCACGATCTGGCGGCTGGGGTGGCGGTGGTAGAGCTCGTCGAAGGGCGCCTCGTAGCGCAGGAGGCGGCAGGGCTCGGCCTTCAACCGCCTGGGGGCTCCCAGGACCTCGTACCGGAGCCCCTGGGCCTCCAGCACCGGCCGGAAACGCTCCGCGCTGCGGGCCTCGATCAGGTAGGCCCGGGGGGTGGGCACGCTCTGCTTGACCACCAGATCCGTCATGGCATTGGCGGTGGGAACCTTCAGGGTGCGGCCCGTGGCCAGCTCCCGCACCGGCACTTCGCTGACCTTGCCCCCCAGATTGGCCCAGAAGACATTGGTGGCGATGAAGGGGGGCAGCGGGGCCCGGCGGGCTTCCTCCGCAAGGCCCACCACCCGGCGCCGCCAGGAGACATCCCCCAGCAGATGGTCGTAGAGAGCCCGGTAGGCCCGGACCCGCTGGGGCAGATCCACCTGGGGGTCCGGGATTTCATGGCGCACCGAGGACTCAATGATGAAGGACACCGCCCCCAGGGTGCCCAGGCTGTTGCGGCCATCGTCCACCTCGGGGGTCGAAGGCCGCAACTCCGCGTCGGGAGGCGGTCCGCCCACCGCGTAGCGGTTGAAGGGAATCCCGGCGTTTGCGAGGACGGTCCGGGCTCCCTCCACCCGCTCCAGGGCAGCGGATTTCACGGTTTCAGGGATCAAGGGATGGTTGGCGGCGTCCAGGGTGATGAGGGGCCAGAAGACCCACCCCTTCTCCAGGTAGCCTCCGGGCGCCCGCTCGAACTCGTGACTGTCCGTGGCCAGGTGGGGCTGGACGCGCCGGGCCACCCGATGGAGGGCCTGGGTTTCGGGCTGTTCCAGGAGGATGTGATCGCGGTTGAGGTCCTCGCCGACCCCGTTGAGACGGGTGTGGGCCTCGGCCCCATCGGGATTGAGCATGGGCATAAGGTAGAGATCCACATCCTCCGGCAGGGCCTCGGGATGCTGGGCCAGCTCCTGGATCCACTGGAGCTGGGCCTCCTTCCCGGCCACCTCGTCGCCGTGCTGCTGGGCGTAGAAGAGCACCCGGCACTGGGCCTTCTTGGCACCCCGGCGCAAATGGACCAGGAAGATGCTGCGGCCCTGGTGGCTGCGCCCCTCCTCCGTGACCGTGATGAAGCCGGGCCTTTCCACCCGGTGCAGCAGGGCGGCCATGTCGGCATAGGATGTCAAAGGCCCCTTAGCGTATGCCGGGGCCAATAGGGACAGCAGGAGCAGGCCTGCGGGCCGGAGATGCGGGATGAGCAAGGTGCTTCCTATTTGAGCAATTGGCGGGTGGCCAGATCGATACCCTGGCCAGGGCCCAGGAGGTGAATCGTCATGCCCTGGAAACCCGGGGGGGAAAGGCGCATCCCGGTGGGATCAAAGACCATGACCGCGTGATCCCCCAGGACCCGGGCTTCACCGCCCTTGACCACCAGGGCCGTGGCCTCATCGATGCCCAGCCCCAGGTGCTGCGGGTGGTCCATGAGCAGGCTGAAGAGACGGTTCTCGCGATTCCGCCGCAGGAAGTGCTGGTCCACGATGCAGAAGTCCGGCAGGAAGCCCAGGCCCTCCCGGGTCCGGTAGGCCCCGGCGCCGATCTCGGTCAGGGCCTCCTTGCCGTTCCGATCCTCGCCATTGAGCATGATCCGGGACATGATGGCGGCCCCAGCACTGGTGCCACCCACCACCGCCCCCGCCTCATAGCGTTCCCGCACAAGACGGTGCAAAGGGGTGCCCAGGACCGCGTCGGCGGTGAGGTTCTGGTCTCCACCGGAGAACCAGAATCCCGAGCAGGTCCCGGCGGCCTCCAGCACAGCAGGGGCGGCGGCATCCCCCCGGGTCTTGACCCGGAGGGGCACCAGGGTGAGGCCGACCTTGGCAAGGTCCTCTTCCCACTCCGCCAGGACTTCCTCCGGCGACCCGGAAGCCGTGGGGATCACGCCGATCCGAGCACCCTTCCCCCCGGCCCCCTGGACGAAGGCCTGGAAGATAGCGTCCGGCATCCCGCCCCCCCCCACGATCACCAGGGTGCCCTTGGGGGAAGGCGAGGCAGCGAACAGCGCGGCCGAAAAGAGAAGGGAAAGCAGACGTTTCATCATCCTAGAAGGTCACCCGAAGGCCCAGACGGGCGCGGCGGCCGCGATCTCCATCGGTGGGGGCCTGGTAATCGGAATAGACCGACTCGCCGTCCCATGCCGAGTTCACCCGGGTGTTCCAGGAGGTGACATTGCCCTGGTTGAGGGCATTGAACAGATCGACAAAGCCTTCCATCTTGACGCCTTTGGAGAGGTCGACCATCTGGCTGACCCGGATGTCGACCAGGCTCCGTCCCGGGTAAGACCTCGAACCCAGCGGCTCGGCATTGACGTAGTAGCGTTCGGCGGGCATGGCGTAGGTCCGCCAAGTGGGGGTCCAGTGCTCGCCGCTCAGGTAAGTGTAGTTAACGGAGACCCGCATAGCCCAGGGAAACTCGTAGGTCGCGCGAGCCTTGATCTCGTTGTCGTTGTATCCCGGCAGGAGACCGTAGGAGTTGATGGTGTTGTTGGGATTGGCGAAGACATCGACGTAGCCGTCGGACTTCTGAACATTGCCGTAGAGCTTGGCCCGGGTGTAGCTGACCATGAGGCTCCAGTGGTCCTTCAGTTCGCGCTCGGCAGAAGCGGTGATCGCCCAATAGCGCCGCTTGGCCCGCTTGTCGTTGCCCACGGTGTACTGGTGGTCTGAGTATGAAGTGGTATCGAAGTCGTAAGCGGCCTTGCCCGTCTCCGGGTTCACAAAGGTCTCAAGAAGGCCGGAAAGATCGACCCCGTCCAGGGCCTTGTCGTGGCGCACCAGGGCATCCTTGAAGTCCCGGTAGACCCAGGAGGTGGATGCCGACCAGATGCTCATGAACTTACGAGTCACGGACAGCGTCACTTCATCCGTATGCGGCTGTTTGGCGTTTGAATCGACGGGCGAGTAGTTGTCCACCGTCTTGTAGAGGTTGGCCGAAGAGAGGTCCACCGCAGGCCAGGTGCTCGGATCGTTCGGATTCAGGACCGTTCCGACCCCATCGGAATCCGTGGCCCAGGTGTAGTAGTTCTTGACGGGAATCGCCCAGCGAACCGAACGGTCGATGAAGTATGTCGAGTAGCCGGCATAGTAGCGCCCAAGGTGGGCGTTCAGAATGGTCTGCTGGTCCTGGGTCAACGCGACCTTCAAGCCAAAACGGGGGGCGAAGGTGCTCTTGTTCCAGCGATAGGAGTCTTCACCGTAGAACCGTGCCTTAAACTGCTCGAACCTCAGGCCTGGGCGGATCGTGACACGGTCATTAATCTTCCACTCATCGGAAATAAAGGAGGCAAAGCGTCGGGTGCGCTGCTTCCCTGCCCAGCCGCCGCCGGTGATGATGAAGTCAGAATAGACTTGGCCCTCATCCACGTAGGCGTTGAGGTTAGCCCCCCCGGGATAGCGTTGGAGTTCTTCGTTCGTCGCGGTCTCACCCTCAACGCCAATCTTGATGGAGTGGCTATCCGAAGGCACGATCAGGCTCGGAAGGAACCAGTCGAAGGTGGCTGAGAGGTTGGTGCGGTCGCGGTAGTTCTTCTGCTCGGTCTGGGCATTATTGTAATACTCGAAGCCGTTGTATACGTCTCCGGTATCCAGGGGCATGGCTTGTCCGTTGTAGGTATTCAGGTCATAACGCCCACCGTAGCCGAAGGTCTTGACTGTAAGGACTTTGTCCGGACCGAGGACCTGGGTCCAGGTGGCATTGAAGGAGCGGTTGGGTGCAATCTCCTTGAGGGTGGCGATGGGAAGGGTGGAGTAGTCGAGACCGCGATTTTCCCGCTTGAGGTAATCGTACTCACCCATCAGTTCCAGGGTCGTGGCATCGTTGACCTGCCAGGTGAACTTGGCCAAGCCCTTGACCTGGCTGGTGCCGATAGAGGAGACCGCATTGATCGGAGTGGACTGGTCCTCGACTCGCTCGAAGGAGGCGAAATACCAGATCTTGTCCTTGAGGATCGGCCCACCCACATTGAGGGCGACATCCCAGTCCTTGGTCGGAGCAAGATCACCAGAGGACGCCCAGGAGGGCTTGGCCTCCCACTTGGAACTGCCGTAGTAGGCGTTGAGACTCCCCTCGATGGTGTTGCCGCCCCGCTTGACCAGGCCGTTGATGTACCCGCCGGTGAAGCCGCCGAATTCAGCTCCGGCTCCCATGCCGCCCACCTGGACCTCAGAGAACCAATCCATGTTGGGGAAGATCCACTGGGTGCCGCCCGCGGGGTCCCCCACGTTCATGCCGTCCATCATGTAGGCATTCTCGCCCGCTGCCCCGCCCCAAGCATGGCCACCATTCACGCCCGGAGTCATGTCCATGATCGCGGTCAGGCTCCGTTCAGCAGGAAGCGTCGCAAGCTTTTCGGGACTGTAGTTCTGGTTGAAGGAGGTGCTGGCCGTCTCCGCCGCCGCGGCTGTGGCCACCACTTCGACGGTGGTGCTCGCCGCAGCCTGGAACTTCCAGTTGACGGTGGAGGTCTTGCCCAGTTCCAGGACTTCCTTCCCCACCAGGGTGTTGAGCCCCGCGGCCTCCACCGTAATGCGGTATGGCCCGGGGGGCAGAAGCGGAAAGCGGTAACTGCCATTTTCAGCGGTTTTTGCGACCCGCTCACCCATGAGGGCCGGGGAAGTCACCCGCACCGTGGCCGCCGCCAGGGGCTTGCCAGAGGGGTCCTTCACGACACCCATGAGGGCGGCGGTTGTGGTGCTCTGGGCCACGAGGGCCACCGGCGCCACGACCAGCGCCAAGGTCAAACGGCTGATCACAGATAGTCCTTTAGCACGCAACATGAATCCCTCCCCTGGGTTCAACTGGAATGATAAAAAACTATGCTTCTACAAATTGACGGTCAAGTTTTTTTTCATTTCAGGAGCGAATTCTCTCCAAGAGCTAAGTCCTCTGAAATTATAAAAATAATAAAATTAGTGGATTTCCATTATATCGCACGGACCACGGCGCCTCCTGGGCCAGGCCCTCCGGCGCCTTCAGCCCCGCTTTTCCAGCATCCGGTCGATGATGAAGGTGGCCACGTGGTCCGCGTAGCTGCCCTTGCCGAAGCCCCCGTCAAAGCCCAGCTCCACCGCCAGCTTGTTGCCGATTCGGGTCCCGCCGGCGATGAGAATGAAGCGCTCCCGGAGGCCCCGGGCCTGAAGCAGTTCGATGAATTCCGTCAGGTTCTGGAGGTGGACATCCTTCTGGGTCACGATCTGGCTCACGAGAATGGCGTCGGCGTTGACCTTCACGGCATAGTCGATCAGCTTCTCGTTGGGCACCTGGGCCCCCAGGTTGTGGGCCTCGATCTGGCCATAGCGCTCCAGGCCGTAGTGGTGGTTGTAGCCCTTCATGTTCATGATGGCGTCGATGCCCACCGTATGGGCGTCAAAGCCCGTGCAGGCCCCCACCACCACGAGTTTCCGACCGATCCTCGTCTGGATGACCTCGCAGGCCTCGGCCATGGTGTAGACCTTCTCCCCCACGGCATCCTCGATCTGGATGGTGTCGTAGTCGATGCCCAGCTCGGTCTTGCCGTAGGCCACGTACATGGAAAAGCCGTTGGCGAGGGCACTGGAGTGGACCACGTCCACGTGCCGGAAGCCCAGCTTCTCAACGAAGAGCCGCGCCGCCTCGCGCCCCCGGGGGCCCTCAGGCACGGGAAGGGTGAAAGAAAATTGCACAGCCCCGTCATCCAGGGTGTCGCCATAGGGACGAATGATCATGGTTGTCGCTCCTGAGAATGATTTAACTGAGTCAACACAGAGGGCACAGAGAAAAGCACAAGAGGAGGGCACAGAGGAAAAGCAGGAAAGGTCAGGCCGAAGCGGTTCATGCTGATTCGCAATCAATAAACTAAAGTGCAAAACGACTTCCACCACCAAGACACCAAGGGTTTACTGGCGATCAATGTCTGCGCCCCGGGTCAATGTGAAAGCGAACTCCCACAGCCGCGTGCCACTGGCTGGACACTCTGGCCGCCCCGCGACGCGGGGGGCGCGCGGCAAAGCCGCACGCGTTCCGGGAGGGACAGGTGGCCATGGCACGCCTGCGTGCCTCCGCCGCCTGCCCCTCCCGGAATCAGGCCCAAGTGTCCTGGTCGACGCATCAGGCTTTTCTTGGTGAAACTTGGTGCCCTTGGAGTCTTGGTGGTGGAATTTATGCGTTTGTCTTCTAAGGCGTATCACCCGCCTTGGCCCCACCGCCCCTGTTTGGTAGCTCCGTCCTGTCCTCATCATTTCGCTTTTCTCTGTGCCCTCTCTTTTTTCCTCTGTGCCCTCTGTGTTGACTCTTTTTTCTTTCAGAGCCCCAGCTCGGCCTCGAGGTGCGCCTCGAAGGGATTGAAGTAGCCAGGGCCCTTCTTGACCAGGCCCTCCAGGCCCTTGCCCATGTCCCGGCTGCGCTTGATATCGGCGAAAAGGCCCTGTTCGATGGCCTCCATGAGGCCGGTCTGCTCGATCTCCCGCAGGAAGCCCAGGGTCTGCCCCAGGACCTCGTGGGCCCGGCGCACGATGACCCCGTCCTGGCGGAACTCGATCTCATCAGCCAGCCCCTGCATGTTGGCCATGACGTACTTGGCGTTCTCCAGGGCCAGGAAACGGTCCTGCATGTAGGGAGTGTGGATGGCCTCGGTGAGCATGCCCAGGAGGTGGATGCCCTGCCCCGTGGCCTGGGAGACGAAGTTGAAGAGAGCGTTCTGGACCACCCCCTTGAAGATGTCCCCGGTCATGAACTTGGTGGGCGGCATGTACTTCAGGGGCGCGTCGGGGAAGATCTCCCGGGCCATCTGGGCCTGGGCCAGCTCCAGCAGGAAGCCGTTAGGGATGTCCGGGTTCATCTCGAAGGCGTGGCCCAGGCCCATGAGTTTCGGGGGGAGCCCGGCGGCGTAGGCGAAGCGCTCGTTGAGAAACTGGCTGGCCAGCACCGTGTAGGCCTTTTCCACCGCATCCGAGGTGGTCAGGTAGTTGTCCTCACCGGTGTTGATGATGATCCCCGCGTAGGCATTGATCATCCGGCTGAACTTCTGGTCCACGAAGGTCCGGTACATGTTGATGTCGCGGAAGAGGATGCCGTACATCGAGTCGTTCAGCATCATGTCCAGGCGCTCCAGGGCGCCCATGGCCGCGATCTCCGGCATGCACAGCCCCGAGGCGTAGTTGGTGAGGTGGATGTAGCGCTGCTGCTGGTCCACCACCTCGTCCAGAGCCGCACGCATGATGCGGAAGTTCTCCTGGGTGGCGTAGGTGCCCCCGAAGCCCTCGGTGGTGGCACCGTAAGGGACGTAATCCAGCAGGGACTGGGCCGTGGTGCGGATCACCGCCACCACATCGGCCCCCTGCTCCGCCGCCGCCTGGGCCTGCTTGACGTCCTCGTGGATGTTCCCGGTGGCCACGATGAGGTAGAGCATCGGGCTGTGGTTGCGGCCCGCGTACTGGGTGAGCTTGGCCTCGCGGTGGGCGCGATTGCCCT
>JAFNAB010000196.1 GCA_017859955.1 Holophagaceae bacterium
ACGTGTCCCGTCAGGGCGAAGGTCTTGGTACCGGGGCTCTTTGCGGTGCCCATGGCGCGGTACCAGGCAGGGCCGTGGCTCAGGATGAGGGGCACGGAGGCCAGGGTCTCGACATTGTTGATGACCGTGGGTTTGCCCCAGAGCCCGCTCTGGGCCGGGAAGGGGGGCTTGGGCATGGGCATGCCCCGCTTGCCTTCGATGGAGGCAAGCAGGGCGGTCTCCTCACCACACACGAAGGCACCGGCGCCTTCCATAACCTGCAGCCGGAAGCTGAAGTCACTCCCGAAAATGGCCTCTCCCAGGATGCCGATCTCCTCGGCGGCCTTTACGGCCCTGCGCAGGCGGGCCACGGCCAGCGGATATTCCGCACGGACGTAGACGTAGCCCTCGTCGGCGCCCACGGCACGGGCCGCGATCATCATTCCTTCAATAACCGCATGGGGATTGCCCTCCATCACCGAACGATCCATGAAGGCCCCGGGATCCCCTTCATCCCCGTTGCAGACAATGTATTTCTTGCCCTTGGGCTGGATACGGGTCAGATCCCACTTTCGGCCCGTGGGGAAGCCCCCCCCGCCACGACCCCGCAGACCGGAGTCCAGCATGGACTTGCAGATATCCTCATCGCTCATCTCGAGAACAGCCTTACGGATACCCGCATAGCCCCCCCGAGCGATGTACTCCCGCACGTCCTCGGGATCCATGCTCCCGCAGGCCGCCAGGACTGTCCGCTTCTGCTGGGTGTAGAAGGGGATGTCACCGTGTCCTTTGCAGACCTGGCCGGTGGCCGGCACCTTGTACAGCAGGCGCTCCACCAGTTCGCCACCCCGGAAGGTCTTGCGGAGGATCTCGGCCACATCAGCGGGCTTCACGCCGCAGTAAAGGATGCCATCGGGCTCGATGGACATCAGGGGCCCCATCTGGCAGAAGCCCTGGCAGCCACTCTTGGTGAGCAGACCGTCCCGGTCCCCGGTCTCCTCGAAATCCAGGTTGATCTCCAGCGAGATCCCCTGAGCCTTGGCCTCTTCATGCATAGCCTTGAAGACCTTCAAGGCGCCCCCGGCCATGCAGCCGGTCCCGGCACAGATAACCACCCGGCGGGCGCATCGCGAAGCCACTGCGTCGTAGTCCGTTCCAATCTTCTCCAGGTTCAAATCCATGGCGACAGTGCTCACAGTCCCTCCTCCCGGCGGATGCCTTCAATCAGTGCGGCGGTGCTTTCGGGGGTCATGAGGCCGTGGACATCCTCGTTAATGACCACCGCGGGCGCCAGGCCGCAAGCCCCCAGGCAGCTCACGGTCTCCAGGGTGAAGAGCATGTCCGGTGTGGTTTTCTTCCCTTCCGGCAGCTTCAGGATGCCCCGCAGGGTATCCACCAGGTTCTGGCTGCCCTTCACGTGGCAGGCCGTGCCATCGCAGACCCGCACCACGTACTTGCCCTTGGGCTCCAGGGCGAAGTGGCCGTAGAAGGTGGCGACGCCGTATACCCTGGCGGGAGGCACTCCCAGGGCCGTGGCCACGAAGGTCATCACCTCCTCGGGGAGGTAACGGTATTCCTCCTGCACGGCCTGGAGGATGGGCACCAGCTTGGCCTCCTCGTTCCCGAAGGACGCCAGGATCTGAAGGACCTTGGCAAACTGCCTCGCCGAATGCGGGGCCTCACTTGTGTTTATGGACATAGGAAGTCTCCGGGTTGCATATGACGGAATCCGCCTGCTTATGGGGCAGCGGTCCCCTGTGGGGCTACAAAGTCAAGAAAAGTATATCGAGATATTTTTCTCGAGTAGCACGAACTCAACGCTTGTGACAGCCTCCACTTCCGCCACCCATGGCCAGACAGCCCATACTGACGCAAGTTATAGATTTTTATACTCTTAAAAAGGCTTGATCCATCAGGAGGCCAGGAGGGAATCGGCCTTCACCCTCCCACAAACCCACACCCTGAACGAACGCCCCATCCAGGTATGGCCGAAGGCTATAAGTTTTTCCGGCCCTTGTGAATTTTTATTCATGATCAACATCAATGTAAAGATCCTCTGGCCACATTTTTTATTATTAGTTTATTTTTAATTTCAACAATACAACATGCCGTATTGAAAATTCGAATTGGACGCTTCCCCTTCACCTTTGAATACTGGATAGGTCATCTACCTTTATCGTTCAGAATCCATCATGGAACCCGATCCCGATCCATGGCTATTTTGAGCATAGGGCATCGCCTTGTTTTACAAGGCATTATCTGGACCCAATCAGCAAAACAAACTGAGCGACCATTCCTCTCAGTGCGGTATGTAAATATCGCAATAAATATACCTATGCATTTTCAACAATAGGAGCATTGATGTCGCAAGAATTATCAAACGTAACAATACAGCCGCTCCACCAGGGGATAAGCGTCGCGAATATGGATGAGTCCATCGCTTGGTACCAGAAGATGTTCGGCTACAAACTTGTTTCAGATATGGTAATTCCCCATCTGGCTCGGATCGCCTTCCTGGAACTGGGAGACTGGAGCATCGAACTCTTCTACTACGAGGGCGCGGCTCCCCTGCCCGAGGATCGCCGCACGCCCAACCTGGATATCCGGACCCATGGAACCAAGCACGTTGCCTATCTTGTGCAGGATCTCGACACGTTGATGGCCGACCTGAAGTCAAAAGAGGTCGATATCGCCATGGACGTCTTCCCCATGCAGGGCGACAAGGTCGCATTCATTCGTGACAACACCGGCAATCTGATCGAGCTCATCCAGAAACCCATTGATGCCAAGCACTAGGAGGAAACAAGGCCAATCAGCAACACCTCTTCAGCAGGCCCAAAAGGTGGGTGGGACTACCTGTTTAGGCCGCTAAAAGTGCCACAAATCCAAGCTCAAGCTTCAAGCAGTCAACACACAACCCAAAAGGAAAGGCAGACAACATGAACAAGAAAAGTGCAATCCTGGCCCTGACCGCCGCCCTGTGTGCGGGAAGTGCCGCTTCCGCAGCCGACTCCATCGGTGATCGCTTCCACTACTTCGGCATCATGGGCAACCGCTACGACCACATGGAAGTCGAAGGCCGCACCGACCTGAGCTTCGTGGGAATCCTGAACCTGGGATTCAAGATCAATGACCACATGAGCTTCGAGACCACCAGCGAGCTCCACAAGCAGTACCGCCAGACAGAAGAGAACCAGAACCTCAATGGATCCAGCTTCCCCGATGACAAATCGGACTGGACCCACCTCTTCGAGAACGCCTATGTGAATGCCAACTGGGATGTGGCCAAGCTGAACGTCAAGGCCGGCCGCTTCCGCTACGATCCCGCCTACGGCATCAGCCACGGCGACTACCTCTACGTCAGCGGCGCCCAGGTGGGCTTCAGCCCCATCGATCAGGTCCGCCTGACCCTGACCGGTGGCCAGAACACCAACTACGTCCCCGGCGGCACCTTTGCCTCCATGGGCTACATGGCCGCTGAAGCCGCCGTCGCCGTCATCCCCAAGACCGCCAACGTCAAGCTCTCCTTCCAGCGGAACCAGAGCAACCTCGGACTGGCCCCCGCTGCTGCTTATGCCGTCTACGACGCAACTGCAGGCTTGTACGGCCCCCGCCACGACAGTGAATACATGAACTACTTCGAAGGCGGCTTCGACACCAAGCTCCCCATGAACTTCTCATTCGAAGGCTGCTTCATCAAGAGCAGCTATGACACCGACAACAAGGGCACCTATGCCCAGCTGAAGTACGGCAACGCCATCCCCTTCGTGCCCGGCACCTTCGATATCTACGCGGCCTACCACAACCTCGAGGGCAACTCGATCATGTGGAACGATATGCGCTACTACAAGAACATGAAGGGTCGCACTGGTACTCGCGTGCATGACCAACGCCGTCACTCTGATCGCACCCGCGCCCATGATCGGCGACCTCTGCAAGGCCCTGCAAACTGAACCCGGCGCAGTGGTCGGCGCAACCATGGGCACCTTCAACCTCTTTGGCGCCTTGGCCGCCATCGGTGGTGGCTGGCTCCTGGACCGGTTCGGCTTCACTAAGGTCTGGATCGGCTGCCTTGCCCTGATGGTCATCGGCCTGGTGCTGACCCCATTCTTCGGCAGGAGCATCCTGGGGCTTTCCGTGCTCCGATCCCTCCAGGCCATCGGTGGCGGCCCCATCATGGCTTCCGCTGGCAAGGTTGCCGCCGAGTGGTTCGTGCCTGAAGAGCGTGGCACCGTCACCGGTGCCCAGGGTCTGGCCATGGGCGTCGGAATCACTCTCGGCTTCAGCATCGCCCCCGCCTTCCTCATGAAGACCGGTGACCCCATGAAGGCCATGGCCGCTGTCAGCATCGTCGGCATCATCGCCCTCGTCCTGGCCATTGTGGTTGCCTTCGGCCCCAATGCCCCCGAAATGCCTCAGCCCGAGGTTGCCGGTGCCGCCAACTCTGACAACGCCTTCGCCTGGGCCATGAAGCAGCCCGTAACCTGGGCAACCCTCGTCGTGGTCGTCGCGCTCGGCTGGCTCTTCCAAGGCTACAACGACATCGTCCCCGGCTACATCGCCATTCCCGGCATCGGCCTGGGCATGGGCCCCATGACCGCTGGCAAGTACATGTCTATGGTTTCCATCGCCCTAATGGTTGGCGCTGCCCTGAGCGGCTTCATCGTGGAGAAGGTCTTCGGCGGCAACGCCAAGCCCGTTGCCTTCCTGGCCTGCCTGTTCTTCGCCATCTTCGCCTTCGCCATCAAGTTCCCCGCCGTCACCGGCAGCGCAGCCCTGGTGCCCTGCCTGGTCCTGGCTGGCTTCTTCATGGCCATGATCAACCCTGTGCTCATGGCCTTCTTCGCCAAGAACTATCCTGAGCACGTGGTGGGCCGTATCTGCGGCACCGCCCAGGGCATCAGCATGTTCGCCGGCACGGCCGGTGTGGCCGCCGGAGCCAGCGCCCTTCATGTGACTGGCCACTACCAGTGGCCCATCAACATCGTGGTCATCCTCGGCCTCATTGGCGCCGTGGCCGCCCTGGGCATGGGCAAGCTCGCCGATCGCAAGATCGGGGCCAGCATCCAGGCCTAAGGGTCCAAAATTACCAGCAGGTATGTGGCGGCCCGTATCGGTATGAGTGCGGGCCGCTTTTTTCTGTCAACACCACGCAAGTCCACTCTATTGAAGCCCAGAGGAGATGGAAGAATGATCACCCAATATGCCGTCGCCGAACCCGGCAAAGTCGTCTTGAAGACCAAGGAACTGGCCGCCCCTGGCCCTGGCCAGGTCCTGCTCGAGGCTGAATACAGTACCATCAGCATGGGCACCGAGAACGCTCTCATGGGCAACCACATCGTGCCGCTGCCCCAGCCCATCGGCTACAGCATGGCTGCCCGCGTCATCGAAGTCGGCCCCGATGTCACCGAGCTCAAGGTGGGCGATCCCGTCGTCACCACCGGCCAGCACGCCCAATTTCTCCTCATGGATGTGAAGAACTGCACGCCTGCACCCCACGGCATCGATATGCAGCAGGCCGCCTTCTTCAATCTGGCCCACACCGGCATGTATGCCATCCGCCGCACCGGCATCAAGCTCGGCGAGCCCACCCTGGTTATGGGTCAGGGCCTCGTGGGCGCCATCACGGCCCAGCTGGCCCGCCTCGCCGGCGCCATGCCCCTCATCGTCACCGATCTCGACGACCGCCGCCTCGACAACGCCCGCAAGATGGGCGTCCAGTACGCCATCAACCCCAAGACCCAGCCCGGTGAGCTGGAACGCGTGATCGAAAGCATCGGCTGGGGCGGCATCCCCGTGATCTTCGAGGCCACCGGCGCCCGCAAGCCCCTGGATCAGGCCTTCGAGCTGGTCTCCGAGCGCGGCCGGGTCATGATGATGTCCCAGGTCCACGGAGGAGACGCCCCCCAGTACGACAACAACCTGATGCAGAAGGGCGCCACCCTCATCGGCGGCTACATCAATTCCAAGCCCTTTGCCCTGCGCCGGGCCGACCTGACCATCAAGGGCGAGTGGCCCCCGGTCATGGCCGACCACCTCACCCGCTACGTCAACTCCGACACCTGGACCAGTGACGAGGATATCCGGGTCTTCCTGAACCTCATCAAGTTCGGGGCCCTCGACATCCGCCCCCTGATCAGCCACCGCTTCGAGTGGGAGGAGAT
>JAFNAB010000197.1 GCA_017859955.1 Holophagaceae bacterium
TTCCCGGGAAACGGTGAACGTGCTGGTGGAATGTGTCTTTGACACCTGCCTCTGCGGCATCCTCTTCTGGGCCTTCGGTTATGCCTTCATGTTCAGCGAGGGCAACGGCTTCATTGGCACCCACTGGTTCTTCCTGAAGAATACTCCGGCGACCTTCGGTGCCACGGGTATCCCCATCCTGGCCCACTGGCTCTTCCAGTTCGCCTTCGCGGATTGTGCCTCCACCATCACCTCGGGCGCCATGGTCGGCCGCACCGGCTTTGTGGGCGACATCCTTTACAGCATCGCGGTTTCCGGATTCATCTACCCCATCGCGGGCCACTGGGCCTGGGGTCCGGACGGCTTCCTGGCCACCATGGGCAGTGAAGGCAAGTTCCTGGCGTCTCTCGGCATGAACTTCCATGACTTCGCCGGTTCCACCGTCGTCCACACCATTGGTGGCGCCGTGGCCCTTGTGGGTGCTATCGTCCTCGGTCCCCGGATCGGCCGCAAGTTCAAGCGGGATGGCGGCGGCCCCATGCTGCCCCACGATCTGACCATCGCCGTGGTGGGTGGACTCTTCCTCTGGTTCGGCTGGTATGGCTTCAACCCCGGCAGCACCCTGTCCGCCATGGACTTCCAGGGCATCGGCCGCGTGGCCGCCAACACCACCCTGGCTGCCTGCGCCGCTGGCCTGACTTCTGTGTCTTTCGTCTTCTATCGCACCGGGAAGTGGGATGCGGGTTCCATCACCAACGGCTTCCTGGCGGGCCTGGTGGCCATCACCTGCCCCTGCTACTGGGTCAGCCCCTTCGGCTCCATCATCATCGGCGGTGTGGCGGGCGTTCTGGTGATCCTGGCCACTGATGCCCTGGAATATCTCCGCATTGACGATCCCATCGGTGCCGTCCCCGTGCACTTCGTCAACGGCATCTGGGGCACCCTTTCCCTGGGACTCTTCGCCTCCGGCCAGTTTTCCGCCATCGGCAGTGACCCCGTTTCACCCAACACCTCCACCCTGCTGACGGGCCTTTTCTACGGCGGTGGATTCAAGGTGCTCATCGCTCAGGTGATTGGTAGCTTCGTGATCGCCGCCGCCACCATCATCGTGTCCTTCATCGTCATGAAGGCTGTGGATGCCGTCGGTCTCCTGCGCATCTCCAAGGAAGGCGAGGAGGATGGTATGGATCTCCACGAGCATGGCATCTCTGCCTACCCTGAGTACGTTATCTCCTCGCTGTCCGCTCCTGCCGGCGTGGCCGTGAAGATCTCCAAGAAGTAGACCAACATTTGATAAGGAGGGTAATCCGATGAAGATGGTAATCGCCATCATCCGGCCCGATCGGTTCGAAGCGGTTCAGGCCGCGCTGGTCGAGAAGGAGATCCACTTGATGACCGTGTCTGATGTCCGGGGTTGTGGAAGCCAGAAGGGCTTCACGGAGCAGTTCCGTGGCAGCCAGGGCACCATCCGGCTTCTTCCCAAGGTGAAGCTCGAGATCGCCGTGAACGACGAGTTCGCCGACATCGCGGTCAAGACCATCCTGGAAAACGCTGGTTCCGAGCCGCCCCGGGTGGGTGACGGCAAGGTCTTCGTTCTGCCCCTGGAAGAGTGCTACCGGGTCAGGACGGGAGAGCAGGGGATCCGGGCCATCGGGCCCTGATCCAGACCACGTTCCCAGGAAATGCGGAAGGGTCCTCGCCCCTTCCGCATTTTTTTTGTGAGGCGGAAATTCCTGTTTCCAGGGATTTGCTGGCGCCAGATCCCTTGTGGGCAAATTTGTCATGGATTCGTCATTTTTTTTCATGAAAAGAAACGATTACTCTTAAGTCTCCGGTTCGCTTCCCGACGCTCGCGGGTCTGGGGGGGCCGATTCCGGCCAAGGCAGTCATAGAACACCTTCTTCAAACGCATGGGAGCATTGCATGGGAAAGAGCCTCACCCGCAAGATCTTGGAACCGAGGATCCTCAAGGGAACCTGGGCACCCGGCGAAGAGATCGGCGTCCGCATCGATCAGACCCTCACCCAGGACGCCACGGGCACCATGGCCTACCTCCAGTTCGAGACCATGGGCATCCCCAAGGTCCAGACCGAGCTTTCCGTGAGCTACATCGATCACAACACCCTGCAGGTGGGCTTCGAGAACGCTGACGACCATCGCTACCTGGCCAGCGTGGCCCGGAAGTACGGCCTCTTCCTCTCCCGGGCGGGCAACGGCATCTGCCACCAGGTCCACCTGGAGCGTTTCGGCAAGCCCGGGCGGACTCTCCTGGGCTCCGACAGCCACACCCCCACCGGTGGCGGCATCGGCATGATCGCCATCGGTGCGGGCGGCCTGGACGTGGCCATGGCCATGGGGGGCGGCCCCTTCTACATGAGCTGTCCCAAGGTCATCCAGGTGAAGCTCAAGGGTGCCCTGCAGCCCTGGGTCTCGGCCAAGGATGTGGCCCTCAAGATGCTGGAGATCTTCGGCACCAAGGGCAACGTGGGCTGCATCATGGAATATGCCGGTGAGGGTGTGAAGACCCTCTCCGTGCCTGAGCGCGCCACCATCGCCAACATGGGCGCCGAGATGGGCGTCACCACCTCCATCTTCCCCAGCGATGGGACCACGCTGGCCTTCCTGAAGTCCCAGGGGCGGGAGGAGGCCTACACCGAATTGGCCGCCGATGCCGACGCCGAGTACTTCAAGACCGTCGAGATCGATCTGAGCGAACTGGAGCCCCTGGCGGCGCTGCCCCACAGCCCCGGCAACATCGCCCGGGTCCGGGACATCGCCGGGCTTCCCGTGCAGCAGGTCTGCCTGGGCTCCTGCACCAACTCCTCCTATCGGGACCTGGCCACCGCCGCCAAGGTGCTGGAGGACAAGGTTTCCCACCCCGATGTCAGCTTCGTGGTGACCCCCGGCTCCAAGCAGGTGGTCCGCAACATCACCAAGGACGGCTACCTCGACCTGCTGGTGGCCGCCGGTGGCCGATTCGTGGAGCCCAGCTGCGGCTTCTGCATCGGCAACGGGCAGTCCCCCAACAGTGGGGGCGTGAGTCTGCGCACCTCCAACCGCAACTTTGAGGCCCGCTCCGGCACCCAGGACGCCCAGGTCTACCTCGTGAGCCCCGAAACCGCCGCTGCCGCCGTCATCACCGGTCGGATCACGGACCCCCGGGATCTGGGCATGGCCTACCCCCAGGTTTCCATTCCCGCGGAATTCCTGGTGGATGACCGGATGATCATCCGTCCCGAGGAGACCGCCGACCCCGCTGCGGTGGAGATTCAGCGCGGACCCAACATCGGTGAGCCCCTGAAGAGCGAGCCCTACCCGACGGATCTCGTGGGCCTGGCCTCCATCAAGCTGGGGGACAAGATCACCACCGATCACATCGCCCCCGCCGGAGTCCTGGCCCAGTCCTTCGAGCGGATCCACGCCGCCAACCTGGTGAACTTCGGCATCCTGCCCTTGATCTTCAAGGACGAGGCCGATCTCGACAAGGTGGATGCCTCGGACCGTCTGGAGATTCCGGGCATCCGCAGGGCCATTGTCGAAGGGACGGCCATCACCGTCCAGAACCGCACCAAGGGGACTTCCTTCGAAGTGAAGGTGGAACTCAGTGAGCGCCAGCGGGCCATCGTGGTGGCCGGCGGCTCCCTCGCCCACGCCAAGGAGGCGAAATGACCAAGATCAAGGTGAAGAACACCATCGTCGAGCTCGATGGCGATGAGATGACCCGCATCATCTGGGCCTCCATCAAGGAGAAGCTGATCCTGCCCTACCTGGATGTGAACCTGGAGTACTACGATCTGGGGCTCCCCAAGCGTGACGAGACCGATGACGCCATCACCACCGAGGCGGCCCTGGCCATCAAGAAGCACCGCGTGGGCGTCAAGTGCGCCACCATCACGCCGGACGCCGAGCGGGTGGACGAGTACAAGCTCAAGAAGGCCTGGCTCAGCCCCAACGGCACCCTGCGGAGCATCCTGGACGGCACCGTCTTCCGCAAGCCCATCACCGTGAAGAATATCGAGCCCGCCGTGCGGAGCTGGAAGCTGCCCATCAGCATCGGGCGCCACGCCTATGGCGATATCTACAAGGCCCAGGACTGTGTGATCCCCGGTCCCGGCCTGGTGGAGCTGGTCTACACCCCCGAGAGCGGGGAGCAGGTCAAGGTCCCCGTCCACACCTTCAAGAAGGGCGGCGGAGTCGTCATGGGCATGCACAACACCGACGCCTCCATCGTCTCCTTCGCCCAGGCTTGCATCGCCTACGCCCTGTCCGAGAAGGTGGACCTCTGGTTCGCCGCCAAGGACACCATCAGCAAGAAGTACCACGGGCGCTTCAAGGAGCTCTTCGGGGCGGAAGTGGCCAAGCACGAGGCCTCCTTCAAGGCCGCGGGCATCGAGTACCGCTACTTCCTCATCGATGATGCGGTGGCCCAGATCATGAAGCACCCGGGCGGGATGCTGTGGGCCTGCATGAACTATGATGGCGATGTCTTCTCCGACATGATCGCCTCGGGTTTCGGCAGCCTGGGCATGATGACTTCCGTCCTGGTGAGCCCGGACGGGGCATTCGAATACGAGGCCGCCCACGGCACCGTTCGCCGCCACTACTACGAGCACCTGAAGGGCAACGCCACCAGCACCAACTCCGTGGCCTCGATATTCGCTTGGAGCGGCGCCATCCGGAAGCGTGGCGAGCTGGACGGCACCCCCGACGTGGTGGGCTTCGCCGACAAGCTCGAGCGTGCGGTGATCAGCCTCATCGAAGAGGGGGTCGTCACCAAGGATCTGGTGAACCTGGTGGTGCCCGCCGCCAAGGGTTACGAAAACACTGAGGGCTTCCTGGACCAGGTCGCCAAGAGGCTTCAATCGACACTTTAGGGGGTGCCATGGCAAAAGAGACACTCACCATTACGGACAACCGTACGGGGCAGACCTACGAGCTTCCCATCCACATGGGGACCATCCGGGCCATGGACCTGCGCCAGATCA
Source organism: Holophagaceae bacterium (assembly GCA_017859955.1). Classification (GTDB taxonomy): domain Bacteria; phylum Acidobacteriota; class Holophagae; order Holophagales; family Holophagaceae; genus Holophaga. Next base: position 4,965 of record JAFNAB010000197.1, read on the forward strand.
AGGCCAACACCGCCGACTTCGGCCTGATGACCTATGATCCGGGCCTGACCAATACGGCTTCCACCAAGAGCGCCATCACCTACATCGATGGTGACAAGGGGATCCTCCAGTACCGGGGCTACCCCATCGAGCAGCTGGCGGAGCACAGCACCTTCCTGGAGACGGCCTTCCTGGTGGTCTACGGGGAGCTGCCCACGGCGGCGGAACGGCAGGCCTGGGAGTTCGAGATCAGCCGCCATACCATGGTGCACACGAACATCCAGAACCTCATCCAGACCTTCCGCTACGACGCCCACCCCATGAGCGTCTTCATCAGCGCGGTGGCCTCCCTCTCCACCCTCTACCCGGATTCCCGCAACATCACGGATCCGGAGATCATGCGCCTGCAGATCGTGCGCATGATCGCCAAGGTGGCCACCATCGCGGCCTACACCTACCGCCACAACATGGGCTGGCCCATCAACCGCCCGGATGACGGCCTGAGCTATGTGGGCAGCTTCCTGCGCATGATGTTCCGCATGACCGAGGTCCACTACGAGCCCCACCCGGTGCTGGAGCGGGCCCTCAACATCCTGTTCATCCTCCATGTGGACCATGAGCAGAACTGCAGCACCACGGTGATGCGCACCATCGGCTCCTCCCAGGCCGATCCCTACTCCGCCTTGGCGGGCGCTGCCGCGGCCCTCTACGGCCCCCTGCACGGCGCCGCCAACGAGGCCGTGCTCCGCATGCTGGAGCAGATCGGCAGCCCCGAGAACGTGCCGGCCTTCATCGAAAAGGTCAAGCGCGGGGAAGGCCGCCTGATGGGCTTCGGACACCGCATCTACAAGAACTACGATCCCCGCTGCCGCATCATCAAGAAGACCGCCGAAGAGGTCTTCGAGGTGACGGGGCACAACAAACTCCTGGATGTGGCGCTTGAGTTGGAGATGGCCGCCCTCAACGACGACTACTTCATCTCCCGGAACCTCTATCCCAACGTGGACTTCTACTCGGGTCTGATCTACCGGGCCATGAACCTCCCGGCCAACCTCTTCACGGTCATGTTCGCGGTGCCCCGCACCGTGGGCTGGATCGCCCAGTGGGTGGAGATGCTCAAGGATCCCGAGCAGAAGCTGGCCCGTCCCCGGCAGGTCTACACCGGGCCTGATGTCCGGAACTACGTGCCCCTGGATCGGCGGGGCTGAACAACGGAAAGGGGCTGCGCGGGCAGCCCCTTTTCCTTACTTGTGCAGGAATCGGTGCAGCCGCGCCATCAGGCGCTCCGTTCCCGCCACCCGATCGAGCTCACCTGCATCCAGCCAGACCCCCCCACACTGGGTACATCGGTCCACATGGATGCCGCGGTCCTCGGCCTCCGCCAGGTGGGCCCCGCATCCGGGGCAGCGCATGTGGGCCTGCCGTCTGCGTTCCTCGAGCTCCCCGGGGCTGAGGCCTGCTTCTTCCTCCCGGGCCCGCGCCCACTTGTCCTCGAGTTCCAGGCTGAAAATGGCCTCCGGACGCAGGCGCTCCACCACCTCCAGTTCACCCGGATCCAGCCAGATGCCGTCGCAACCTGAACACTGGTCGAGCCGGAGCGTCTGATAGCTGAACTCCAGCAGTTTCCTGCCGCACTTGGGGCAAGGGCCCCGGTCTCGGGATTCCATGACGGCCTCCGCGTGTCTGCGGTATCGGATGACTTGGTCTCGGGGATTAGAGTTTTCCGAGGTTCATCCGGGCCATATCTCCGGGCAGGGGGATGGCCCCGAAGTTGGAGACGGCGGATTGTCCCTCCCGCGAGAGTGTGTAGATCAGGAACTCCTTCAGAGGCAAGGGAAGGGGCTTGCCCGGCGCCTTGTTGACATAGATATACAGGAAGCGGTTCAGGGGATAACGGGCCCCCAGGATGTTCTCCACCGTGGGCAGCATGGCCTTGGTGCCGCCGAAATCCACCAGGGGCAGGGCCTTGGACATTGACGTAGACCGCCAGGGCATCCACCGCCACCACGATCCGTGTCGGGGCGTAGCCGAACTTCGCCTCGAACTGGGCCAGTTCCTCGGCGTTCATTTCGCGGCTCATGGAGCCCAGCTGGGAGCTGCCTGCGATGAGGGCCTTGGGGGCTGTGCCTGAGCCCTTGGAGGTGATCCTGAAAACCATTCGGGGGTAGATCGAGCGGAAGCTTTCGGCCCAGAGCTGCACCAGGGGATCCATGGAGTCGGAGCCCACGACTTCCAGGGTGCCCTCCAGGGCTTCGGCTACCGGCAGGTAGCCAGGGAGGGCCGTATCCACTCGGGCCATGACGGGCTGGCTCACCAGGAGCGTCTCTTCGATGGGCGGGTTCTCGGAGGCCGCCGGGGGCTCCTGGTGGGCCTCTACGGCGGGAGGCTTGCAGCCGATGGCGATGAGGGCAAGGGTTAGGGCAGGGATGAGCATTCGGTACATGGGGCCTCCGTTCTCTATCCAGGGAACGGTTGCGGTGTGACTTGCCCGGGATATTGGTGTGAATAGATGGCCTATGGGCTTGTAATAATGTGAGAAAACATGCTTTTAACAAACAAGGTGCACCGAGTTGGCTTGAGGACGGCTTGGGGGGGCAGCAGGCTGGAGGTCATTGAGGAGGACCTCTCTTGACCACCATCGAGCGTCTGCATGACCTTCTGGCCGTCTCGTCCATCTGCGACTCCGAGCCGACCCGGAAGGCCCTGATCACCCGGGCTTACCAGATTGCGAGGCGTGTGCCTTCCGTTGAATTCGAAATGACCAATGAGGAGGTCCGGCAGTGCCTTACTCAGGATGCCGAGGCCGAGGCCCTGGCGGTGGTGAACGAGAATGGCTGCCCCATCGGCCTGATCAACCGCAGCATCTTTCTGGAGGCATACTCGAAGCCCTATGCCCGGGAGCTCTTCGGGCGGAAATCCTGCATCGCATGGATGGACAAGGATCCCCTGATCATTGATTCGGACACCCCTATCGAGGAATTGGTGAAGCAGGCCGTCTCCAAGGGGCCCAAGGTCCTGAAGGATGGCTTCATCACGACCCGGGAGGGTCTCTATTCGGGCCTAGGCAACGGCTTTGCCCTCATGGAATCCATGGAGGCCCTGGAGGCGGAAAAGTCGCGACAGATCCTGCAGAGCATCGAGTATGCGAGCACCATCCAGCGCTCCCACCTGCGCAGCTCCCAGGAGGATCTGGAGGCTGGTTTGGCGGACCATGCCCTGGTCTGGCAGCCCCGGGATGTGGTGGGCGGGGACTGCTTCTTCTTCCGGCGTGTGCCCGAGGGGCTCTTCGGGGCGGTGGTGGACTGCACGGGCCACGGGGTGCCGGGAGCCTTCATGACCCTCATCGCCCTCTCCTTTCTGGAGCAGCGTGTCCGCCGGGAGGCTGAGGGTGTGGATCCCGGGCAAGTGCTCGGGGACCTCAACCGCTACATCAAGCAAGTCCTGGCCCAAGGCAACCAGTCCCAGGCTTCCGGGGCCACCAAGTCCGACGACGGCATGGACGCCCTGGGTTTCGTCCTTCCGAAGGGTGGTGCCCCGATGCGCTACGCCAGCGCCCGGCTGTCCATGCTGGTGGCCCAGGGAGGATCGGCTCAGCTCCAG
>JAFNAB010000198.1 GCA_017859955.1 Holophagaceae bacterium
CTGGGCGCCTGTCCAGGCAGCGAGGGGGCGGCCTTGACGATCTTCACCGCGGCGGTGGGCCGGTGAAGAGCCAGGGGGGCGGATTCCTCCGTCCCCTTGGACTTGGCGTCGAAGATGCGGCGGAGCTGGGAGATCTGGTCATCCGTGAGGTTAGAGCTGTGGCTCTTCCCAGGAATGGCCAGGCGTTTCTCCATGACGTCGATGACGTCGTGATTTGTCACGCCGATTTCTTTAGCGAACTGGTTGATGCGGAGCATGGAGGGGCGTACCTCGGTCGAATGGTAATCATAAAAAGCCAAAGCAGCGGGTTACTCTCCGAACTGCTCGTGGACGGCGTCGATCAGACGGAAAGCCAATTCCTGATCCATGCCTTCTACGGCGAGTAACTGTTCGACCGTTACAGTGTACAGGGATTTGGCGTCGGAATAACCAGCGGCCGCAAGGTTTTCTGCCACCTGGGGCGTCAGGCCCTCGATGGCGCCCAGTTCCGTGAGGAGTGAGGAAACGGCCTTCTCCTCCTCCTGAGCCACGGCGGGAGCAATATCAGGCAGGGCATTGCCCATGGCCACCTCGGCCTCGCGACGCTTTTCAGCCTCGCTGCGGACATCGATGTTCCAGCCCGTGAGCTTGGCGGCGAGGCGGACGTTCTGCCCACGCTTGCCGATGGCGATGGAAAGCTGTTCGTCATCCACGACCACCTCGACCCGGTGGTGCTCCAGGTCGAGCACATTCACACGCAGGGCTTTGGCAGGGTTGAGAGCGTTGGCGATGAAGCGGGTGACATCCTCGTCGTAACGGACGATATCGATCTTCTCGTTCTTGAGCTCGCGGATGATGGCCTGGACGCGGCTGCCCTTGAGGCCCACGCAGGCGCCCACGGGATCCACGTCGGGATCCAGGCTGTGGACCGCCACCTTGGCGCGATCACCGGCCTCACGGACACAGCTGCGGATGACCACGGTGCCATCGTGGATCTCGGGGACTTCCTGGTCGAAGAGCTTGACCAGCAGCCTGGGATCGACACGGCTCACCTGGACCTGGGGGTCCTTGGCGCTCTTGTCGACGCTGGAGATCACCACCTTGATGCGCTGACCCTTGTCGAAACGGTCACCCCGCAGGGCTTCGTTCCGGCGGAGCATGGCTTCGACGCGGTCCACTTCCAGGATGATGGCGCTCTTTTCGAAGCGCTTGACCTCACCCACCACCACTTCGCCGATGCGGTCGGCAAAGTCGGTGAAGATCCGCTCGCGCTCGGCCTCGCGGACCTTCTGCACGAGCACCTGCTTGGCGGCCTGGGCAGCGATGCGGCCCAGCTGGGTGGTGTCCTGGGGCAGCCAGAGGGTATCGCCCTCGGCGGCCTCGGGATTCAGTTCCTGGGCTTCCGCCAGGCTGATCTCCAGGTCTTCCTCTTCCACCTCCTGCACCACCTGCTTGAGGGCATAGACGTGGAACTCGCCGGTCTCCCGGTCCATCTGGGCCTGGAAGTTGCCGTAGAAGTCAAAGCCCTGGAAATACTTTTCCGCAGCTTTGACGAGGGATTCCTCCACCGCCTTGAAGACATCCTCTTCCGGGATGCCCTTTTCGGCGGCGATCATCTTCACGCTGTCGAAGAAACTGGTTGCAACGAGAGCCATCTTGCCTCCTCAGTCCGCGCTTTTCTCTACGGGGACGGCCTGCTTGGGGGTCGCGGCGAGGGCCACGATCCGTGGTTTAGGGGTCTTTTCCTCATCAAAAGGAGCCAGCCTGGCCTTCTGGAAGATCTCGAAGGGCACGGTCTTCAGAGCCCCATCTTCTTCAATGGTGACAGCTTCCTCAGTCACATCCCCGATCCAGCCCTTGAACCGCTTCTGGCCGTTCAGGGGAATGCGGGTCTGGATGCGGCAGAGGCGCCCTGCGAAGCGACGGAAGTGATCCGCCTTCACCAGGGGACGTTCCACGCCGGGACTGGAGATCTCCAGGGAGAGATCCTCCCGGAGACTGGGGAATTCCACATCGATCCAGGCGACCAGCCCATCATTGGCCGCCACGCAGTCATCGAGGCAGATGCCCCCCCGGCTGTGATCGAGGTGGTCGATGTAGAGGCGCAGGATCGAGTCCCGGCCCTCCTTGACGCTTTCCAGGCAGACCAGTTCGAAGCCCAGCAACGCGAGCTGGCCTTCGATGGGGGCTTGGAGTTTCAGGAGATCCATAGTGCTTTCCTCAATAGCCTAGACGGGGAGGGACTTCCCACCCGACACGACCCAAAAGGCGTTTGGCGACCCACACGATCATGCGGACCTCCTTGAGCTTGAGGGATCAAGGCCGAATTCAACTGAACAGCGTAACGCTCTTTTCCAGTTCACTCAAGGCGTTAGTCGCTTTAGGGCTGTTATCCTGAGCCTTCAATCCAATTTCACACCCTGAACGAGGACATGTCATGGACGCCAGGAACTGGGGCTTCACCACTGCTGCCATCCACGCCGGTCGCCTCCACAACCCTACTCGGGCGGTGATCACACCCATCTTTCAGACCTCGGTGTTCGCACTGAAAGAGAACAGCGAGGGCGAGGCATTCGCCACCGCCATCGAGCCCTCCACCTACTACACGCGATGGGGCAATCCCAACGTCAGCGAGGTGGAAGTGGTCCTGGCCGCCCTGGAAGGGGCTGAGCGGGCCCTGGTCAGCAGTTCCGGAATGGCGGCCATCGCCACGGTTTTCGACACCTTCCTGCGCCCCGGCTCCCGTGTGGTGGCGCCAGCCGCACTCTACATGGGCACCGAACAGCTCCTGCGCCGCCTCGAAGCCACCCGGGATCTGCGCATCACCTGGGTTGAGAACACCCTGGACCTGGGGGAATGGGAGGCCGCCATCCAGAAGGGCGCCTCGATGGTCTGGGTGGAATCCCCCTCCAATCCGACCCTGGCCATCACCGATCTCGCGGCGGTGGCGGCCATCGCCAAGCGCTGGGGCGCCCGGGCCGTGGCGGATAACACCTTCGCCACCCCGGCCTTCACCCGCCCCCTGGAGCTGGGCTTCGATCTCAGCGTATCCAGCGCCACCAAGTATCTGGCGGGCCACTCGGATGTGGTGGCGGGCGTCATCGCCGGGAGTGATGCGGACGTCTCGGCCTGCTGGCAGACCGCCAAGCTCACGGGCCCCACCCTGGACCCCATGGCCGCCTGGCTGCTTCATCGGGGCCTCAAGACCTTCCACCTCCGCATCCGCCGGGCCGCCGACAACGCCCAGTCCCTGGCCCAGTGGCTCCTGTGGCAGCCCCAGGTCTCCCGGGTCATCTATCCAGGTCTGCCGGATCATCCCGGTCACGCCATTGCCGCCGCCCAGATGGGGGGCAACTTCGGCGCCATGCTGAGCTTCGAGCTCCAGGGGGGCCTGGCCGCCGGGCGCCGCTTCTGCGAGGCCGTGGAGATCATCACCCGGGGCGTCAGCCTGGGGGGGGTCGAAAGCCTCATCCAGCACCCCGCCACCATGAGTCACGCCGCCGCCTCCCCCGAAGCCAAGGCCAGCCTCGGCATCACCGATGGCCTCCTGCGTTTCTCCGTGGGCATCGAGGACAGCTCGGATCTGAAGAGTGACATAGAGCGCGGACTCCAGGCCGCCACTCTGATGCGATACTGAAGGCATGAAGCTGATCATCAACGGCAAGGCCACAGAAACCCCAACCCTGACCACCATTGCCGAACTGGCCACCTGGATGGAACTGCCTTCCTATGGCACCGCTGTGGAACTGAACGGCACCGTCGTCCGCAAGGCCGATCACGCCAGCACCCCGCTCCGGGAGGGCGATCAGCTAGAAGTGGTGCGCTTCGTGGGGGGCGGCTGAGT
>JAFNAB010000199.1 GCA_017859955.1 Holophagaceae bacterium
TCAACAAACAATGCACAACAATTACACCATTTAAACCCAACACGGCAAAATAAGCACGCCCCACCCCCCCCAAAACCACCGTCGACACTGGGACCTTCACCCCACACTCCCGCGTTCGCACCCGCCCCTAAGCGAATGGGCGGTCCAAAGAAACCAATGGAGGCGCCCTGGACGACATTGACCGAAACTGGAAGAACTTGGGAGCCGAAGGGCCTTTCAGTCGCACCTATCCATGGGATCGTTTAATCCATGCGGCAAGAAAACACCATTCCAACCTTTCTGAACCGGATCACCCACAGGTCGAACCTCCTGATGGTGCTCCTGGTGGGGGGTCTGCTCAGCGGCTTCCGGATCTTCAGCGATCCCACCACGGTCCAGCTGGGCGATCTGCTCATCCCCTTCATATTCCTGTTCCTCCAGGTCTCCCTCGCCCCGGTGCCCTGGCTCTGGAATATCTCGGGGAACCCACGCTGGTTTTTCGTCCGGCGTTTTATCCGGGCCCTGGGATTCAATCTGCTCTGGATCGCGGCAACCCTTACGCTCACACACTACCTACTGCCCATGCCGCCCCACCGGCCTGGAGAGAAAGCCACCTCCAAAACGGCCTTCCCTCCGCCTCCCCCCATGGACATGGGGGGCGGGGGTCCAGGGCCGGGTGACGCCGGCCTGCCCCCCAGGCATCGCATCCCCTTCCCAGAAAAAGGGCTGGGGCTCATCAATCTGGCTTTTGCCCTGATCATCGGATGGGAGCTGGCCGAGAAGGAACTGACTGAAGCCCGGGAGCGCCGGACCGCCGACCTGCTCCGCCAATCTCAGTTCCGGGCCCTTCGCAACCAGCTGGAGCCCCACGTGCTCTATAACGCCCTCAATGGACTCTCCGAACTGATCCATGAGGACCCCTTGGCGGCGGAAGAGGTGGTGGCCCTCCTGGCCAACCTCTATCGGATGCTGACGGACTATGGCAAGGCAGACATGGCCCTGCTGGCCGAAGAACGGAAACTGGTGGAAGCCTACCTCTCCATGGAGCAGATGCGCCTGGGGGAACGCCTCCAGGTCGAATGGGACTGGCCGGCTTGGGCAGACGCGATCCAGGCCCCTCCTCTCTTCCTCCAGCCCCTGGTGGAGAATGCCATCAAGCACGGCATCAGCTCCCTGGACACCGGCGGAAAACTTCACATCACCTGCCAGCGGGAGGGGGACACCCTTTCGCTCCAGGTATCCAATACAGGCCTGCCGCCGAGCCCAGGGGGCAGGAAGGGCGTGGGCCTAGAGAATCTGGAGGCCCGCCTCGGGCTCTGGACGGGTGTAGCAGGTGCCTTCTCGCTTGAAAGACAGGGAGAATGGACCATAGCGCGGGTGGAATGGACCCCAGGGAGCAATGCATGAGCGCACGGAAACTGAAGGTCGTGGTGGTGGAAGACGAGGCCCTGAGCCGGAAGCGTCTGATCCGACTGCTGGAGGAGGCTGGCTGCAATGTGGTCAACAGCTTCGCCGAAGGCAAGGGTGCCTACGACTGGCTGCGCCAGCACCCCGATCTGGATGCTCTCTTCCTGGACATCCACATGCCCAACCTGGACGGCCTGGCCATCCTTAAGAACCTGGGGGGCCAGATCCCCACGGTGCTCACTACGGCCTTCGGAGAACATGCGGTGGAGGCCTTCGACACCGAGGCCGTCGACTACCTCCTTAAGCCCATCACCGCCTCCAGGCTGGAGCGGGCGCTTCAGCGCATCGAGGAGCGGGGGGCTCCCGCCGTGCCCCAACCCCCTCCCGTGCCCGCGGGGCCCCTGCGCTACCCCATTCAGGCCGGAGAAGGCCTGCTCCTCGTTGATCTCCATAAAACGACCTATTTCGAAGTGGATAACGAAGTCGTCTGGGCCCACGCCGGGGGCCGCCTGCGGACCCAGTGGACCTCCCTCAACGAAGTGGAGTCTGCCTTCCCCGGCTCCGGCCTTCTGCGCATCCACCGCCACCTGCTGGTCCGCCCGGAAGCCGTGCTCGGCCTCAAGCCGGCCCCCGGCGGGAGAGCCATTGTGCGGCTCATGGGAGGCGAAGAGGTCGAGGCCAGCCGGGGTGGCGCCCCCCGCCTTCGGGAGCGCCTGGGATTGTGAAGGGGGCTGGGCACCTGCCATGATCCGGTATGGCCGAGCCCATCATCCTCTCTGAACAGGTCCGGATTCCCGCCGAGGCGCTCCGCATGAAGGCGGTGCGCAGCGGTGGGCCCGGCGGTCAGAACGTGAACAAGGTGGCCAGCAAGATCGAACTCCGGGTGGATCTCGCCCTCATCGAAGGCCTGAACGAAGGGGCCCTGCTGCGGCTGAAGGGCAGGGTCCGCAACCAGCTGGACGCCGAAGGCCTGTGGATCGTCACCAGCTCCCGCACCCGGGACCAGGCCGCCAACCTTGAGGACGCTCGGGCCAAGATCCAGGCCGTCGTTGCGGAGGCCCTGAAGGCCCCGGTAACCCGGCACGCCACGCGCCCCACCCGGGGAAGCCAGATCCGGCGCGTGGAGGCCAAGAAGGTCATCGGGCAGCGCAAGCAGGCCCGTCAGAGGAAGGAATGGGACTAGTGCAGGCTGCCCCCTCCTCCTCCCGGGTCGAGTCCCTGGATATCCTCCGGGGCCTGATGGCCCTGGCGGTGGCCGTCTACCACCTCTCCATCTGGACCCAGCTCTTTGACTCCGGCACCGAGCTGAACCGGCTGGTGGCACTCCTGGGCAACTATGGCGTGGAAGGCTTCTTCATCATCAGCGGCTTCTGCTTCTTCCACATCTATGGCGAAACCACCTGGAACCGGCAGGCCCTCCAGAGCTTCCACATCAAGCGATTCTTCCGTATCGCGCCACTCTACTACGTCGCGGTGCTCCTGAACCTGATCCTGGGCCAGGCCAGGGGCCCCGACCCTTCGGCCAGGATGCTAGTGGAGAACTTCACCCTCACCTTCGGGCTCTTCCACCCCAACCACGCCCTGGTGCTAGGGGGCTGGTCCATCGGCATCGAGTACGTCTTCTACATGGCCTTCCCGCTGCTGGCCTGGGCCACACGCCGGAAAGCAGTCCTTTACCTGGCCACCCTGGCCCTGATCGCCCTGGCCGTGCCCTGGAGCTTCTACAAGGTCCAGGCCGCTTCCATGATCGGGCACACCAAATTCCACACCTACGTCCAGATCCCCAACCACGCCTTCCTATTCTTTTTTGGTGGCTTGGCGGCCCACATTCGAAGCATGACGCCCAAACGGCTGCACTGGAGGCTGTTCCTGGGCCTGGGGATACTCCTGCTCCTGACCGCTTGGTGGCAACTCCCCCAGTTCTACGACCACTTTGATATCCTCACGGGCTTCTACCGCGCCCGTTTCGCCGGACTTTCCGCGCTGGTTGTGCTGCTCTTCGCATTCTTTGAAGTCCCGGAAGGTCGCTACAAGCGACCCCTGACCCTCCTGGGCGACTGGAGCTATTCCGTCTACCTGATGCATCCCTTCGCCAGCCAGGCCCTGGTTCACACCCTGCCGACAAGCATTCCCGCCCCATGGATCTTCCTGGGGAGCCTGGCCCTGACCCTGGGCCTGGCCGCCCTCACCCACACCTGGATTGAAAAACCCGCCATGGCCCTCGGCCGCCGCTGGGCCGCCGACCTTGCCAAAAGCCCCCGCACCGGGCATAGTGAATAGCTCGGTACCCGTAGCTCAGTTGGATAGAGCGTTGGCCTCCGAAGCCAAAGGTCGCGCGTTCGAGTCGCGCCGGGTGCACCAGAAGAAACCCCTGAAACCCTGAGAAATCAAAGGTTTCGGGGGTTTTCCTT
>JAFNAB010000008.1 GCA_017859955.1 Holophagaceae bacterium
GTCTTGATGTTCCTGCCCATGCCGCGCTTGCGGGGGCGGGGTTCGAAGACGCCGAAGCCACGGATCTCGATCCGATGTCCATCCAACAGGGCATTCTTCATGTGGTCCGTAAGCAGGTCCACCACCTGGAGCGCCGTGGCCTTGGAGATGGGAAGGGTCTGCATCAGGGCAGATGCAATATCGATCTTGATCATGGGCGACCTCGAACCGGGGATGGGAGTCTCAAACATTTACCAGAGGATTCCCGGGGGGGGAAGGGAAAAGGTAAAGAACAACAGGTAGAAGCGTTCTTCCCGGAGAAGGGGCTCAGGAAGACCAGTGTCAAATCTTCCCGCTTTCCGGAGTTCGCCGCTCCAGGTAATTTGATAGGCTGCACTTTTCCATTCGGGAGCCCCCTTGGAAGTCCTTACCGATTTCATCCTCGCCGCCAGTTCCGTCGTTCGGCACACCAGCAACAAACAGCGCGCGGAAGCCCTCCTGGAGCGGTGGGGCACCGCCTGGCAGGGCCCTCAACGGGCTTTGGACGCCACCTACTCCAACCATGGGGCCTATCTCCACTTCAATCAGCTCATCGGAAAGGTATGGAGCCATGCCTTCACCTTCCACGCCTCCCAGCGGGAGGGGCTGGTTCTGCGCGGACCGGACACGGATCGCGCCCGGAAGTCCCACAAGCACCGGGACAGCCGACTCGACGCCACGGGACTCGATGCCCTGTTCCTCGCCTGGAGCGCCCATCCCGAAGCGCATCCCGCTGGTAACGCCGTGGAATTCTACCTCGAGGAGACCCCGGACGAGACCTGGGAAACCTGCCTCCAGGAAGCCCTGAAGATGCTGTAACCCCGGCTATCCGCCGATGTGGTGCATTTCGATCCGGGGCAGCCGCTCCGTCAGTTCGCTCCGGCGCTCCGAATAGCGGTCGTCCCGGATGTTCCAACGAGTGGAAATGCGGCGGGCAAGGGCCTCGTCATCGGCTCCGGCGCGCATCTCGTCCCGGAGACTCAGACCTTCGTGGGCAAAAAGGCAGGTGTAAAGACGACCCTCTGCCGAGATGCGAGCCCGATCGCAACCCTGACAGAAGGGCTGGGTTACGGAAGCAATGAATCCCACCTCCCCGCAGCCGTCCACGTAGCGCCAGTCCTGGGATACGGCATTCCCCGCACCGGGAATCTGCTCAATAGGCCATACCTCATGTATCCGTCGGGCGACCTCGGAAGAGGGTACGACCCGATCCAGCCGCCAGTCGTTGCCGGTGCCGGCATCCATGAATTCGATGAAGCGAAGGATGTGCCCCTCCCGCCGGGCATAGTCCGCCAAAGGGATGACGTCCTCTTCGTTGACGCCCCGCTGGAGCACGCAATTGAGCTTGATGGGGCCAAGGCCGATCTTCTGCGCCACCGCGATGCCCCGGAGGACCTTTGCCAAAGGCAGCTCAGTGTCCATGAGCTCTTTGAAGCGCTCGGGATTGAGGGAGTCCAGACTGACGGTGATGCGGTCCAGTCCGGCCTCCCGCAGCAGCAGGGCCTGCTCCTCCAACAGAGAGCCATTGGTGGTCAGGGCGATCTCCTTCAAGCCCGGTATGCGCCGAAGCTGGGAGACCAGGGCCACCAAGTCCCGCCTCAACAGCGGCTCGCCTCCGGTGAGGCGGACCTTCCCGACCCCCAGGGAGACGAAGATTCGCACCAGCCGCTCCATCTCCTCATAGGAAAGGATCTGGCTGTGGGGGATGAAGGTGATTTCCCGCCCCGTTTTGGGGTTGCAGTAAGTGCAATGGAAATTGCACCTATCTGTCACAGACAAGCGCAATGACCGAAGGGGCCTGTTCAAAGTATCCGACACTAGCATTCCCCAAGAATAGCCCAATGGGAATGGGGCGGAATGGGGCAAAATGGAGGATCCACTAGGAATACAAATCATGGCATTTCTTTCTCGACTCTTCTCCCGGGCCCAACGCGCCCCCTTGCCCTCCATGGAGGAGCTCTTTGCCGAAAGGGCGATCCCTATGGATCTACCCGGGTTGGAGGAGTTCAAGGGAGACTTTGAGCATCTCGAGGCTGAGGAAAGGCGCCAGTGGGCTGAGGCCATCGCCGAACTCCAATCCACAGGCAGAGGCCTCCCCCCTCTCTGGCTTGACGCTCAGTTCGATCTTCTGCCCCAGGTCGTGCCCCACTGGCAGGCAGAGCGAGAGGGATTTCTCTTCAAGCCCCTTTTCGAAGGCCTTTGCCAGCGGATTCTCGCCTGCGGCAAGCTGGTGCCCCGCCCCTGGTTGATCATCTGGGGCGTCTCCGAGGAGGACCTGGAAGAACGCGCCCTGGCCCGCCTCCTAGAGCTCAGCCAGGGGAAGCCCTTCCAGAGGCAGCCTTCCGGCATCTACCGAAGCAACTTTGGGGATGGCCTGGACGCCTCGCGTATCCTCCTGCCGGAACTCTGGGCGGAGCTCTTCCCCGGGCAGAACACCTTCATCGCCATCCCCGCCCACTCATGCCTCCTGGTCGCCCCCCAGGTACTCCTACCCAAGCTGGTGGATGCCATCGGCCCCGCCATTGGGGCAGGCGACCAGCGCATTTCCGCCACCATCTACCAGCACGTCGGCCAGACCATCCTCCCGGCCAACCTGCAGGACCCCCACCCCATCGCCCAGCCCCAACGGGAACTGCGGCAGAGTGATCTCCTGGCAGCCTGTGTGGCCCAGGAGCAGGATCTTCCCGCTGAGCTAGGACAACCCGCTGGGCTCCTGTCCCTCCGCACCCAACAAGGACGGTCCCTGCTCATGGCCATCTGGAAGGAAGGACAGCCCTGCCTGCTGCCGGACACCGACCTGGTGGGTTTCATCGACGCTCAGGACAAAGCTCTGGGTATCTTTTTCCGCCAGACCCTGCCCAGGATCTCGGAAATCCGTGGCGAGACCGTGGACATCTGGGGTCCCCGGCGCACACGCTATACCGGATTCCCCACCCGGGCCCAGGTGGAACGCCTGGAGCCCTTCGCCACCTCTGAGCAGATGGTGTCCCTTCTCCGCGGGCAGGGCAATGCGCCCCGCCCGGCGCAACCCCAGACCACAGCGCCGGCCTCAGGCACCAGTTCCAGCCCCGTCCCCGAACACCTGCGCGGCCTGAGCCTGGGCCCGGTCCGCGAGGACTGAGCCTTGGACCAGCCCTGGATCCTGGTCCCCCTGGGGAACCCCGGCCCGGAATACGCCAATACCCGCCATAACCTGGGGCGTCTCATGCTCCAGCGCTGGATGGCAGCACTGGCTCTGAACGCAGACCCCCTGAGGCTGTTCAAGACAGGCACCCTCTACAGCCTTGCCCCCAGAATTCAGGCCCTGGTGCCCGCCACCTACATGAACCACTCGGGCCAGGTCTGTGTGGAGGCCCGGCAGGTCGGCCTCGATCCCGGCCGCCTGCTGGTGCTCTTCGATGACAAAGACCTGCCCCTGGGAACGGGGCGCTTCCGGATGAAGGGACGGGCCAACGGCCACAACGGCCTGGGATCCATCATGGAACTGCTCGGGACCGAAGAGGTGGCCCGCCTCCGCCTGGGCATCGGTCCCTTCCTTCGCCCGCTCCACAGCTTTGTCCTGGGGGAATGGATGCCTGAAGAGGAGGCGATCATCGCGGCCCTGGATACCCCTTTTGCCGCCTTCATGAAGCACCTGGCCGAAACCGAGGCCCCTGGCGAACTGGCCAGCAAGGTCAATCACGAGGCGTTCTGGACTCCGAAGCAGGGTTCTGGCCCTGAATAGCTGAAGGCTTGCCTGCAGTGACAAGCGCATTTTCTATTGGCCTTTGTTCGATTTCCAGGTAAAGACTTTAGGCAAGATTCTCCAGACATATCAGAACTGAGGCTTCCGCGCCTGGAGGAGGCCATCAGCGTAACCATCCTTTCCAGGCCAATCGCACTAGGAAGTCGCCATGGCTCAGGGCATCGTCAAGTGGTTCAACGCTGAAAAGGGGTTCGGATTCATCACTCCCGACGAAGGCGGCACGGACCTCTTCGTACATCACACCGCTATCCAGGAACGCGGATTCCGCACCCTTCAGGAAAACCAGCGCGTGAACTTCGATGTGGCCCAGGGCCCCAAGGGACTTCAGGCCACCAACGTCATGAAGGCCTGAAGCGCAACGAAATTATCGTTGAATGCCCCACCATGCACAGTTACGCTGTGCCCAACTCTTCCCGATACTGGCATAAGACCTCCCGGTTCGGGCGGGCGCTCCCCACGGGTCGCCTGGCGCAACGGAGCCTCGCTCCCCATGGATTCCTGTCCTGGAAAGGACCATGCGAGATCAACCCCAGGAACCGGGGCTAGACCCCAAGGATAGAAGGCATCATGTCCCAAGGCACCGTGAAATGGTTCAACGCTGAAAAGGGTTACGGGTTCATCACTCCGGATGAGGGCGGCCCCGACATCTTCGTCCACCACTCCGCTATTCAGACCCGAGGTTTCAGGACCCTGGAAGAGAAAGCTCGGGTGAGCTTCGAGATCGTCCAGGGCCCCAAGGGACCCCAGGCCGCCAATGTGAACAAGCTCTAGCCCCACTGCCGTTCCGAGACGAAGCCCCGTCCAGGACGGGGCTTTATTTTTGGAACCCAGCGGCCTGCCCGGGTGACAGATAGCGATTCATGACTTAGGATTCACCCAAACCTCTTTCCCCGGGATTTCACGATGCCCCCCCTCCAGCAATCGAATCCCCACGATCCGCAGCTCCACCGATCTTCTCAGATCCTTTACCGGTGCTTCGAGGAGATCGGGAGTACCAAGGGGGCTCTCTATTGCCTCGACGCCGAGGAAAGCGCTTTCCACCTGGCCTCCCACTACGGCTGGCCTCGACATTTCACGCCGCCCGCCATTCTGTCGAGGGAGGACCCCCTCATCCAATGGGCCAGGCGGGAACGTGGCCCCTTCCTCGTCAACGACCCTGCCCCCTACCCGGAACTGGACCCCTTCCGGGAGGCATCGCTGAACGCAAGGTTCATACTTGCGCCCATCTATGATCGTGGCAGGTGGATCGGGCTCCTCCTCCAAAGGGATCGGGATCGCGGAGTGCCCTACACCGAAGAGCGGGACATTCCCCTGACCCTTTCCATCTGCCAGGAACTATCTGAAGCCTTAGGGGAGCCATCCCTCAAGCCTCCGCAAAAGACGATCCAGGATTCCCAGCCACCGCTCCCGGTGGAAGCCCCTCCCAGCGAAGCCATGGTCTCTACCCTGGCCGGCGTTCCCATCCTCAGCCAGGAGAGCCCTCGCAGGATCCTGGCTGGAACCTTTCTGCCGGAACAACGGGTCTTCTTCTGGGAGGCGGCGTCGGCCCTCTTCCAGGTGCTTCAGCTCCAGGCGGTGGGCCTGTGGATGGAGGAGCCTGCGGAGATCCGGCCGATCCTGGTCTTCAGCCACCACCCCCTTTCGGCATCCCTCAAGCAGGAGATCCTGGCCACCGTCGCCAGCCAGACCCCTGATATCACCGCAGGAAGCCTCCGGATTCTTCCCCGGGTGGAGAGCCCCGCCCAGGAACCCCTCAATGGCTCCTTCCGGATCGGCCTCCCGGTGGTCCTGGAAGAGGAGGGAGGAGGGCGGGATCTGCTGATGCTCTTCCGCATTGCCGATCAGCCCTTCAGCGAACCTGAATTGGCCTTCATCCGGTGCATGGCACGCCTTGTGGGATGCCACCTCCAGGAATCCAGGCTCCATGAACGCTACCATCGCGCCTTCCTCTCCGTGAGCCAGAGGATTCTGGGGTCCGCCGAGGGGCTCCGCACGCACTGTCTGAACACCGCCAGGCTGGCCAGGAACCTGGCGCTTCGCATCGGATTGCCCAGCTCTGTCGTTGAAGCCATCAGCATCTCGGCCATCCTCCACGATGTGGGCTCACTTCTCCTGGACCCCGAGTTCCAGAAAAAGGGGAAGCTCGATCCGGATGAACTGGAGCGGGTCCGGGCCCACCCGGTCCTGGCCTCGACCTTCCTGAAGGACTTCCAGTTCCCCTTCGACGTTCCCAACATCATTCGCCACCACCACGAACGATGGGACGGGAAAGGGTACCCCGATGGCCTTGCCGGAGAGGAGATCCCAATTGGCAGCCGCCTCATCGCCCTGATTGAAGCCTACGAGGTGATGACCGCTGGCTCCACCTACCGAACCCCCATGTCCAAGACCGATGCCCTGGAGGAAATCCGACGCAACGCGGGCACCCAGTTCGATCCAGCCCTGGCCCAGGAGTTCCTCACCATGGCAGGGCCTGGGACGCGTTAATCTGGGGCTGGAGGACAGGATGGAATCAAAAACCACTCAAAGGGGGCAAAGGGGCTATATCCTCGCCATGCTCCTGGGCGCCATGGCGGTGGTGGGCATCCTGCTGGGGAAAGCCATGCCTTCGGTCATCACGGAAGTGCAACGCGAAAACGAGGAAGAACTCATCTTCCGGGGCGAAGCCATTGCAAAGGCCATCCGGGTCTACAAACAGAGGACCGGTGCGTACCCAACCTCTCTGGATGCACTCCTCAAGGTGAAGCCACGCATCCTGCGGAAGCTCTACAAGGACCCGATGACTCAGGACGGACAGTGGGACATCGTCACCGCAGTCCAACCCGGAGCCTCCGGGGACAAGACCAGCCTTCCCATCGCCGCTATCCGAAGCCGCTGCAACCGGGACAGCTTCCGTAGTTACCAGGGGAAGACCCTCTACAGTGATTGGATCTTTTCCGCAGCGGATGACATCTACGGGATTCCCGGGACCAACCTCACCCTGCCTACGACTCTGACCAAGTAACGCGCTCCAGGATTTCCATGTCACTGAAAAAAGGCCTTTTGGCCGCCCTGATTCTTGCCCTTCCCCTTTCAGCCACGGATTTCTCCACCTGGACTGCCAGCCTACAGGCCCGCCAGATCCAGGCGAGTGTGGGCATCTGGGATCTCGCCAGCGGGAAAATGTTGGAGGGGTACCAAAGCGACCTCGCCCTCGTACCGGCCTCCACCACCAAAGTGGTGTCCACCTACGCCATGCTGAAGACCTGGAAACCAGACACCGAACTGGAGACCGAAGTATTCGGAGACCTTCGGGACGGCGTGGTGCAGGGGGATCTGGTTGTTAAGGGTTACGGAGACCCCTTCCTGACCTCGGAACGGATTTGGCTGCTGGGGCAGGAACTGAAGCGCCTTGGCGTGCGCCGGGTGACGGGGAGGGTCAAGCCGGACCAGAGTGCCTTCGACGGCCAGATGTACGGCATCGGCTGGGAGAACACCTCCTTCAACACCACCCCCCCCATCCTCCCCCTCTCGGCCAACTTCAACAGGGATGAGGCTGGGCGGATGGTCAGGGACCCCAATACCCACACCGCCGGCCTCATCACCAAGATCTTCCGGGAGACCGGCATGCTCATTGAGGAGGGCCCAGCCACAGGCGGGGAAATCCGCAAGCTGGCCTCCATCCCCTCCCCTCCCCTCCGGCGGCTCATCCAGGACATCAATAAGCACAGCAACAACTTCATGGTGGAGATGCTGCTCAAAAGCTTCGGAGAAGGCTCCTGGCCCCGGGGCGTGGGGCGGGTCCAGAACTTCTACAGGGCCATGTTGGACCTGGGCCCGGACAAGATCGCCATCACCGACGGCTCCGGCCTGAGCAAGGACAACCGCCTTTCCGCCCGCACTCTGGCCATCATCCTCAGGGCCGCCTGGCATGACTTCGAGGTTGGCCCCGAGTTTGTTGATTCGCTCAAGATCATTGGCGGGGAGCCGTGGAAGCTCCGGGTGAAGGACGCCAATCTGAGTCGGCGCATCCGCTGCAAAACCGGCCACTTGAGTGGAGTCAGCAGCGTCTGCGGCTACCTTCAGACCCCGGATGGGTCATTGAGAGTCTTTGCAATCATCCTCAACGGCGATGCCAAAGAGGACGATATATGGGAGACCGTCAGCCGCTGGGCCAATTGAAGAACACTGCAAATTCTATACAGTTCGTTAAGATGTAAAGTCAGGGGGGCCCCGTGGCCAGAGTGTGCATCGTGGATGACAGTCGGCTTGCCCGCACAGTGGCCGCGACCTGCATCCGCAAACTCGGACACGAAGTGGAAGAGATCGACCCCACCAGCATCTTCGATGTCCTGACCGCCCTGCGGAACAATCCCCCCGCCATCATCATCACCGACTATCTGATGCCCAACTGCCCGGGACTGAGCCTCGCCCGGTCCTGCCATGAAGATCCTGCCCTCAAGGCCGCCCACATGGTGGTCATCACGGCCCATCACGATGAGGAAGTGCTGACCCGCATGATGCGCATGGGGGTTACCCAGATCATCCACAAGCCCTTCAACCCTCAGGATCTGATGGACCTCGTACAGGAACTCCTGGAAACCCCCAAGGAGGGGTGAGAGAAGCCACCTGGGGCTAAACCATCACCATGCTTGAAGGAGCGGGTGTATCGAAGGAAAGACGGCCATGCTCTAGCCCAAGCACCCGCTTCTTCATCCTTTGGATCAGGTTCCGGTCATGCGTGGCGACCAGCACCGTGGTCCCCTGTCCATTGATCCGCTCGAAGAGCGACATGATCTCCTGGGCCAGATCGGGATCCAGGTTCCCCGTAGGTTCGTCCGCCAGGAGCACCAGGGGGTCGTTCACCAAGGCTCGGGCAATGGCCACCCGCTGCTGCTCCCCACCGGAAAGCTGCAACGGGAAGTTGGATAGCTTGTGCTGGAGGCCGACCATCTTGAGGGCGCGGAATGCCCGATTCTTCTGCTCAGCGTGGCTCACGCCCATGATCCGGAGCACGAATGCGACGTTCTCGTAGACCGTCATGGTATGGATGAGCTTGAAGTCCTGGAAGACCACCCCCATCTTGCGACGGAGCGCAGGGATTTCCTTTTCCGGCATCTCCCCCAGGCGGTGCCCCGCCAGACGGATCTCACCACTGGTGGGAACCTGCTGCCTGAAAAGCAGCTTGAGCAGGGAAGATTTCCCGGCCCCGCTGGGGCCGGTCAGGAAGACGAACTCTCCGGCTTCAATATGGAAGCTGACATCCGCCAGGGCGGTGTGCATCCGCCCGTATTGCTTGACCACATGGTTGAGAACGATCACGAGCGCTGCCCCTCAGGCGTATGGGTCCGGATAGTAGGGATCTTCCTTGGATCTTTCTGCTGGGGGCTGGTAACGGTTGGCGGCGGGATTCTCTTCCGCAAGCAGCCCGTAGGGATTGTCCTCGTTGATCAGTTCCTGGCTGGACATCGCTGACCTCCTTCACACTGGGCTAGCAATTTGCGCTCCGAAGCTCGGAGTCCTTCCCGTTCTTGACCAATTGGCCGCAGGCCCCCTGGACATCCCGCCCCCTGCTCTTGCGCACCGTGACAAAGCAGCCCCGAGCCTTGAGTCTCGCCACGAATGCATCCACCTGCGCTTCTGCTGGCTCCTTGAAGGAGGCAGCCTCGTGCTCGTTCATGCGGATGAGATTCACATTGTGACCCCGCCGCAGCTCGCCCATCCAATCAGCCAGGCGATCAGCGTCTTCAGGCGTATCGTTCTCGCCGCCAACGAGGACGTATTCGATGGTGAGCTTCTCCCGATCCCCCAGGGGCCAGGCCCCCAGAGCCTGGCGCAGACGCGCCATGTTCCAGGCCCGGTTCACGGGCATGAGGGCGCTGCGAGCCTCGTCGGTGGTGGCATTGAGGCTCACTGCCAACCAGGGGCGGGGCTCCAGGTAAGCCAGACGCTCGATGCCGGGCACCAGCCCCGAGGTGGAAACGGTGATACGACGGGTAGAGATATTCAAGCCTTTGGTATGATTGAGGATGCGGATGGCCCTATGAACCTGTTCCAGGTTATGCAGCGGCTCGCCCATGCCCATGAAGACCAGGGTGATGGCGTGGGGACGTTCAGGCCCCAACTTCCGGAGGGCCGTCAGCACCTGCCCCACGATCTCCCCGGCGGTGAGATTGCGCCGGATGCCCAGGGTTCCCGTGGCGCAGAAGGCACAGCCCATGGCACAGCCGACCTGACTGGAGACGCAGAGCGTCACCCGAGGATTCCGCACCACCCGGGGCATGTGCACCGCCTCGATGCACTCGCCATCCCCAAGGCGCAGCATCAGCTTGGTGGAACCGTCCTCCGATGCGTGGCATTCCGCCACCTCGGGCAGGGCTGTGTCGAAATTCGCCGCAAGCCATTCCCGGATTTCCCGTGAAAGCCGGGGAAAGCCTTCACGGTATTCCCAAGGGCGCTGGATCATGCCGAAGATATGCTCCCCGCGGCCCGGTGCCCCCATGGCGGTGAACTCCTCGGGGAGTACCCCGTACATCGATAACCGCCCAGCCCGTTCGGGGGCTGGGCGGTCCCAGGGTTGGGTGTCGAGTTCCACCATGGGGTCCATTCTACCTGCACCTCCCGTATTTCCGTTAAGATTGCATCTTGATTTTGAGACACATTCTCATTAAATTCAAAACCAGGAGGCTGCCATGTGTGTATTGATCGCGGGCGGAGACCGGGTGGATGCCATCACCGACTATCTGCGGAGCCTTGGGGCCGACGAGATCCTTCACCGCAGCTGTCGCAAGGAATCCGAGGCGGCTCAACCTCTCCCAAGGCGTCTGGACTGTATCCTCATGCTGACGTCCTACCTGGGGCACTCATCCATGCAGCATCTGCGGGGCGAGGCCAAGCGGCAGGGCGTTCCGGTGCTCTATGCCCGGCGCTCCGTGGTGGATGTGGCCAAGCAGTGCGAAGGGCCCAATTGCCCGCTCTGGAAGGAGTGCCTCAAAGGTTGAAGCCTTGGACGATGTGCCGGAGGCCCGAAGCCACCTTGGAGAGTTCGTCTGCGGTGCGGGCGATCTCGTCTACCGTGGCCGCCAGTTCATGGGTCGAGGCCGCGTTCTGCACCAAGCGCTGGTTGGTCTCGTTCATCATGCGGCCCACATCCTGACTGGTGCGGGCCTGCTCCTGACTGAGGGCACCTATCTCATGAATACCCGAGGCGATGACAGAAATCCGGTTCTGGATGGCCCCAAGGTTCTCCAGGGTCACCCTTACGCTCTCCACCCCTCCCAGGACGGTGCCCTGGGCCGTCTGGATAAGCTGCTCGATCTCGGTGGCACTCGTGCGACACCTCTCCGCAAGTTTTCGCACCTCCTCGGCCACCACCGCAAAGCCTTTGCCCTGGGCCCCGGCCTTGGCGGCCTCGATGGCCGCATTCAGGGAAAGGAGGTTGGTTTGCCGGGCGATGTCCTGGATTACCTTGACCGCCTGGAAGATCCTCCCCGTGACCTCCTGGATCTCATCCATTCCCCGGGCGGCCCCTTGACCGGCCTCAGCCCCCTGGGCCGCTTCCTTCACGGCCTGTGAACTCCCTTGTTCATTGGCCTCCACACGTCCAACCATTGTTTCCACGTTCTTGGCCAACCGTTCCATGGCATGGAAGACCTGGTCTCCTGCATGCTTGAGGTCCTCGCTGACCTTGGCCACATCCGCCACCGTGCGAGCCATCTCTTCGGATGACGCTGCCAATTCGGTGCTGCCCGAGGCGACGCGGCCCGCAAAAGTCCCGACCTCAAGCACAGTCCCCCGAAGCTTTCCGTTGTAGTCGTTGAAGGCCAGCGCGGCAGCCGCGATCTCATCATGGGTGGAGACTTCCAGCTTGCGGTTCAGGTCACTCTCTTTCAGCCCCTGCACCAGCAGCCGCAGTGGAGCCACAATCCGAGACGAGACCTTGGCCACAAGACCGACAACAATAACCACCACGACCAGCGAGGCCAGCAGGATCGTGACCTGGAAGAGCCGGATCTCTCTCTGGACATCGTCCACATATACTCCAGCGCCCACCATCCAGCTCCACGGCGAGAAATCCTTCACGTAGGCAATTTTCGGATAGAGCCCTTTCTGGTTCGGCTTGGAGAATTCGTACTCGACCAGGCCCCCCTCGGGATTCTTGATCGCCTCGATCCACTTCTTGTGGATCGCCACCTGAACCGGATCACTGGAGGCTTTCCCGATCAATTCAGCCCGTGGGTGCACCTTGATGGAGCCCTCGTGATCCTGAACCACCAGGTAGTTCGACTTGTCGAAACGCATGGCCCCGATCAGGGACTGGGCATTCATCTGGGCCTGCTCCCGGCTGAGCCGTCCGGCCTGAACCTCCGCATCCATCTTCTGGAGGGTGCTCACCCCAAGTTCCACGACCTGGCGCATGGAATCCCGCTTGCCCTGGAGGATGGCCTGTTCCACCCGCGGAACGATGAATCCGAAGATAAGGATCAGGAAGAACAGCACCGGGGCCATGCTCAGACCCAGCACTTTCCGGGAGAGGGGGCGAACCCGAGTGGAAGAGGTCTGGCTACCCATGGGAGCCCCCCTTGGCTGTGTCCTGAATATAGGTCCGGCCTGGTCCGGAGCAATCTCAAGACTTAAGAAGGCGTTATGCTTGAGGACGTGGTCTGGCGAAACCTCATTCCCCCCCTACTCACCCTGGCCCTGGCCGGGGCCGGTGCCAGTGCATCCAAAACCGTCTATCTCTACACCTACTACGATCGGAACGGCGGCCTGGTCATCAACAACCTGCCCCCCGCCAGCGTCCGAGGCCAGGGACTCATCCTGAAGCATGTCGGCGTGGGTCACATCCGACTCGCCATGAGCCGGGTGGAGATGTCCAAGGTGCTGCGCAGCCCTGAACTGCTGGCCTTGGTGGATGAGATTGCCGCCGCCGAGGGAGTGGACCCCTTCCTGGCCCGGGCCATCATCCAGGCCGAGAGCGCTTTCAACTACCGCGCCCGCAGCCGGGTCGGCGCCCTCGGACTGATGCAGCTCATGCCCCAGACCGCCCAGCGCTTCGGTGTAGTGGACCCCTTCGACCCCCGTCAGAACATCTCCGGGGGAACGAAATACCTGAGGTGGCTTATGGACCACTTCAAGGGGGATACCACCAAGGTGGTGGCCGCCTACAACGCCGGTGAAGGCGCAGTGGAGCGCCACGGCGGCGTGCCGCCCTTCAAGGAGACCCGGGCCTATGTGCCCAGGGTCCTGGACCTGTATCACCGAAAGCTGGTGCAGCCCGATCCCAAGGCCGCAGGATCCATGGCCCTGCTCAAGAAGGGGCATGGTGGGTTCCAGGTGGACGAGCGCCCAGCCAAAGCGGCCAAAAACCCCGAGACACTCCTGGCGGCCAGCACCCCTGCGGCCCCAACCCCTCCGCCCAACCTGAACACCCGCCTCTACCGCTGGACCGATGAAGGGGGGCGCTTCCACATCAGCGACCAGCCACCCCCAAGGGGCACCCGAGGAGTGAAGGTGACAGGGACTTCGGAATAGATCCCTTGATCCCAGGGCGCGGTCTGGGAAACTTATTCTTTGGCCCGGAGGCGTCATGGCAGTTCAGTGCGGCATCGTAGGACTTCCCAATGTGGGGAAATCCACCCTTTTCAATGCCTTGACCCAGGCGGGGGCCGCAAGCGCCAACTATCCCTTCTGCACCATCGAGCCCAACACCGGCGTCGTGGATGTGCCGGACGCCCGGATGGAGGCACTGGCCGAAATCGTCAACCCCCAGCGCATCCTGCCTGCTGCCCAGGAGTTCGTGGACATTGCCGGCCTGGTGCGGGGCGCCAGCAAGGGCGAGGGCCTGGGCAACGCCTTCCTGGCCAACATCCGGGAGACCGACGCCATCGTCCAGGTGCTGCGCTGCTTCGAGGATGGGGATATCACCCACGTCGAGGGGGCCGTGGATCCTGTCAGGGACCTGGGCATCATCGACACCGAGCTGATCTTCAAGGACATGGAGTCCGTCGAAAAGGCCCTGGATCGTCATAACAAGACCGCCCGCAGCGGCAATAAGGAATCCCAGGCCCTGGTGACAGTCCTGGAGAAGGTCAACGCCGCTCTCAACGAGGGCCTATGGGCCCGCACCGTTGACCTGAGCAAGGAGGAGATCCTCCAGCTCAAGCCCTTCTGCCTCATCACCATGAAGCCCATGCTCCTGGTGGGCAACATCAGCGAGGGGGATATCCCCAACCCCCACGGCAACCCACACTATGCAGCTCTGGAGAAGCTGGGAGCCGAACGGGGCTGCCCGGTCATCGCCATCTGCTCCAAGCTGGAAGCCGAGATCCAGGAACTCAGCCCCGAGGAGCGCCCCATGTTCCTCGAAGAGGCTGGGCTCTCCGAGCCGGGCCTGAACCGCCTGATCCGTGCGTCCTATAGTCTTCTGGGCCTCCAGACTTACTTCACCGCTGGCGTTAAGGAAGTCCGAGCCTGGACCATCCACGTCGGAGACACCGCGCCCCAGGCCGCTGCCGTCATCCACACCGACTTCGAGAAGGGCTTCATTCGGGCCCAGGTCATAGCGTATGAAGATTTCATTAAATTTAAGGGTGAACAAGGCGCCAAGGAGGCGGGCCGCATGCGTTCCGAGGGCAAGGAATACATCGTGCAGGATGGCGATGTCGTGCACTTCCTGTTCAACGTGTAAGCGTCTGCCTGCTAGGCTGAGGGCCTGACCGGAAGAAGCATGAACACGACCAAGGGTGGAAAGACTGGGCGCGAAGCGCCCATCCTGGATCCGCAGCTCATCCGGAGCTGCATGACTGCCCTTCAACAAGAGGGCACGGAGTTCCCCATCAAGGTGGAGGGAACCAGCACCCTTCCCTATGCTTCGGTGGCCCTGTCCCTGGAATGGGAAAAACGGCAGTTCATCCTTAAGCTGGTCCGTCCCCTGCCCCACGAGCTGGCGCTGGGGGCGGTCTTCCGCATGATCTTCTCGGTTTCGGACCAGCGCTACGAGGGCTTGACCACCTTCAAGGGACGGGAGGCCTACCTCCAGTACCGATTCGACCTGCCCTCGGAGCTCTTCCACTCGGATCGGCGAAGGAACCCTCGCCTGCCCTTCCGTCCCCGGGAATCGGCCTACGTCATTGCCCAGTCCGGCGCCCTGGTGGGAGTCGGTGTCGCGGGCCCCCTGGCCAACATCGGCATGGGGGGCCTGGCGCTCCGGGTGGACAGGCTCGTGCGTCTTGAGGACAAGATGCGGCTGCCGGTCCACGCAGGCTCCCTCGATATCGGTCTTGTCTTCGATCGCCTCCGCCTCCAGGACCTCCCTAGGCTTCCCTTGCTGGAACTGCGCGGGAAGGTGGCCCATCTGACCTCGAAGGGCTCTGAGATCATCCTGGGATTGGAGTTTGGCGGGCTGGGAGAAGAGGAGGCCCAGGTCCTTTCGGATTGCCTGAGTTTCCGGGAGAAGCTTTCCAGGGGTTCCTCCAGCGCCCCCCGAGTCAGCCCCGGTTCCGATGCGCCGTCCCGACCCAGAGAGTCTTCGGGAACGTCCGATGAGCCGACCCAGGACGAGGGGGAGGGTGCACCCGAACTCGAAGAGGCGGACAGCCCTTTGCGCACACTCCAGCGGCGTACCACCCGTCTGGGCCTCATCATGGCCGCGTCGGAAACCCGGGATGCCGTCCAGGAGCTCCTGGGGCGCCACGGCTACCTTCGGGTGCAGCTGGCCCGGGACCTCGGCCAGGCCAAGGCCCTCTGGGGCGGGGAAGGCCCCCGACCGAAGCTGGTCCTCGCCGAGCTGTCCACCGCCCCTCAGACCTTTGAGCAGCTGTTGAAGCACCTGGGGGACATCCCGGGAGTGCTCCTCAGCGATACCACCGATCCCTCACTGATGATGGGCCTGGACAGCCATACGCGGGCCCTGCCCAACCGCCCTCCCTCGGAGGAGGAGGAAGAGCACTGGATCCGCACCGTGGATGGCCTAGCGGGCATTGAGAGCTGATTCCGGTTTCTGCTTGTGCCCTGACTACTTCCGCACTTGCGCGAGCTTTACGACGCTGCCCTCGGACCCGACCCGCAGGAGTTCGTCATCAATGCGATTGCCCCCTCTCAGGATGGGGTCAGAAGCGTCCTTGGACAGAAGGATCCCTCCCCGGGCATTCCGGTGGACCACGCACTCCTCCAGGGTGACTTCGCCCTCCTCGAAGAGGAGCAGGCCCGTATCCTGGCCGTCCCGGAGGGTGCAGCGCACCAGGAGGAGGCTCCCCCCCGGCTCGACCTTGGCGCCGCTTCGGACGTTGCCATAGATCTCACACCCCTCCAGCACGCCCCGCCCCTTCGCAGAGCTGACGATGCCCCAGGAGAGGCCGTCGTGGATTTTGCACTGCTTGAGCTGGGTCGTGGCCCCCCGGTGGACCAGGAGCCCGGGATGGGCATTGGCGTAGATGTCGCAGTCGTCCAGGGTGGCAATACTCTGATCCATCAGAGAGAGGCCAAACCCCCCGTTGTCATGAAGCCGGCACTGCTTCAGGTGCAGCGAGGCCCCACCGGTGGCGTGCAGACCCGAGCCAGCGTGCCCGCTGAACTCCGAGTCCTCCATGAAGACCTGGCTCTTGTCCATGGCCAGCACGCCGGCGAAGCGGCTGCCGTGCAGCCTGTTCCTCCGCAGGATCAGGCGGCTGTCCCCATCGGCCTCCACACTGCCCCCTGCCAGGTCCTCCAGTTCGCAGTCCTCCAGGGTGACCTGACTGGCGCCATCAGCCCAGACACCGACCCCTCGGGCCTGATGCAGGACACAACGATTCATGGTCAATGAACTGGCTCCGAGGACCTGGACTTCCGCCTGTCCGTGGCCCACGAGGGTGCACCCCTCAAGGGTGATGCTGGCGCCGGCCTTGGCCTGTATACCGATGGAGCCTTCACCCCCTACTCTGCATTCGCTCAGGGTCAAGGCACTCCCGCTCCCCTGGAGGGAAATGGCAGGCTCACAATCGGACAGGACTTCGCAATGACTCATCGTGGACTGTCCGGAGAGCAGGAGGACCGCCGGTGCTGGGTCGGGGTCCTTGCCTGGGGCCCAGGTCTTCCGAAGGGTCAGGCCCTGGATGGAGATTCTCGGGCTCTGGAGGGTGAGACAGGGGCCCTTCGGGCTCTCCAGGATGATCTGAGAAGGGTCGCCGTCGCCCTGGATGGTCACATCCTTGTCCACCACCACCGACTCCCGGTAGTGCCCGGGCAGGAGAAGGATCTGGACACCGGGCTCAGCCTGGCGCATGGCCACTCGTAGGCTCAGGCAGTGCGCCCGACCGCCCTTGCCGACGATGATGATCTTATCCGTGGGGAGACGCCTTGGGACTGGACGGGGACCTGGAGCAGGCTCCTGCACGGGAGCGCTGGGCTGGACGGCCTCCCGGATGGCCGAGGCCAATTCCCCGGCGGTGGCATAGCGTTCCTCCGGCAGACGTTCCAATGCCCTCCGCACGACCTCAAGGACCTGGGGGGGCAGGTCCTGTACTTCATCGGGATCGATGGGGGCCGGAGCCGCCCTCAGGATGGCGTTGAGCACCGTGGTGACCGTCTCGCCGGAGAAAGGCTTCCGCCCGCCCGTGACCACCTCATAGAGCATCACCCCGACGGCGAACAGGTCTGAGCTAGGAGTGGCCTTGCCAGTGTCCAGATACTCCGGAGCCATATAATTCACGGTGCCCATCCAGACGCCCTTCTGGGTAAGCTCCGACTGGCTGATCAAGGCCACCCCGAAATCCATGAGCTTGGCCATGGGCTTGGGTCCGGCAGCCACCAGAATATTGGCTGGCTTGATGTCCCGGTGCACCACCCCCTTGGCGTGGGCATAGCCCAACCCTTCACAGACCTGGGCCACCATCTCGAGGAGTTCAATCTTGCTGAACTTCTGGGTCCGGATCAGGGCCTCCAGGTCCTCCCCCTGGACAAATTCCATGGCCAGGTAGTGCAGCCCCTGATCCTCCCCGAACTCGTAGACCGTCACGATGTTGGGGTGATTGAGGGAACCTGTGGCCCGAGCTTCCCGCTCGAACCTCGCCTGGGCCTCCTCCCCGAAGGCCGTGCCCGGCAGGATGGTCTTGATGGCGACCTCCCGCCCCAGGGCCGGGTCCAGGCCCAGATATACCTCGCCCATGGCGCCCTGGCCGATGAGTTTCTGAATCTGGAACTTGCCGATCTTCTCTCGCATGCCCCTCATTCCGCGTTCCCATTCCACGATGCCAGCAACATGGCGTCCTGCATCACCACCGGCGTGGCATCGTCAAATCAAGCAATCGGATGCTCCAGATGAACTGCGTGAATCCTATCCTTCAAGCCGCGAAAAAGCCAGGGCGCTCCTGATATGCTCTTGGAAACCACACCCCGGATCTCTCATGACGGAAGCAGCCAAGGCGAACCTCCAGCAAGTTCTCCACAAATGGGTGGAGGACCATCATCTGGCCCTGAAGGCCCAGATGGATACGGTCCTGGCAGAGGGCCTCGATCGCTACAAAAATGATAATTCTTTTATAACAAATCTACTCAATACCCTTCCCCCACCCTCAGTAGCCAATCCCGTCGAAGAGCATCTCGGGAACGGGCTGGATCTTCTCGAATCAGCCCAGAGCCAAGGCGAAGTCCTCAAACGGCTTCTGGAGACCATCCAGCCCTTTGCGGAGCGTTGCGCCCTCTTCGTGGTCAAGCAGGGCATCGCAAGCCTCTATACCTCGAGAGGCTTCGAAACAGAAGCGCCCCGCCCGGGATCCCCGGTGGTCCCTCCCTCCGAACTGGATGCCCTCCTCCAGGGGCGTATCCATCGCCTGGATCAGCCAGGACCGGCCTACGAGGCCCTTCTGCGCCCCCTCAGCCGCTTCGAGGCGTCCACGGTCTTCATCCTGCCCCTGAAGCTCCGCCGGAAAACCGTGGCGGTGCTGCTGGCCGACAGCGGGCTCTGCCCCACCCTGGACCACCCCAACGCAATCCGGGTCCTGGTCCACACCGCAGAGGCATGCATCTCCCACCTCGCAGGTATAAAGGACGAAGATCGCTCTGGCCCCCCCGAGGCCAATCCCTCCTCCATGACCCAGCAGATTCCGGACCCCATCACCGAGACGGTACCTCCCCTCCCGTCGGTGGACCCCAAGGTGCGGGCCAACGCCGAGCGGAGCGCCCGGGTCCTGGTGGGGGACATCGAGCTCTACTTTCCAGCGAAGGTCGAACAGGGGCGAAGCAGTGGCAATCTCTACGGATTGCTGCGGGATGAACTGGACCGCAGTCGCGCATCCTTCGTTGAACGCTACGGTGAGGACCTGGAACGGCATCACCGGATCTTCCTTTCCACCGTCGTTCAGCAGCTTTGCGGAGGGGACTCCCTGAAGCTCGGATCAGCACCCTGGATCTGAGAAATTCACCCCCTTTGCGTGACATTCTTCCAACTTTGTGGTAAATCCTTGGACCTTGTGAAGGAACACAGAGGGGATCATGGCGAATTTAGGTAAAAAGTGGATTTGTTTCAGTTGTAGCGCCAAGTTCTACGACTTCGGCAAGCCAGAAGCCATGTGCCCGAAATGCGGCACCAGCCAGAAGGACGCCCCTGCTAAACCCAGGGCCGTCAAGAAGGAGAAAGTCGCCATCCAGATTGAGGATGACTTCGGGGCTGAGCCGGATATCGACGCCGCCAACGAAGACGGCATCGTTGAGAGCTTCGGGATCACCGGTGCCCGCGCCGAAGGGGTGGATCCCGGCGATCTGAACATGGACGACTACGACGAGTAGCGTGGCCCTCCCCCCCCCTCGGGTGGATCGTCACACTCACCTGGAGGGGAGCCTGGACCCCGGGTGGGTTCGCCGCGAGGCGGCCAGCCGGGGTCTGACGGTTCCGGATGTCACGGAGGCCTTCTGGCGTGGCGAAGCCCACAGCTTCGAGGCCTTCATCGGAACCTTCGTCTTCGCGTGCGGATTTCTGACCTCGCGCGCATCCGTCCAGGCGGCCCTGGAAGCGGCCATCCTGCGCCTTCCCCCTCCCGGGGCGCAGGCCCCCCGGGGCATCGATCTCTGGATCTCTCCCCATTGGCTTGTCCGGGAGCGCCAGCAGATCACCCTGAACGATCTCTGGCGAGGCCTGGAAGCAGGCCTCGCTGAAGGCCGCGCCCAGGGGGTCCGCATCGCCGTGATCATTGATGCTGTGAACCATTTCGGCCCTGATCACGGCCACGAGGTGCTGGATCTGGTGCTGGAGGACCTGCCCCCCTGGGTGGTGGGATTCTCCACGGGCGGCCTTGAAAAGGTCCCCTTCCGGCAATGGGCGCCGGTCTTCGAACGAGCCCGGAAGGCCGGCCTGCGCCTGGCAGCCCACGCCGGGGAGAATGGTCCAGCCTCGGGTATCCGGGAAGCCATTCTGGAAGCAGGGGTCCAGAGGATCGTCCATGGCGTCAAGGCCGGGGAGGACCCTGCCATCCTTGAGCTCCTGGTGGAGCGCCAGATTCCAGTGGATGTGTGCCTCACCTCCAACCACGCCCTCATCCCGGGTCTGACCCGACACCCTCTGCCCCGCTTCCTGGCGGCCGGTGTCCGATGTGGCCTCGGCACGGACGATCCTGGCGTAATGCGCTGCGATCTGCCAGGGGAGTGGGACAAGGCCCTGAATACAGGGCTTTCCCTGGAAGCGGCCCAGCGCCTCCGGGACCAATCCGCCGAGGATGCCTGGAGCCTCCAGATTGGGACGTGAATCCCGAGGATATTCATGGCAAACTAGCGGTTTCGTAGTGCGCCCGTAGCTCAGCTGGATAGAGCATCAGGCTTCGAACCTGAGGGTCGGGCGTTCGAATCGCTCCGGGCGCACCACGGAAGGAATACAACCTTAGCGAATGTGGCGGAATTTGGTAGACGCACTGGATTTAGGTTCCAGCGGTTCACCCCGTGCGGGTTCGAGTCCCGCCATTCGCACCACCCCGTGTCCACTGTGATTCAGGAGCTTTCATGCAGGCCACCATCACCCACCAGAGCGCCACCCGCAAATCCGTGGAGATCGTGCTTCCCGCCGCCGAGGTGAGCGAAGCCTACGGCAAGGTCATCGCCGACCTGGCTCCCAAGGTCAAGATCCCCGGATTCCGCCCCGGTAAGGCCCCCAAGCCCGTGCTCATGGGCCGTTACCAGAAGGAGATCCTCCAAGAGGTCGCCACCGACCTGGTCCGGACCCACTTCATGGAAGCCGCCAAGTCGGTCGGTGTCGAGCCCATCTCCCAGCCTGCCGTTGAACCCCCCGTGCTGATCGAGGGACAGGAAGGCAAGCTGACCCTCCACTTCGACGTGGCCCCCGAAGTCACCCTGCCGGACTACAAGGGCCTGGCCTTCACCAAGCAGAAGCGCCAGATCGACGCCGCCGCCATCGAGGAACAGCTCGAGGCCCTGCGCCAGCAGGCCGCCCGCTTTGTCCCCGTCGAGGATGCTGCTGCCGCCTTCGGCCTCATCGCCACCCTGGACATCAAGATCAAGCCCCAGGGCGTCAAGGCCCAGAGCTACGCCGACCAGGTCATCGAGCTGAACGAGGAGCGCCCCTTCGACAAGGAGATCCTGGGCCTCAAGATCGACGAGTCCAAGCAGTTCACCCTCACCATGCCCGCCGAGGCGGGCAATCCCCAGGTGGCTGGCAAGGCCGTGGTCTACGAAGTGGTCCTCAAGGACCTCCGCAAGCGCGAGATCCCCGAACTCAATGACGATCTCGCCAAGGATCTCGGGGACTACGAAGACCTGGCCGCCCTGAAGGCCTCCGTCGAAAAGGACCTGGAGGCTGCCGCCGACCGCGATGCCGTGGTGCGCCTCGAGTCCGCCATCCTCGAAAAGCTCCTGGAGATCACCCCCTTCGAGGCTCCCGAGTCCATGGTCTCTCTGCAGCTGGATGACTACTGCAACGAGTTCGCCCGCCACATTTCCCGCCGGGGCGTGGACCCCAAGAACATCAACTGGAACGCCTACCGCCAGACCCGCGTCGAGGATGCCCGCAAGGCCGTCCGCAGCGGCTACCTGCTCCAGGCCATCGGCAACGCTGAAGAAATCACGGTTTCCGACGAAGAACTGGATGCCCAGGTCAAGGACTTCATGGCCGAACACCAGGTGCAGCAGCCCCTGGAAGCCTTCAAGGCCGAGCTCCAGCGCCACGGCAGCCTGGCGGAACTCCAGGGCCGTGCCCGCACCGAGAAGATCTTCGCCAAGCTGAGCGCCTATTCCACCGTCACGGAAGAGCTCCTGGACAAGGAAGCCTTTGAGAAGCTGGTGGAACTGGAGCGTCGTCGCGAGATGGGCCTCCCTGCGGCCCGCTTCGACGCCGGTGGCCTCGAAGGTGGCGAGCTCGAAGCCCAGGAGGGCGGTGAACCCGCCGCCGTGGCTTCCGAGGAAGCCTAGGCCTTTCCATGGGCGAGTCTCTGCGCATCGGCATCCTGACGGTTTCTGACCGGGCCCACCAGGGCGTCTATCAGGACCTCGGCGGCCCGGCCATCCAGGCAGCCCTCCAGGACCTCCTGGCGGGCCCCTGGGAGCCGGTCGCCCGACTGGTGCCAGATGATCAGAGTCAGATTTCAGCTGCTCTGCGCGAACTCTGCGACGTCGAAGGCTGCTGCCTGGTCCTGAGCACCGGGGGAACCGGCATCGCCCCCAGGGATGTGACCCCCGAGGCCACCCTGGCGGTCGGGGATCGGGAGCTGCCGGGATTCGGAGAGCGCATGCGGGCTGTATCAGCTCAGATCGTCCTCACGGCCATCCTCTCCCGGCAGACCGCCGTCATCCGGGGCAGAAGCCTCATCCTGAACCTCCCAGGCAAGCCCAAGGCCATCCGGGAATGCCTTGATGCCGTCTTTGCCGCCATCCCCGATTGCATCGACCAGATCGGGGGCCCCAAGCTGGAAGTCACTGACAAAGTGAAGGCCTACCGGCACTGAATCCCAACTCAGGAGCTACGCATTAATTCGGGTGATCTGCGACGGTGTTTCATCTCCGTCCGCAGATCACCCGAATTCGCCGCATCGGTAGGCCGGGAAGTAGCCAGGCCGAAACGGTGAACCTGCCAGGGAAGCATAACGCTCGGCATTGAACGCGGCGCCCAATAGGTAGGAGGGGTGCTGTTCTGTGGACCACCCCTGCTTGTACCAGGAAAGACCATCCTTCTGGTCCATGTCACGGCCTCCCCCCCAGTTGAGCAGCCGCGCCTTCCCGTGGAAGTATTCCAAGGCCTGCCAGTCAAGGAGATAGGATGCCCCCCGGGCATAGCCTTCCGCCGTGAAGGCTGCCAGGTGGGCGTGGACGATGTCGTCCTGGAAGAGGAACAGCTGGGCTCCGACGGCCTCCCCGTCCAAAAGGGCACGAAAGAGGTAGACTCCTGGAAGGCCCAGCAAATGCCGGAAGGATTCCCTGGAAAAGCGGCGCAAGTCCATTATCCGGTGCCGCTCAACCAAGCCACCGTAGAGTTCGTCCCACTCGCCCAGATAGCGCCAAGGGTCAGGAGCGACCTCCACTGACAAGCGCCGGGCAGCCTTTCGCGCCGCGTTGGCATGGTGCTTCGAGACGATCCCCTCGGGAGAGCGTCCCAGATCGGCGGCGTAATGCATCTTGAAAGGTCTGGCCATGTCGAAGCAGCGAAATACGGTGCGCTGGTTCTCCGGAAGAAAGGGATCTGTGACCAGAACGAGACTGACAAGTCCCTCACCCCGCAGTTGCTCCAAATCCGTCGGCAGCGAGGACCAATCGGCACAGCAGAACATCGGGTAGAGTCCCATGCCATCCCGGTAGGAGCTGCCAGGGATCGAACGCTCAAGAATCCACCCCCCGGAGTGCTCCAAGGACTTCAGGGTTCCAAAGGCGGAGAGGGATTCGGCATATCCTGGATGGCGATATCCCAGCAAGGGCGGAGGCGTCATGATCAGTCCTTTCCTGCGCGCGTTATCCAGACTGGCCAGAAGTCGGTGCTGACGACCCGCAGCCAGTGTCCATCGCAGGTTCGGAAACCGAGGGCACCCGGCTTGCTGGCTGGTGCCAGACCGGTGATGTTGAGCCAATGCCCGGCGATCCTGGTCCGAATGCGCAGGAAGGCCCGCAATCGCCGCACCCACTCCTCCCGGGAGAGAGCGGAGGGGTCCTCCACTTGGGTCACCCGGATGAAATCCTGGAGGGTGTGCTCTCCACCCATGCCGACCTGCCTCCGCCCCGGGGCGCGACGAACTAGCGCGTCCAGGATCCGGGGCAGCTCCCGGCTGGCTGCCTCCGCCTTGCGCAGTTCAAGGTCAGCCGGTGTCTCTAAGTGAAGCATGGGAACACGCCCTTCCAGCAGGATTCCACCGGTATCCATTCCGGCGTCCATCCGGTGGAAAGTGAAGCCGCTGGCCAGTTCGTCCACATAGATGGACCAGTTGCTCGCACGCAGGCCCCGGAAGCGGGGCAGAAGTCCGTTGTGATAATTGACGGTCATGGCGAAGGAGGCCAGGAGGGTTTCTCTGAATCGTTTCTTGCAGTAGAAGTTAATGGCAACCTCTGCATTGAGTCCTTGCTGCAATTGCTCGATCAGGCTGAAGTGATTGGGGTCACCCCCTGGGGCCACCAGAGCGGCGGCACCGCAAGCCTTTGCGAGACGTTCGATGGGCAGAGGCCGAACCCGCAGAGACCTTTCCAGGCAACCACTCCCCAGAGCCCACTGCAGCCGTCGCTTTCCGCGCGCAATCCAATGGTGTCGAAGGGCCTCCCCATAGCCCGCGTAGTCTGTCGTCACAATGCCGACGCAGACCACATCGGAACGCCCCTGCAGGCATCGCAGCAGTTGTGGCACCAGCACGCGGCTGGCGACATTCTCCAGATCGGCAAAGATGACAAGTCGGGTCGTCACAGCATCAGCTCAGGGTTTGACTTCGCAGTTTCTGGGAAGTCACGTGGACCGCGGCCATCAGGGGGAATCGCATCCAGTCACTCATCGGTTTCTGGCAGCGAGCTTGAAGGCTTTCCACCACAATCCCGGGTGCCGCCTGAGGTCTCCAGACGCATAGATATGACGCCATTGCTGTCCTGCCTCCCTCCGGAGACCAGCCTTTTGCATGGCCCTTCCCAGCTTGACTTCCTCCAGCAGACAACGGCGTTCCAAGAAGCCTTGCCAAGGCAAGCTCTTCAATCGCCCGTGCTGACGGAGCAATCGGAAGGTGTCCCGCATGGCCAAGGCCTGTTCCACCTGACTTTTCCCAGTCCAGATCCCCTGCCCGGTGACCCGATAGACTGATGCGATCCGGTCTAGGAAACCCGCAGGGCCCTTTTCCATGCAAAGGAAATGGATGGCGATATCCCCCAGGCACCGAGGATCCCAGAACCAGTCCGGGTAGGCAGAAAGGGTTCTCAACAACAGGCTGCTTGTGTGGGCCAGGTACCTTCCCATAAAGGCCTCAGGTTCCAGAATCTGCCGTCGATCCGGAGGTCCCACCAGACCGTCCTCGACCAGCGCGTCGGAGGTCCCCCGGACACGGCGCGTCTTGGTGAAGCACAGCGAGCATTCCGGGTGGGCCTCAAGGAAATCAACCTGATGCTGGAGTTTATCCGGATCGCACCACCAGTCGTCCCCTTCACAGAGTGCTTGATACCGACCGCGGATCCGCTGAAAGATCCGCCGCAGATTCGCCTTGGAACCCGTATTCTTCTCGGCAGAGACCAGCCGGATGATGGCCGGATTCCGCCTCTGGTATTCCTGGCAGATCGCCAGGGTGCTGTCGGAGGATCCATCCTCTCCGATGATGATTTCAAAGGGGAAATTACATCGTTGCGCCAATATGCCTTCAATGGACTTAGCGATCCACGGTTCATGGTTGTAGGTACTCATGGTGACGCTGACCAGAGGAACCTGCTCCATGCAGGTGGGATGGCTTATCTCCAGTATCCGCGGAGAATCGCAGGGTGTGAGCGTGCGGGTATCAGAGGCTGAAGGGCGGCGATCCTCGGGAGTGCCCCCCCAGCGAGCCCGGATCGCCACGGATTCGCCCTGGCAGAAGTGGATCAGACTCGCGATGAGTCCGGCATCGGCTTCGGACATCTGCGCACCCGTGGGGAGCACCAGCACACGTTCGCATAGGGATTCGGTCCGGGGCAGACGATCGCTGGCGCCAGGGTCCAGGGCACTGTAGGGCTCCATGCGGTGACTGCCGGGGTGAAAATACCGGCGAGCCAGCACATTCTCGGCGCTCAACACACCCTGTAACTGGTCCCGGGACAATCCGAAGCGATCTGCATCGATTTCTAGCACGACATACTGATAATTGTTAACATCACCGGTGTTGTATTCGAGCAGGGCGAGCCCCGGGATACCCCGAAGAGCCTTCCTGTAGGCTTCATACAGCGTCCGGTTTACTTCGATAAAAGCCGGCAGGCTTTTAAGGTTGGTCAGCGCCATGGCAGCAGCGGGCTCGCTCATCTTGCCATTGCCTCCAGCGCTGACTACGTGGTCGTACCCGCTGAACCCGAAATTGCGCATCAAGCGTAATCGCTCGGCCAGAAGGTCGTCATCGGTAGTCGCCAAGCCACCTTCGAAGCTGTGGAAAACCTTGGTTGCGTGAAGGCTGAAGACCTCGCAGTCACCGGATCCGCCGAGGGGTTTCCCCAGCGTGGAACAGCCGAATGCATGAGCCGCATCGAAGAGCAGTTTCAAGCGATGCCTGTCAGCGATTTCCCGCAGGCGAAGCAGGTCACAGCCCTGCCCCCAGAGGTGGACCCCGAGGATGGCCACCGTGTCCGGTGTGATCGCCCGCTCCACAGCCTCCGGGTCCAGGGTATGGTTGGCTCCGACATCCACAAAGACCGGCTTCAGTCCAACCGTGCGGATCGCATGGACCGTTGCGATGAAAGTGAAGGAAGGAACGATCACTTCCCCCACCACCTCGAGTGCACGGAGCATCATCTCCAGGGCCACCGTCCCATTGCAGAAAGCGACTACGTGGCGCACCCCCAAACGCTCGGCTATGACGGTTTCAAGTTCCTGGACCATGGGGCCCTGATTGGTCAGCCAGTTCTGCTCGAACATGACACGAAGTCGTTCATAGAAATCATCAAGATTTCCGTTCTGAGGGCGCCCGACACATAAAGGGGCAGGAAAAGCAGGAGGTGCCCCGAAACAGGCCAGCGAGGCAGGGGTGGTCCAGACCTTCCTCATGGAGCCTCCGGAGCGTCGGATTCGGGCCCCAAGTGTTTCTTCACCCGGGCCGGCACCCCCGCCACCAGGACCTGGGCGCCGACAGGTGAGGTCACCACCGCACCGCCTGCCACCAAAGCTCCAAAGCCGATGGTCATCATGTCGATGATCGTGGCATTCACGCCAATGAAGACATCCGATTCGACTGACACTTCGCCCGCAAGTGTCGCTCTCGGCCCCAGGAATACGTTGTCCGCAATCCTCCCGTCATGGGAAATCAGCGCCCCCACATTGACATAGACACATTCTCCCAGTTGCACTCGGCAATGCAGGAATGCGTTGGGCATGATGATTGAACCATTGCCAATCCGACATTCCGGTGAGATCTGGGCTTGGGGGGAGACGTACGTGGCAAAACGGACCCCATCCTGGACCAGCTTCCTGTAGCGCCCGCCTCGAATCGCCATCCGCTGCAGAGCCTCGGGCTGGTACCCGACACAGTACAGCATGGGCGGAGGAGAGAGCCTCGCGGCATAAGCGGCTGGATCCCATGCGGATCCGAAGGTGCCGACATCATCGTAGATCGAACCAATCCGGATCCCCTCGGATTCCAGAAAGGGTTGCAAGGTCCGGAAGACCCTACCGCCCCCGAATACATCAACTTCCAGGCCGGATATCGGCGCATTGTCTCGCCATAGCATGATCTAGATCTCCAGCTTGGATTCAGCCGTGCCGTAGCGGCCGTGACCTGGAGCCAGTCCA
This sequence comes from Holophagaceae bacterium, assembly GCA_017859955.1. GTDB lineage: Bacteria > Acidobacteriota > Holophagae > Holophagales > Holophagaceae > Holophaga. Next base: position 27,639 of record JAFNAB010000008.1, read on the forward strand.
AGCCTGGCCCGCAGCACCCCGGAGGTCATGACAGGGCGGTTGCAGGCGGCGGCCATTTCGTGGATTCGACCCACCAGATCGATATTGCGGGCCAGCCGGGTCCGCCCGGCATCCAGCCAGATGTTGTCCTCAAGTCCGACCCGCACTCCAGCCCCCATAGCGATCGCCACCATGTGCATCGCAGCCTGACAGTCTCCGATTCCGCCCAGAGCCCATAGAGCCCCTTCAGGAAGGTCATTGACCATCACACCAAGATGGAGCAATTTGGGCTGAGCACTGGCAATATTCCCCACGATCAGGTTTACATACTGCGGCCCCACCAGGATGCCTTTGCGCAGCAGATAGTGGGCGTAATTAAGCATGCCGCTGTCAAACGCCTCCAGTTCGGCCTTGATTCCCCTTTCCCGCATCCGCTGGGCCAGTTGGAGTACGGTGTCCGGACTGTTGAGGCTGGCCATCCTGTTGAAGTTCAGCGAGCTGAGGGTGAGGCTGCCCATATCGGGCTTGGCCATGCCTTCCAGGTTGAGAGGCGCCATCCTTTGCGCGATATCGGCACCGCAGCGGCCCGACAGCGAGACGCAGATGACCAGATCCGGAGCAAAACGGCGGATCCCAGCAATCACCTCGGAGTAATAACCAGGGTCCAGTGATGGCTGCCCAGCCGCATCACGCACATGTAGGTGGACCATCGTGATCCCCAACCCACAGGCTTCTTCCACATCGCGAATAATCGCTTCAGGAGTGAGTGGCACATAGGGGGTCATTTCACGCGTTGGAATGATACCCGTGGGAGTGAAGTTGATTATCAATCCCGAATAGGCACTAGCATCCATTGCTCGGCTCCGAAACTCCGATTATGCCTGAAATGTCCCCTTAATGGTCGCGCACAAAGCACGCTATTTGGAAGCGGCCATCCTGCCACTCCCGGCAGGACTCGCATCCGGTTCCCGCCACTCGGGTGCGCAACCGCTCCGCCCTGCCTCCACGCACCCCCTTTCGCCCTTGCGATTTGCGTTCCTCGCTCTTCCTCTGGGTGAAAAACACCCCTTGACACATGAGCGCCATGAACGCAGATTATATGTGCGGATTGACATAGGCCCCAGAAGCCAGTCATCCCCTTTTCTACGGAGGACATCATGAACCTCATCCGTCGTGGAACCCGCAACCCTGCCTTCGGCACCACCCTGGAGCCCTTTGCGCTCATGCGCGACTTCATGAGGTGGGCCCCCTTCCGGGACACGGACCTCGGGACTGAACTCAGCGCCTTCGTCCCCTCCTTTGACATCAAGGAGACCGGCGATGGCTATGTGTTCGCCGCCGACCTCCCGGGGGTGAAGCGCGAAGACCTCGACATCAACCTCACGGGCAACCGCCTCACCATCGCCGGGAAACGGGAGGCGGAAAGCCGCAGGGAGGGCGAGAACGTCTTCGCCTGTGAGCGGACCTTCGGCCACTTCTCCCGCACCTTCACCCTGCCGGATGGTGTTGATGCCGCAGGGGTCAAGGCCGAGATCAAGGACGGCGTGCTCACCCTGACGGTGCCCAAGGTACCGGAAGTCCAGCCCCGCAGGATCACCATCGCCGCCAGCTAAAAAAAGGGCCGCTTTCGCGGCCCTTTTCTTTCCCCTGAGGGGATTCGACTACTTCTTGCCCTTCTTGGCGGGGGCGGCGGGAGCCTCCACGGCCTCGGCGACCTCTTCCACGGGCTTGCCCGCGATGGTGCAGATCACGTTGTGGGTGTCGCCGATGATGGTCAGGTGGCTGTCGAAGGTCACCTGATCCACGCGCAGGGTGTCACCGATGCGCATGCCGGAGATGTTGATGTCGATGTGGCCGGGAATGAAGGCGGGCAGGCACTCGACCTCGACTTCACGGTGGATGAAGTCCAGGATGCCGCCTTCCTTGACGCCGATGGAGTTGCCCTTGAGAACCAAGGGAGCCTTGACCCGCACCTTGTGGGTGGGATCGACGCGCAGGAAGTCGATGTGGGAGAGTCGGCCGGTCACAGGGTGACGCTGCACATCCTTGATGATGACGTGGCGCTGGATGTCCGTGCCCTCACGCTGCATGTTGATCAGGCTGTTCATGCCGGATTCGCTGGCGATGATGCGGGCCACAACCTTGGGGCTGATGGCGACGGGCACGGTGGGCTCGTTGAGGCCGTAGATGACCGCGGGGATCAGATTGGCATTGCGGAGATCACGGGTGGCATTCTTGCCGACCTTCTCACGCTTGGCTACGACGATGATTTCTTCAGTCATGGTTCCTCCTACCTGGCCGCCGAGCGGCCCTCTCGTTGGGGACGGGCCTGGCGGCCCGGATGCCCGTCATGGGCAAGCTGTTAGAATACCCTCGTTTCCCTTGTTTTTCAAAGTTCCATTACTTGTCACACACAAGTCACGGTCCCCAGGCAGACTGTTCCCATGGCACGTATCCTTCCCCGCCCCGATGATTTCCTTAATCGCGAGCTGAGCTGGCTCGCCTTCAACGAGCGGGTGCTCGAAGAGGCCGAGGACCCTCTGGTTCCCCTGTTGGACCGGGTCAAGTTCCTGGCCATCGTCTCAAGCAACTGGGATGAGTTCTTCTCGGTACGGGTGGCGGGTATCTGGCGGCAGATCGACGCGGGAATCACCCAGCCCGGCCCCGACGGTCGGACCCCGCGCCAGCTCCTGGACGAAATCTCGGGCCGGATCCATGGGCTGTCCTCCCGGCAGCACGCCATTTTTCATGACACCCTCAAGCCTCAACTCCGGGCAGAGGGCATCCACATCCTGAAGCCGGACCAGCTTACCGACTTCCAGCGGGAGTTCATCCAGGGCTACTTCGAGCAGACCATCGCGCCCCTCATCACCCCTCTGGCCGTGGACAACAGCCATCCCTTCCCCCGCCTGGGCAACCGGGCCCTGGTCCTGATGGCGGAACTGGAGGCCGAGGAACGCCTCGAGGAGGAGCGCCTTCCAGTCTCCGAGCTGTCCATCATCCACGTACCCCTGACGGTCGCTCCCCGCTTCCTCAGGCTTCCCAGCCCCCAGGGCGGCTATGCCTTCGTCATCCTGGAAGACGTGATCCGCATGTTCGCCCATCAGGTCTTTTCCGGCTACTCCATCACCAACTGCAATGCCATCCGGGTGACCCGGGACATGGACCTCCCCCTGGACGAGGACCCCTACGAAGACCTCATGAAGACCGTGGAAGAGCATCTCCGCAGTCGTCGCCGCGGGGCCACGGTCCGCCTCCAATATGAGGAGGGACTGAGCCCCAACCTGTTGGACACCCTCATCGAGGAACTGGAGCTGGCTCCGGAGGATCTCTACCCCACCCAGGGATTCGCAGCCTTCTCGGACCTGATGCAGCTCTACGACCAGATCGACCTGCCCCACCTGAAGGAGGCCCCCATGCCGCCCCTTCCGGTGCCCCAGATCGAGCAGGCTCACTCCATTTTCGACGCCATCGCCAAGCACGACATCCTGGTCAACCACCCCTTCCAGAGCTTCGACGACTCCGTGATGCGCTTCCTCCGGGAGGCGGCAGACGATCCCAACGTCCTGGCCATCAAGATGACCCTCTACCGCATGAGCCGCCAGAGCCCCATCGCTTCCGCCCTGGAGCGGGCCGCCGAGCGGGGCAAGCAGGTGGCCGCCATCGTCGAACTCCGCGCCCGTTTCGACGAAGAGGCCAACATCGCCTGGGCCCGGCGACTGGAGAAGGCCGGGGTGTACGTGGTCTACGGCATGCCCACCCACAAGACCCACGGTAAAGCCTGTCTGGTGATCCGCCGGGAGGCCTCGGGCATCAAGCGCTACTGCCACCTCAGCACTGGCAACTACAACGAGAAGACCAGCCGTCTCTACTCCGACCTGGGTCTCTTCACCGCGCGGCCCGAGTTCGGGGAAGACCTTTCCAATCTCTTCAACCTTCTGACGGGCTACACCCGCCCCCCCAAATTCCACAGGCTCATCATCGCCCCCCAGTCCTTCCGGCAGGCCCTCTACGACCGCATTGACCGGGAGCGCCAACACGCCCGTGAGGGCAAACCGGCCCGCATGATCCTCAAGAGCAATGCCCTGGCCGATGGCCCCATGATCCAGCATCTCTACGAAGCCAGCCAGGATGGCGTCAGGATCGATCTCATCGTCCGGGGCAGCTGCTGCATCCGCCCCGGCGTCCCGGGCCTTTCCGAGAACATCCGGGTGGTGTCGATCCTGGACCGCTTCCTGGAACATGCCCGGGTCTACCACTTCGCCAACAATGGCGAACCCGAGACCATCCTGGCTTCCGGGGACCTCATGAGCCGGAACCTCGACAACCGGGTGGAGGTGGCCTTTCCCCTGGTGGACCCCATCGTGGCCGCCCAAGTGGTGGAGCTCCTGGAACTCCAGCTCCAGGACACCGTCAAGGGGCGCGTCCTGGGCCCCGACGGCTCGGTGATCCGCCGTGGCCTGGACCCCAACGGCCCTCGCCTCAGCAGTCAGATCAAGACCTACGAACACCTGCTCTTCGTAAGCGGCGCCAAGTTCGTCACCCAGAAGCTGAGCGGGACCTATCACGACGAAGACATCTGAGGGCTTAGACTGGTAGTTCTCGGAGGCATCATGGGAAAGATCAGTCGGGCCGCAATCTACGATGTGCTGAACGCCTTCCAGGCGCCGGGGGCCAATGCCTCCCTGGTGGCCATGAAGGCTGTGCAGCGCATGGAGGTGGAGGAAGACCGGGTCCTGCTAGACCTGCGCCTCTCCAGTGTCTTCCAGCCCCAGGAAGCCGTGATGCGCCAGGAGCTGGAAACCCGCCTCCGGGAGCGGGCCGGAGCCGCCGAGCTCACCCTCCGCTTTGCCTGGGAGAGGGCCCCGGAGGCTGAAACCGTCAACCTCCTCCCCACCGTCAAGCACTGCGTCGTCGTGGGCAGCGGCAAGGGCGGGGTGGGCAAGAGCACCGTGGCGGCCAATCTGGCCTGCGCCCTGGCCCGTCAGGGGGTGAAGACCGGCCTCCTGGACATGGATATCCACGGCCCCAGCATGGGCATGATGTTCGGCATCAAGGACGGTCCCGAGGGCACCCCCGAGGGCAAGATCATCCCAGTGGAGAAGTTCGGCCTCAAGCTCATGTCCATGGGCTTCCTCATTGATGACGACCGCCCAGTGATCTGGCGCGGTCCCATGCTCAACAAAGCCCTCGTGCAGTTCCTGGGGGATGTGGAATGGGGCGACCTGGATGTACTGGTGATCGACCTCCCTCCAGGCACCGGTGACGTGCAGATCAGCCTGGTGCAGAACGCCAAGGAAGCCATCCAGAAGGGTGGCGCCGTAGTGGTGAGCACTCCCCAGGACGTGGCCTTCCTGGACGCCAAGAAGGCCATCAGCCTCTTCCAGACCGTGGAGCTGCCCATTCTGGGCATCGTCGAGAACATGTCCAGCTTCATCTGCCCCAGCTGCCACACCGAGACCCAGATCTTCGGCCACGGCACCGTCAAGGCCGCCGCCGCCCGCATGGGTCTCCCTTTCCTGGGAGAAGTCCCCATCGATCTGGACCTCCGCAAAGGCGGCGACGAAGGCACCCCCCTCGTGGTGGGCCACCCTGACAGCCCCCAATCCCAGGTCTTCCTCGGGATGGCCAAGGGCCTGAAGGATCGCTTCAGACTCTGATCCGAAAGGACGACCGAAGGGCGCGGAGAAGACCGGTTACGGCCATCCTCTGCGCCCTTCGCATTGAATCTTTCAGCACCCCGCGGCGATCATCCCAGGCGCGCGGCCACTTCCCGATAGTCGGGGTCCATCTCATAGACCTGCTGGAACATCTCCAGGGCTTCATCCCTGTGGCCCTGGAGGAGCAAGGTTTCACCCAGGTCATAGCGCAGCCCGATGCTATCTTCGGGGGGGAAGCCCGGCGACTCGATGCCCTGGCGCAGCCACACTACTGCCGCATCCAGGTTCCCCTGGGCCTGTTCGCAGATGGAAAGCATGGAGCAGCACTCCAGGGTGCGCTCCGGGTCCCGCATGGCCTTTTTGAACTCTTCCATGGCGGGCTCGATGAGCATCATTTCCTTGTAGGCGATGCCCAGGTTGTAATGGGTGTCGTAGTCGTCGCCCTTGACCTGCTGCTCGACGCCCTCCCGGAAGGCGTTGAAGAGCTCGTCCACACTCTGGATCTTCTCCACCACATGGGTGGCATCGTGCATTTCCTCGCCTTCACCGGTGTCGATGAGGCCATCCCCCAGAACATCCGTGAGGTCGAAGAAGGCGTTGGCGAAGTCGCTTTCTTCCAGAGGCTTGGCCTGGGGCTTGGCCTCCCGCCCCAGCCTGCGAAGGCTGTTCTCAGCCACTTCCAGACGGTTCAGGAGTTCAGGGTGGCGGGGGTAGCGGACCAGGCACGCCTCGATCTCCAGCTTGGCCTCTTCGGGACTGCCGTAATCGAGCTGGAAATCGATGTCGGAAAGAGAGGAAGCCAGTTCCTCATCCACCTCCGCCGAAACCGGCTCCTCCGGCACGGGCAGCTCCCTCCCCTTGAGGAATTCCAGAGGTTCGAGTTCCAGGGGCTCCACTTCCGGCACTGGCATTTCGACCGGCACATCCTGGGGTTCCAGATCGGGCACCAGGGGCGCCTCCAGTTCCTCCAGAGGGGGGAGTTCCTGAGTGGGGGTCTGGAAGCCCAGGGGGAGCTCAAAGCCCTCCTCCTGGGCGGGGAACTCAGGGGGGAGTACGGGCTCGATGGCCGACAGCTCCTCAATCTCCTCTGGAACAGCCTCCAGGGCCTCCATGGGAATAACCGGAAGGGCGTGGTCCGGGTAGGACTCCTCCTCCACGGGGGCTGGCAGGGCGATGGCGGGCACCAGGGTGGGACCGGAATCCATGACCGGGGCGCTCTGGGCACCCATGAGCCCAAGGGTTCTCCGGTAAAGACGGGTGGACCCGGGGAAAAGCGCCTCGGCCCGGTCCAGAAGCTCGATGGCCAGATCCCGGTGCCCCAGGGGCACCAGACGCTCGGCCTGCTTCACGAAGTGCATCTGCACTGCGGTCATCTTGCCGGTGCTCTTGATGATGTCCCCAACCCGGGTGATGGCCTCCCGATTCGCGGGGTCCAGCTCCAGGATCTTCTGGAAACACTCCTGGGCCCGATCCATGATCCGATTGCGCAGATAGTGCTCAGCATCCCGCTGAAGCGCCTCGATCTGCATGCGGCGAACCGGGTCGACCTCGGTGACCTCAAAACTGGGGGAGGGTTCGAACTCGGGGCCGGGTGCAAAGGTGACCTGACGGCTCGGTGCGGCCTCCGCAATCTGCTCAGCTCCAACGCCAAGGGCCGCGAGCTGTTCGCCAATCCGCTCGCTCATGGAGGCATTGCCCTGGGCGCTGGCCTCCCCATGGGCCTGCTTGAGCGCCTCGATCTGCTCAGCACGGTTGCCGCTCTGATGAGCAATCTCAGCGAGCAGCACCCAGGCCTCGGCGCTGAGATGCCCATGGAGACCGGCCTTGAGGGTGTGCGCCGCAGCATCCCCGAGCCCCCGGCGGGCCATTTCCCGGCCGATGGGGAGATAGAACCTCAGTCCGTCCTCCGATTTCCCGGCCTTCGCGAGGTCCCGGAGGGCCCTCTCGCAGAGCAGGAGGGATTTCTCGGGCATCTGGGGAATCTGCCCCAGGGCTTCCAGAGCCCCTTCAGGGTGCTTGGCCTGGATCTCGACCTCAGCCAGGGCTTCCAGGATTTCCGTGCTTCGGGGGTTCGCGGCCAGCCCTTCCCGGAGGTACCCGGCTGCAGCTTCGAGATCCTTCTGTATCACCGCAAGACGGGATTGGGTAAGGAAGACCTGGGGGATGGTCACCATGGCCTTGGCCCGCTCCAGGATCTGGCCGGCCTCGGTATGCATCTGTTCCACAGCCAGGGATTCCGCCACCTCCAGGTAGATCCCCGCCGCCCGCTCCTTCATGCCCTCTTTGTTGTACAGGTCCGCCAGCTTCACCTTGTTCTTGAGGTTCTTGGGATCAAGTTCCACGACCTTGGCGAATTCCTCCAGGGCCCGCTTGATGAGGCCCTTCTTGGTGAAGAGATCCGCGACCTCGATATGGATGGCAATAGCGTCCTTGATCATGTTGGTCTGGCGGTAGAGATCTGCCAGACGGCCCGCCACATCCACATCCCCGGGGGCTGAACGGTGGGCTTTCTTGAGGACGGCGCTGGCCTTGGCCTGGAAGCCGCCCCGCTCGAAGCCAAGGCCTGCCCGCTTGAACATCTCGATGGCATCGGGAACCCGGCCTGCCTGGAGGAAGGCATCCCCGACGCGATTGACCATGTTGAAGTCGTCCGGGCGGTCCTCCAGCAGCTTCAGGAACTCCTCGATGGCCCGCTCGATCCTTCCCGAGGCGAGAAAGTTCTCAGCCTGCTTGGTGATCTTGTTGCGGTCAATTGCCATGAGACGCCTCGGAACGGTAGGTGATTCTAAAACGCGATGCGATGATTGCCTAGTCGAGAATCCCCAAATGACGGCCTGTGAATGCGTGGGGGAGCAGGTCGCCGAGCCGGTGGAGGACCCGCCCCTGCCGATTGGCCAACAGAATAAGCAGTTCAGCGGAGAATTCGGCCAGAACCTGCCGACAGGCGCCACAGGGCGGGGTCAGGGACTCGGCCTCCGTAACCACCACCAGGGCTACGGGACCGGGACGCCTCAACCCCCGGGCCACGGCGGCACTGATGGCCCCACGCTCAGCACACAGCCCCACGGGGTAGGCGGCATTCTCAACATTGCAGCCCGCCACGATCTGCCCACCAGGAAAGGCCAGGGCCGCCCCGACCCTGAAGTGCGAATAGGGCGCGTAGGCATTGCCCCAAGCCTCCCAGGCCGCCTCCAGCAAGGGTTCCCATTCGGGGGAGAAGCGATCGTCATAGGACACGGGGACTCCAGGCTAAGCGGTTCAAGGGTAGGCCCATGACGCCTCCATCTCAACTCCCTTCCGCCTGGGCCAGAGCCAAAGCCCGCCAACTGGCCACCCGCCCCTGGTAGGCATGACGCCCCTCGCGCCCGAAAAGCTCCAGAAAAACCTCCTGGCGCTTGAGGCGGGCATGCAGGATCGCACCCGAAAGGCGCTCCAGCTCCCGCTCGAAGGCGATCCCAGGCCGCCAGGCCCTCAGGTCCAGGCGTAGCCGGACCCCTACGGTCACCTCCTCCTCAAACTCCCGCACCCAGGGTTCCCCCCTCCGGGCCGTGCGCTTCCAGTGGATGCGGGTGGGCGAGTCTCCGATGCGGAAGGGTCGGGCTCCATCCGGACTGCCACTTCCACTCTGGAAGGCGGGCCTGGAGGCCTCCCCCTTCCATTCCCCATGCTGGGGACCGGGCCTGGGGTGGGGCAGGACCAGGAGGCGCTGGTCCAGCGGAATGCGCCAGGATTTCTCCAGGAACCCGAAAGGGTAGCCGGTGCGAAGCTCCAGGCCCACCAGCCTCCACCAGCCCCGGCGCTCCGGATGGGCCTGGAGCACCACCACGCCCTCAGACACCCCCTTCCCGCCTTCGTAGAAACCGGATTCAACACGCCCCCCCTCGGTCTCCAGACGGATCGAAAGACCCCGGATCCGCTTCGGGGCATGATCCTGGAACTGGATCCGCACACCGCCCCCCATCCCGACAAACAGGTTTCCCTCGATGACCTGGGTCAGTCGCAGTCCCCGGATGGCTCCTCGGCTGACCCAGCCAGACACCAGGAAGAGGCCCACCATCAGCGAAAAGAGGAGGTAGAGCAGGTTGTTCCCTGAGCGGACCGCCAGAGCCCCAAGAATAAGCATGGCCAGCAGGAACTCCACCCCCAGGCGCGTGAGGGAGAGACGAAGGCGGCCATCGTTCCAGAGCTTCATATACCTCCCCTCGGCCCATCCCATGGGATACTGAAGACTATGTTCACCGGACTCATCCGTCACCTGGGCAAGCTCGAATCCCGCACTCCCCGACCGGGGGGGGCGAGGCTCCGCATTTCGGCAACTCCCGAGCTTCTGGCGCGGGCTGAGATGGGGGCGAGCATCGCCTCCAACGGTTCCTGCCTCACGGCGGTGGCGCGAAACGAGCACGCCTTCGAGGCGGATCTTTCCGAGGAGACCCTCCTCAAAACCACCTGGAGCCGCCTCCCCCTGGGAGCGATGATCCACCTGGAACCAGCGCTGCTGGTGGGGGATCCCCTCGACGGGCATCTGGTCTCGGGCCACGTGGACGGCGTGGGCAGCCTCCTGGAGCGCCCCCGGGACGAAGGCTTCTGGCGTTTCTCCATGCCGACGGAGTTGGCCCCCATGACCGCACCCAAGGGCTCGGTGGCCGTGGATGGCATCTCCCTCACCGTGGTGGACTGCGGCCGGGACTGGTTCACCGTGGCCCTCATCCCTGAGACCGTCCGCAGCACCCGCCTGGCCACCATGCGCCCCGGTGACGAAGTCAACCTCGAGGCCGACCCCATTGGCCGCTATGTAGCCCGTGCCCTGGGCCTTCGACAGGGCGATGCGACCCTGGGGAATTTCCTGAAGAACGGATGGGGACAGGCCTGACCCCGCTGGAAATCATCCCAGGGCATCTCCCGCCGATGACATCAGAACACTGACGTTCGTGTTGCAAATCAGCGAGGAGAGGGTGATGGGGCAAAGGGGGCAATGGGCCTCGGCAGGGGTCTTCGCAATCACCTTGCTGACCTGCGCCCTCGCATGGAACTGCCGCTCCCAGAAGCCCATACCGGTGGGATTCTCAGCCCAGTTGACAGGGAAACAGGCCGAACTGGGGGTCCAGGAACGGAATGGCGCCCAACTCGCCATCGATCAGTGCAATCAACAGGGGGGCATCCATGGACGGATGCTCAAATTGCTCATCCGGGATGACGCCGGCATCCCCGAGCGGGCCAGGGGGGCGGACCGGGATCTGATCCAGCAGGGCGTGGTGGCCATTATCGGCCATAGCACCTCGGCCCAATCAATCGCGGGCCTGGAGGTCACCAACCCAGCCCGGAGGGTCATGATCGCTCCGACCGTCTCCAGCCCGCTGCTGAGCGGCAGGGATGACTTCTTCTTCCGGGTCTACCCTTCCTTCCAGGAGAGCGCCACGATCTTCGCCCGCTATGCGAGGAAGGAGGGTGGGATAACACGGTTCGGAATTCTTTTCGACGAGGACAATGCCGGGTATTCCCGGGCATACCTGGAGGCATTCCGGCGCTCCTTCCTGGCCGAGGGCGGAAGAGAGGCGGAGCTGGCTGCATTCTCCGCCGGGGCCCAACCCGCATTCGATCCCATGCTCGCGCGATTGCGGTCAAGCGGAGTGGACGGGCTTCTGATCATCGCCTCCGACACCGACACGGCCCTGATTGCCCAGCGCACAAGGGTCATGAAATGGCCTGTGCCCCTCTACACCTCCGCATGGGCCCAGACCACGACCCTGATCCAAAGCGGTGGCCGAGCGGTCGAAGGGTTGAAGATTGAGCAGTCCTTTGCCCCCGACCATGCATCCCCCCGCTTCCGGGAGTTCAAGACGCTCTTTGAAAGCCGCTTCGGCCACCCCCCTTCCTTTGGAGCGGTGTTCAGCTACGAAGCCGCACAAGTGCTGATAGAAGCCCTGAAGCGTTGCCGAGGAAGGTCGGATGGCCTGAAGGAGGCCCTGCTGGAGACACAGCACTTCCAAGGGCTGATGGACCCTTTTTCGCTGGACCGCTTCGGGGATGTAGACCGCCCCTTCTACCTGAGCGAGGTTCGAGGGGGACACTTCATCGTCCTGAAGAAACTGACTTCCCCCCATCTCGAGTCCCGATAGCACAGCCCGCCACAGACCATGCACACCCCCCCTCCTCCTCGCCCCGTCGACCGGCTTCTTTCGAGGCTGGTCTTCTGCCACCTCTATCTGCCGCTGCTGGGCCTGGAGATCCTGACCATCCTTGGCCTGGGCTACTACAGTGCGAAAAACCAGGTGAACCACCAATCCCAAGTCACCCATTCCGTGTCGCAACTTGTGGACTACCACCTGGCCCAGGGTGAGCGCCTCCTGGCGACCCTCTCCAAGGCCATGGCAGGTGCTTCCCACACGGATCGCACTCTATTCCTTCGAAGCACCTGGGAGTCCTACGGTTACTTCGAAACCCTCTATCTGCTCGACCGACAGGACCGGGTGAGCGTCCTGATGCCCGAGGATGGTCGATTCCAGGGGCTTGACCTCTCCAACATGCCCGGCGTCCTGGAAACCCGTGAATCCCATCCCTTCACCGTCTCCCCCCCCTACATCTCCGTCCGGACCGGCGAACCAGTGGTTCTGCTCATCCGAACCGTTCCGGGTGTCGGCAAGGTCGTCGGCGAATTGAAGCTGGGCATGCTTCAGCGCGAGATCCTCCAATTGAAGGGCAAGTCCGATATGGACTTCCTTTTCATCGCAGACCAGCACGGAACCCTGCTGGCCCACCCCCAGGCGGACCGAGTCAAGGAGCGGGGCAACCTCCAGCACCTGCCCGTGGTCAGTGCACAGGGCGGAACCTTCATCTACGACCTTGATGGAAGTATGGTTCTGGGCACCGGAACCCGGATTGAAAGGACAGGATGGGTAGTGGTCGACCAGGTTTCCATTGCCCGATTCAGTCGAGCCTACCTGTTGACCATAGGAGAGATTCTCTTGGCTTCGCTGGCCATCTGGGGCCTGCTTTGGTGGCGGATGCGAAAGCAGCTCACGAAACGGATCACGCGACCCCTCAAGAGCCTCAGCATGCAAACGGCTGCCGTCACCGAAGGCGAGTTCCACCGGGTCGACGAACTTACCAGCACCGCGGACACCTTCCTGGAACTGAGCCAACTATCCATGGATTTCAAGGGTATGGCTTCGCGCCTCCAGGCCCGGGAAAAAGCACTACTGGAGAGCGAGAGCCGCTACCGAGGGCTCTTCGATCGCATGCCCATCGGGCTTTTCCGCTTCAGCCTCTCCGGAGCATTCACGGATGTGAACCCTGCCATGGTGGAGATCCTGGGCTATCCCGACCGGGAGACACTTCTGAACCAGAATGTCCACAACTGCCTGAGGGAACTCTTCAGGCAGGACGCTCCGATCACCAGGGACCTGGACCTGAAGGACCGGGAGATCACCCTGCATCGCATGGATGGTCAGCAGATCTGGGCTCAGATCAGCGGAAGCTTCACTCCTGACCGGGAGGGCTTTGAGGCCAGTCTGCAGGAGATCACCCAACGAAAGCAGGCCGAGGCCATGCTCCGAAAAGCCCATGACGAACTGGAGCATATGGTGCAGATCCGGACCGCCCAGCTATCGGAGCTGAACGCCGAGCTCCTGCAGGCCAAAGATGGCGCCGAAGAGGCCAACCGCTCGAAGAGCATCTTCCTGGCAAACATGAGCCACGAGCTGAGAACCCCCCTGAACGCGGTCCTTCTTTACACGGAACTGCTGATGGAGGAGATCCGGGAACTCGGTTCCGCCCATATGCTGGACGACTTGACCAAGATCCAGCGAGCCGGGAAACACTTGATAGGCCTCATCGATGACATCCTGGATCTCTCCAAGATCGAAGCCGGCCGGATGACGCTGTTCCTTGAGGAGATCTATGTGCCGGACCTCATCGAAGAGGTCGCAGTGACCATCGCCCCCCTCATTGACAGAAACCGGAACCAGCTTCAGATCGAAATGGATCCCAGCATTCTGGTGATCCACTCGGATCTCAAGAAGGTGCGCCAGTCCATTTACAACCTCCTCAGCAACGCATCCAAGTTCACCGAGAACGGCCGGATCAAGCTGACCGTCCACCCCTCGCCGGTAGACCAGGATTTTGTGGACATCGCGGTTTCCGACACTGGAATCGGGATGAGCAAATCCCAGGTGGCCCGGATCTTCCAGGAGTTCAGCCAGGCCGACGCCTCCACAACCAGCAAATACGGCGGCACGGGACTCGGCTTGACCCTCTCCAGGAAATTCGCAGAAATCCTGGGGGGCAGCATCCAGGTCACCAGCCAACCCAAGGAGGGGTCCGTTTTCACCCTCCATCTCCCCAGGGTCAGCCAAGCGCTCCTGTCGGATGGAACCTGATCAGCCCAGATCCGCCTTCCGGATCTCCGCACCCTTGCGGGTTCCCAGGGCCGCAACCGAAAGGGAAGCAGGCCGCAGAAGCCTTGCGGCAGCCTCATTGAGCTCCTCGAGGGTCACCGCATTGATCTCGGCGATCTGCTCGTCCAGGCTCCGCAGCCGGTCCATGTGGATGGTCTGGTGGGCCATGGAGAACATCCGGGCGCTGGTGGATTCCTGACTGAAGACCAGACTGGTGCGGGCCTGGAGCTTGGCGCGCTCCAACTCGTCCGCCGTGGCCCCCTTCTCCGCCAGCTTGGCGCACTCGGCCCCGCTGCGCTGCACCAGCTCCCGGGCCTTGCCGGGGGCGCAGCTGGCCATGACCTGAAGGGCGCCGGAATCCCGGTAGTGACTGAGGTAGCTGCCGATCTGGTAGCAGAGGGCGTTCTTCTCCCGCAGTTCCAGGAAGAGGCGACTAGACATGCCCCCCCCCAGGACATGGCTGAGGAGGGTCACGGCCATGCGATCAGCCCCCTGATGGCCGCCCACCGGCAAGGCCAGCACCAGGCTCGCCTGCTGGAGTTCCTTGCGGGGCACGTTCAACAGGAAGGGCGTGGGGGCACAGGGCACCGCCGCAGGTGAAGGGGCTCCGCCGGGGAGGCGGGACAACACGGGGTCCAGGAGTTCCATCAAGGCCTGGGGCTCGATGTCCCCGGCGGCGGCGATAAGGAGATTGGGAGCCCGGTAGGTCTCCCGGAAAAAGGCGCGGGCGCGCTCGGCATCGAAGGTCCCCACGGTCTCCCGGGTGCCCAGGATGGGGTGGGCCAGGGCCCCGCCCTTCCAGAAGTTCATGTAGAAGAGCTCGCTCACCCAGTCGTCGGGCTGATCCTCGCTCTGGGCGATCTCCTCCAGGATGACCCCCCGCTCCCGCACCAGCTCGTCTTCGTCAAAACGGGGGGTGCTCACCAGGTCCCCCAGCATGTTCACCATGTCCGGCAGCTGCTCCCGCAGGACCTTCCCGTAGAAGCAGGCGGTCTCCTTGCCCGTGAAGGCATCCACGTTGCCCCCGAGCCGATCCGTGGCCTCCGCCAGGATCTCGGGATCGGGGTAGCGCTCGGTCCCCTTGAAGACCGTGTGCTCGATGAAATGCGCCAGCCCCTCCTCCCCGGGCCCCTCATGGCAGCTCCCCCGCTTCACCCAGAAGCCCAGTGAGCAGCTCCTGACGTGGGGGAGGGATTCGATCAGGATCTCGGTGCCCTGGGGGGTGGTGGTGCGAAAGAGCGGTTCAGCCATCCCAACAGTCTACCCTTCCCCTTCCCCGCCCGAGAGTCCGATGGATGTGACTTGAAGCTTCCACCCCGCCAGCGCCCAGCAGATTCCGCCGAAGACCAGCAGCACCAGGGCACTTGCCAGGATTGAGGTCGTCATGGGGGCCTGTTCCAGGAGCCCCCGTACCTGCCCCGATGAAGGAGGACCCGCCAGCGCCTCCAAGTGATGGATGAAGGTGAACCACTGGAGTCGTCCCGGCAGGAAGCGCACCAGGGGGTCCCAGAGGAAGAGCGCCAGCACCCCCCAGAGGGTCCCCCGACGGAAGACCAGACCCAGGAGGCTCAGGAAGGCCAGCTCGGCCCAGTAGGCCAGCAGGAGCGCCAGGAAGGGCATGAGAACAGGCAGGCCGAGCCCGCCCAGGCCCAGGGCAGCCAGCCCCAGCCAGACCCCACCCCAGAGGAACC
>JAFNAB010000200.1 GCA_017859955.1 Holophagaceae bacterium
CTTTTCCATCGAACGGCTCAGCCCTTCTTGCGGGCCTTCAGGGTCGCCTTGCGGGCCTCATAGCGGGCGTTGGCCTGGGCGTTGCGCCGGTGGTCCTCCTCGGTCTCGAGGATGAGGGGGGGAACCGGGACCACCTTCTTGTTCTCGTCCAGGGCCACGAAGGTCAGGTAGGCACTGGCGGTGTGGCGCACCTCGCCGGTGCGGATGTCCTCGGCCTCCACCCGCACGCCGATCTCCATGGAGGTGCTTCCCGCCCGGTTCATGCTAGCGCGCAGGATGAGGAGGTTGCCGATGTAGACCGGGGAGTGGAAATCCAGGCGGTCCAGGGAGGCCGTGACCGCGTTCATGCCGGTGTGGCGGGAGGCTACGGTCCAGGCCGCGTTATCGATGAGCTTCATGATGGTGCCGCCGTGGACGTTGCCGGCCGCATTCGCATCGGGGGGAAGCATGTTCTGCGCGAGCACGATGCCGGTCTTGGATACTGTCTTGGCACTGCCGGTCATGGGACACTCCTTGTTATGTCACTACACTAGGTAGTCGTTTGCCCGCCTGTCGGGCCCGTTTCCAAGTATCCCTTTTCCCAGAGAAAATCCATGGTCGAATCCGTCAAAAAATCGCTCCGGGCCTCGGCCGCCGCCAGGTGGACCTCCCTGGTGATCGTGTCCTTCACCATGCTCTGCGGCTACTACGTCGCCGATGTGGCCTCCCCCCTCAAGCCCCTGATCGAGCAGAAGCTCCATTGGACCAGCTCCCAGTACGGCTTCTTCACCGGGGGCTATGCCTGGCTGAACATCATCGGGGGCCTCCTGCTGGGTGGCATTCTCCTGGACAAGCTGGGGGCCCGCATGGCGGGCATCCTGGCGGGGGTCCTCATGGTGGTGGGCTGCGGGCTCAAGTGGTTCGCCATCCACGACACCGGCCTCTTCGCCGGGACTTTCCTGGGCTTCAACCTCCAGGTCTTCCTGGCGGCCTTCGGCTTCTCCATCTTCGGCCTGGGCCTGGAGATCTGTGGCGTCACCGCCACCAAGATCATCGCCCGCTGGTTCAAGGGCTACGAGATCGCCCTGGCCATGGGCCTCCAGGTGGGCACCGCCCGCATCGGCACGGCCATCGCCCTGGGCCTCAGCGACCCCATCGCCCGGGCATTCAAGGACTCCGTGGGCGCCCCCATATTCGTGGGCTTCGCCATGCTCCTGGTGGGCCTGGTGGCCTATTTCTTTTACTGTGCCATGGACAGGAAACTGGACGCCTCGGAGTCGGACCTGGACGAGGAGGCCGAAGAGCCCTTCCGCTTCTCGGACATCGGCGAAATCCTCAGCATCAAGAGCTTCTGGTACATCGCCATCCTCTGCGCCCTCTTCTACTCCGCCGTCTTCCCCTTCCTCAAGTACGCCCCGGACCTCATGGTCCAGAAGTTCCATGTGAAGGAGAGCTGGGCCGGAGCCATCCCCAGCATCCTGCCCTTCGCCACCATCCCCCTGACCGTGGTCTTCGGTGGCTACTACGACAGGAAGGGCAAGGGTGCCAGCCTCATGATCCTGGGCTCCCTCCTCCTGGTAGTGGTCCACGTCATCTTCTCCGTGCCCCTCCTGAACAACTGGCTGGTGGCCCTGGCCGCCACCATCGTCCTGGGCTTCGGCTTCTCCCTGGTGCCCTCCGCCATGTGGCCCTCGGTGCCCAAGTTCATCCCTCACCGGCAGCTCGGAACGGCCTACGCCCTCATCTTCTGGCTCCAGAACCTGGTGGCCCTCTGGGGCGTGCCCTACCTCATCGGCTCGGTGCTGGACCGCTACTGCATCGTCGGCACCCGGGTGGTGGAGGGTGCCAGCAGCCCGGCCTACAACTACACCCTGCCTATGCTGATCTTCACGGCCTGCGGTGTCCTGGCCGTGCTCTTCGCCTACCTGCTGAAGGCCGACAATCGGAAGATGGGCTACGGCCTGGAGCAGCCCAGCGTAAAGGGCTGAAGCGCTCTTCCAACCACCGAAAAAAAGAAGGGGTGCTCCAATCGGGCACCCCTTCTTCTTTCACGCTGTTCCCTGACAGTGGAATCAGGTCTTCTTCCGCCCCGCCCCCGCCGAGCGCTTACGGCCAAGGACCGGCTTGGTCTTCAGCTTGGGTTTTGGCTTGGGTTTCGGCTTGGGCTTGGCGTCCGGGATGTGGCGGGCGCTGGGACGGCCGGGCACCACGGGCTCGGCATCCTGCTTCTTGATGGTGCGGCGCCCCGGCTTGAGTCCTTCGCCCGGATCCAGGATCCGCCGGACCTTGGCCTCTTCCCGCGAGGGTCCGTCCTCCCCGGTGGCGCGCTTCTGGATGCTCAGACGGATGGGGGTGCCCGTGAAGCCGAACTCGGCCCGGAGACGGTTCTCCAGGTAGCGCATGTAGCTGAAGTGGAGGCCCCGGTCCGTGTTGGCCTTGATGACGAAGGAGGGGGGCCGGACCCCCACCTGCGTCATGAAGTAGAGCTTGGGGAGCTTGCCGTCCACGGCGTGGGGCGACATGGTCTCGACCGACTCCCGCAGGAAGGTGTTCAGCTTGCCGGTGGGGATGCGGCGGGCGTGGGCCTCGGCGACCTCGTTGATCATGCCGAAGAGCTTGGAGACCCGCTGCCCGGTCAGGGCCGAGATGAAGATCATGGGAGCGTGGTTGAGGAAGCCCAGGTCGAAGCGGATCTTCTCTTCGAACTCGATGGAGGTGTAGGTGTCCTTCTCCACCAGATCCCACTTGTTGACCACCAGGATCACGGCTGCGCCGGCCTCCTGGGCATAGCCTGCGATGACGGCATCCTGGTGGGTGATCCCCTCCACGGCGTCGATGAGCATCAGGCTGACGTCAGCCCGGGCCATGGCCTGCTTGGCCTTGAGGATGGAAAGCTTCTCGGCCCCCTCGTGGGTCTTGCCCTTGCGGCGGATACCCGCGGTATCGATGAGCCGGTAGAGGCGCCCTTCGACGTTGAAGATCGTGTCTACGGTGTCCCGGGTGGTCCCGGCCACTTCGCTCACCAGGCTGCGCTCGTAGCCCAACAGCTTGTTGGTAAGGGAACTCTTGCCCACATTGGGGCGCCCGATGAGGGCGAAGCGGGTCTCCTCGGCCAGCTCGTGCTGCTCGGCCTCCTCCGGCGTCCGGTGGAAGGGCAGCTTCTCCTGGATGCTGGCCAGCAGGTCGCTCATGCCGTCGCCGTGACTGGCGGAGATGACATGGACTTCCTCGAAGCCCAGGCCGTAGAAGGCGCCGTCCGGCAGGCCGCCCTTGACCCCATCCATCTTGTTGATGACCAGAATGCAGGGCTTCCCGAGGCGACGTACCCGATTGGCGATCTCGGTGTCCACGGGGTTCAGACCGTCGTGGGCATCCACCATCACCATGAGGACATGGGCTTCGGCCATGGCCTCCTGGGCCAGGCGCGTGATGCCCTGGGTGATGACATCATCCCCCTCGAAGTCAAGGCCGCCGGTATCCACCAGCTCGAAGACCTCGGCGGCCTCGCCCTCATCGTCCAGAAGCGTCACCCGGCCATAGCTGCGATCCCGGGTCATGCCCGGCAGATCGTGCACCAGGGCGGCCCGGGTGCGGGTGAGACGGTTGAAAAGGGTGGACTTCCCGACGTTGGGACGTCCGCAGAGTGCTACCAGGGGCAGTTTCATCGGGGTTCCTTAGCGGAGGGAAGTATCTCATGGATCAAGGGAAACGCAGGAAAGGGTCCCTTGCGGGACCCTTTCTGTCTGGCGGGGCTGACGGGGCTCGAACCCGCGACCTA
>JAFNAB010000201.1 GCA_017859955.1 Holophagaceae bacterium
TGGGGGACGCCATGAACACACCGGTTTTCTGAGGGATACTTAGCAGGATACCCAGAGCCATCAGGCTCATGCATATAAGAAAAGGGCCGCCATCAGGCGGCCCTTCCCGGGTAAGGCTGGACTAGTCGGTGGCGAAGGGCAGCAGCGCGATGTTGCGGGCGCGCTTGATGGCCTCGACCAGCATGCGCTGGTGCAGGGCGCAGACGCCGCTGGTGCGCCGGGGCAGCACCTTGCCGCGCTCGGGGGTGAAGGAAGACAGGGTCTTCACATCCTTGTAGTCGATCATCGTGGACTTTTCGACGCAGAACTTGCAGAACTTGCTGCGCCGTCCGCCAAAAGCCTTCTTCTTCTTGGGCTTACCCTTTCCGTCGGTCTTGCGCTTCATCCCATCACCTCTTCAGCGGAGCGGTCCTTGATCCCAGCCTGGGCCTTGCGCTTGGCTTCGCGGTCGTAACGGACCTTCTGGCGCTCGGCGGCCTTGGCCTCGACGTCCATGCGGACGGAGAGGTACTTGATCACGGTGTCGTTGTTGCGGAAGCGGCGCTCGAGCTCAGCGATGAGCGTAGGACCGGCATTCAGCTCGAACAGGGTGTAGTAGCCCTCGCTGAACTTCTGGACTTCGTAGGCCAGCTTCTTGCGGCCCCACTTGTCGGTCTTGAGCAGTTCGCCACCCTGCTCGGCGATGATTCCCTCGAAGTGGCGCACGAGCTCGTCAACCTGCTCGTCCGTCAAAGTCGGGGAGGCGACGAAGATCGTCTCATAACGACGCATCTATATCCTCCTTATGGATATGAAGCTCCGGTTCACGGCCCGAAGCAAGGAGAGTCCCGAAATGGGACACGAAGAACCAGTGTCTCAGAGAACACTGATCTTGGCAATGTCAATGCGTCGTTTCGCCGTGCCCCACCCAGGCATAGGAAGTGCCCCGCTTCAGGCCCTGCTGGACCACCAGGCCCCGATGTTCGAGGTCCTGGAAGAGGCGGCGGAGGGTGGCTGGGGCCCAGTCACAGTTGGTCAGGCCCAGGAGCCTGCGGGCCTGCAGGCTTGAAAGGGTCTGGTTTGACTTGAGTGCCTCGATCAACTGGTGTTCGAGCGCTCGCAGTTCTGCCTTGGTGCGGCGGGCCCGGCTTTTGAATTCTGGCGAAATCATGGGGGGGAGGGCTGGCGCATGGGCGCTTCTTGGGTGTTCTTCGCCGGCGATCCTGGCGGATTCCTTCTGCTCGAAATCCACCATGGCCTCGGTCTGGGAGAGGCCGCAATCCAGGAAAATGTGGGCAAGGGCATCCCCGATGCGGCGCTTCTCCTCAGAGCTCAAGCGCATCGAGTGGAGAATGGTTACTGGCATCGGTCTACTTCCTCATCTGCTTTTGGATACAGCAAAGCCCAACGGTGTTGTCCCTGGTGGGAAAGTCCCGGGGCGGGTCTGTCGTGTTCACTGGCAGGTCTTGTGCCGGAATGGCTAGCCGTTCCTCTTTTCTTGCAAATGAAGACGATGCGCGCTGTTTGGGGGAGGGCTGAGGGCAAGTGTTTGATGAAAAGCTACAAAATTGTATCCAGTGGATTGGGTGGTGCCAATTATGTCGTTTTTTGTGGGGTATGGCAGAGGGCTGTAATTCTGATCCGGGCTTTCGTTGGAATGGGGACTGTGGTTCGGCGTGGTTCCTGTTTGTTCTGGCTGCATTGATGGAGGTTGGTGGCGAGGCCCTGGTGCGAAAGGGGCTTCGGGGTGCGACACCCCCGCTTGTGGTGCCGGGCGTGCTCGTCCTGGGTGGCTATGGTCTGGTTGTGAATCTGGTCCGCTGGGATTTTTTGCGCCTGCTGGGTGTTTATGTCGCGGTGTTCGCTTTCGTCAGTGTGCTCTGGGGGCGCTTCATCTTTTCGGAGGTCGTGCCGCTCTCGACCTGGATGGGGTTATGCGTGATCGTGGTTGGCGGCATGACCATCCAGTTCGGGGCTCGGTAATCACGCACAGCTCCATTTGGTCTGTATTCAAGCCCTGGATGCGTAGGAGTGGAGGTGGCTTCGCGGCCCAGCATCCGGTTGTGCCCGCATCTGGGGCGATACTGAAAAGCCCCGCCACAGGGGGCGGGGCTGATGCTGGGAACGGGGAGGCAGGGGTTAGAAGGCCTTGGTGAAGGTCAGGGCCACCTGGCTGCCGCCGATGTTCTTGTTTTCGGCGGAGTAGAAATAGAAGGACTTGCCGTTGGTGTTGGCGTAGGTGTAGGCCAGGGCCAGGGTGTAGGAAGGGACCACTTCCTTGCTGATGCCCACCTTGTAGTCGTTGTAGGACGCGAAGGAGGAGTAATCCTTCTTGAAGTCCTGGCGGCCGGCGTGGAGGGCCAGGGTCAGACCGTAGGGCAGGGAGGGGGTGGCGGTGAAGTCGTAGTAGTTCACGCCCTTGGCGTCGGTTGAACCAAAGAAGTCACTGGTGAGGGAGTGGCTGAACTTGAAGCTCGCCCACTTGTAGCTCACCCCTAGGTAGGCCTCGGTGGTGTGGGGCTTGGTGCTGTCGGCTTCATAGCGGCCGGGGTAGTAGTACTCGATGGCGCCCAGGTCGAGGGTGAGGTCCTTGACGGGAGAATACTTGTAGCCCAGGTAGAAGTCGGTCTCAAGGGAGTTCTTGCCATAGCCGCCATCGGACACCCACTGTTCGCTGGAGGCCCAGACGCCAGCGTAGAAGCCACAGGCGTGGGAATAGTCATAGCCGCCCTGGATGGCTGGCTTCTTGTCGCTCTGGGTCAGGCCACGGAAGACGTAGTTGGAGGTAAGGCTGAAGTTTCCGGTGATGGTGTGGGGGGAAGCGGGCTTGGCGTCTTCGGCGAAGGCGATGGCGCCCATGGCGGAAAGGGTGCCGACCAGCAGTAGGGGCTTAAGGTTCATTCTGTTTCTCCTTATGGGGGTGGAATCCTCGGGGGCATCCCGGCCGAGGCGTTGGGTGTCCGCAACTCCTCTAGCACAGGCTGTGCCGAAACCTGGGAGGCCTCCCTTGGGTTGGTCAAGTCTTATTTTTGTAATACTTAATCGTGAATGGTGATTGGAGTTAGGTGTGTTGAACATACAAAAATGTATGGTTGCAGATCTTATCCCTCTCAAATGAGGCCGTTTTGGGTCCGGTGGCCTCCTCGTGCTGCCCTGGGTCCGATGGGCGGAATCGGCTGATAACTATCCGTTATTTTTTTGGATGGGCACCCCCGGGGATGCCCATCGAGGCCTCTGGACATGCATTTTTGTCGTGCAGAACCTGTATGCCTACATACATGTAGTCAATTTGACTTGCTCGCGAGAGCTATTGCTGGGCTTGCTTAGTTTCGATAATTCTTAAGTTCTTTAATTGTAGTAAAATAAGCTTCATGGTGTCTTCCTTGTTTCCTCGTTGGCACGAAGCCTGCGATAGGTGAGCAGGCAGGGTGGTCCTACCCACCTCGTCCACCCCATTCCCCTCTCCTGAGCCGATTCCCCGACTCGACTCACGGCCTTTGGTCTATCTGCAAATGACCTGAGGACGTTCAACCTGCCATCCACGGTTTCCCCCCAGCGGGGTTCACCTTTCTTTCAAGGAGCACTCTTATGGCACACATACCTCCCCCCAGCGAGAAGCTGACCTTCGGGGAAAAGCTTTCTCGCCTGAGCGTCCGGATGAAGGATCCGGAGTGGCGGCGCTACGGCGCCCTCCTCGCCACCGGTAAGCTCCTTGGCCTCGCTCTGACCCTTGCCATGGTGGT
>JAFNAB010000202.1 GCA_017859955.1 Holophagaceae bacterium
GGCGTAAGGCATGCGGTCCGTGGCCTGGTCATCCTGGGATTCACGCTTGGTCTCCAGGCCGGTGACCCGGGGTTTTTCGATACGCAGAACCAGAGTCCCATGGTCTCCATCTTCGGCCTTCCCACGCTGGGCGCGGCCCAAGTCCTGGGCCCTGGGCAAAGCTCCTTCGGCGTCACCGTGGATCTGGCGAACAACTTCACGGGGGCCGATGCCACCGGAGAGCAGATTTACCTGGATGGCGAGAGCACCCGGCTCACCCTCTCCGGGCGATACGGTCTCGGTGCCCGGGGGGAAGTGGGCATTGAGCTCCCGGTGATCGAGGTCGGAGGCGGCTTCCTCGACCACTTCATCGAGACCTACCACTCGACCTTCGGCTTCCCTGACCATGGCCGTGAACTGGCGCCCCAGGGGCGCCTGCTCTACCGCTATTCGAGGAACGGCCTCCCGGTCCTGGACATGGAGCGGGGCGGGACCGGGCTGGGGGACCTGCGCCTCACCGGGGCCTGGCAACTGGGCCAAAGTGCGGATCAGCGGCGGAGCTGGACCCTCCGGGGGAGTCTCAAGCTCCCTACGGGTAAGGCCCAGCGCCTTCGGGGCAGTGGCAGTACGGACCTCGCCCTCTGGGTGGTCGGAAGCTCCCAATCAGGACGGATGAGCGTCATGGGTGCGGCCGGGGCCATGCTCATGAGCCGGGGGGAGGTGCTGGCTGCACAGCAGCGTCCTGCGGTGGCTTTTGGGGGGCTGGCCCTCGCCTATGAGGCCGCGGGCTGGTTGGACCTCAAGGCGCAGGTCAATGCCCACAGCTCCTTTTACTCCGGCAGCCAGCTCAAGCAGGTCAACGCCGCCTCGGGCCAATTGACCCTGGGGGGCGAGTTCCGTCTTTCGCGGCGCACCTCACTGGATTTCGGCGTCTCGGAGGACATCGTCGTGGATGCGTCTCCGGATGTGGTGTTCCATTTTGGGGTGAGGCATAAAATAATTAATAATTAATATGCAAGATAGGGGCCCCAGTCCCCGCTTTCCAGTTCCACAGCCACCTTCTCCAGGGTGGGCAGACGATCCTCGGGGAAAAGGTAGATCCAGGCCCCATAGCGATGCCCATTGGCCAGGACTATGGGGAGCACCCGGCGCTCGTAGAGGCCGCCCTCCACATCCTCCAGGGCGTCGAGATCCGCCAGGGCTTGCTCCAGCGCGTCATCGTCCTCGTAGCCCACGAATTCCCCCAGGACCCAGCCCGTGCCCGGCGGAGGTGTGCATGGCTCCTGCCCCGCCACCATGGCCGGGTAGCCCGCCTCCGGCAGATGGAAGAGCCGCCCCGGCGCGTGGGCGGGGGTCCAGCCCTGGGGATTCGTTCGCTCCAGCCAGTGCCGGTAGCGACCGCCCTCCCGGAGGGTGCCGTAGATGAAAAGGCCGTCGGCCATCATGGCTGGACCTTCAGGTGGAGGTCCAGGAAACACCGGATGCGCTCCGGCAGCCAGAGATGGAAGGCCTCCCGGTCAAAGCCCGGGGGGTCTTCCGAGGGCGGAAAGCCGGGCCGCCGCAGGGGCAGCGGGAAGGGGCTGAGGAAGGAGAAGTGCCCGGCACCCGGGATCTCCTCGCTCGTGAACTGGGAGGGATCCGGCACCCGATTCTGAATGAGTTCCGCCTGCCACCGGGGAGTGATCGTATCGTGCTCGGCGGAAAGGAGCAGGATGGGCTGGGTGACGGCGGCCAGGGACCCGGGTGGGCTGAAGAAGGCAGTGGCGGGGGCCAGGAGCACCAGGGCCTGGAGCCTTGGGTCGGCTTCCACCTCGACCCGCCGCCCCTCCTTGTCCCAGGCAAGGCCGCCTGCCAGAGCCAGGGCCGTGTAGCCCCCAAGAGAATGGCCGATGACCGCGATTCGCTCCACGAGGACCCGGGAGCTAAAACGGGGGTCCGCCATCACCGCATCCGCCGCGAGGCGCAGGTGCCGTGGACGGTTCACCAGATTCTCGTGGGTGCCCCCGAGGGAATTGTCCTTGCGGTGGTTCCGGGGATGCTCGGGCATGGCGACAACGTAACCCCGCTGGGCCAGGTAGCTTGAAATCGTCCGGTACAGGGCATTGGAGCCACCGCCCCCATGGGAGAGCAGGATCAGGGGCCAGGGGTTCCGGGAGGACCCGGAGGGGTATTGGATCTGAATGGGCACCCTCAGGCCGCTGCCCATATCCAGCACCTCCAGACGTGCATCTTCATGGGTGCGGGTCTCGGCCATGGTCCTTACCGGTATTTCTGCTTCAGCCAGCGGTTGGGATCCTGGGCCTGGGTCTGCAGGCGGATCTCGAAGCCGAGGCGAGGGCCCCCCAGGGTTTCCCCGACGGTGCCCAGAATATCTCCCTGGCGCAGTACCTGGCCCTTGGCGACCTGGGCGACCCGCAGGTGGGTGTAGAGGGTGTAATAGCCGTTCCCATGGTCCAGGATCACCATGGGGCCGTAGCTCTGGTAGAAATCCGCGAAGACGACCCGGCCTTCCGCCACGGCCTGGACCGGGTTGCCCAGGGGTGCTTCGATGAGCAGACCGGAGTTCATGGTCTTGGTGCGGTACTTGGGATGGAGGTGCTCGCCGAATCCCTGGGCCAGGGTTCCCTCCACGGGACGGGGCAGGTCCCCCGCAAGGGAGGCGAAGGCCTGGGGGGGAGCGAAGGTTTCACTTCGCGGTTTGGAGAGGAGGGAGCTGATCATGCGTTCAAGCTGGATGGCCTCCTCGGCGAGCTCGGCCTGGATGGCCTTCTGTCTGCCTTCATCCTGGCGCAGGCCGTCGAGAAAGCCGTTGAGGCGGTCCTCGGCGAATTTGAGATCCGCGCCCAGGCGGGTGGCTTCCTGTTCCTCCAGAGCCAAGCGTTTCAGGACCTCCTGGAGGGCCGATTCCTGCCGGTGCAGATCCGTGTTGAGGGCCTGGATCCTGGCGAGGCGCACCCGTTCCCGGTTCCGCCACCAGGCCAGATAACGGCCTTGGACCAGGTACTGCTCGAAATTCCGGAGGTTGGCCATGAAGGTGAAAGCCCCCCAGGGACCCACGGCCTGCATCCAGCGGACCTGGCGACGGATGTCACCCTGGAGTTGCTGCACTTCACGCTGGATGCCAAGCTTCTGGCTCTGGATGGCCTCGACCTGGGCCAGGGTCTGGTCCCGCTTGAGTTTGGCCTCCTCGGCCTGGGCTCTGGATCGGTCCGCTTGGAGGGCGATGCCCTGGAGTTCCACCAGGATGCCCTTGCGCCGCTTCTTCAGGGCCTCGACTTGGCGGTCCATCTGGCTGAGGCGGGCCTGGATCTCCCCCAGGCGAGCCCGGAGCTGGCTCGATTCCTGGGCGGGCTGGCCGCATAGGAATGTGCCCAGGAGGAGCCAGACGGGAGTGGAGCGTCTCACCCCTTGCTCCGGCGGGGCGCCTTGGCGGCCACCTTGCCCTTGGCCGGGAGCAGCAGAAGGAGGACCAGGATGACCAGGGGACCACCGATGCTCAGGGGGAGGGCCGTCCAGGCCATGGGGTCCGAGGGGAGCTGGCCTGTGGGCAGGAGCTTGCCCAGGGTGGCCATGGATTTCACCACCAGGGTCGGTACCTGGAAAAGGTCAGGGTCGCCCAGGTATTCACCGCCCCAGGTCAGGTAGCGTCCCACGGTGCTCAGGGCGAAGCTCAGGAGGATGCCCCAGCCGGGATTGGACACGAGGAGCCGCGCCAGGAGGAGCGCCCAG
>JAFNAB010000009.1 GCA_017859955.1 Holophagaceae bacterium
CTGGGGAATCTGGAGGAAGCCCTCGGGATGCCTCTCCCCGCGGTGGAGGAGAGCTATCTCCTCGGCCTACGGGAAGGCAAGCTGAAAGACCTATGGGAGACTGTAGCCCGTTAGCCCGGGGGGATTCCACTGGAGCGGGAAGAACGCTCAAGCGAGAGCGGCGACAAACGAATCGGCGCCATCCCCCGCTGGCCGACCGAGCCTATACTTCCCCCCATGCCGACCGATCCATTCACCGTACTCACCCTCGACGCCGGGGGCACCACCCTCACCTTCCAGGCCATCCGGGATGGCCAGCTTCTCGGGGAAGCCTTCACGGTCCCCAGCCGTTGCGAGACCCTGGACACCTTCCTGGGGGATCTCACGGCTGGATTTGAGTCCTTGAAGGCCAGTGCTGGCGCCTGCGACGCCATCAGCTTCGGCTTCCCGGGACCGGCGGATTATCCCTCGGGCGTCATTGGCGATCTCTGGAACATGCCGGCCTTCCAGGGTGGTGTCCCCCTGGGCCCCATCCTCCAGGATCACTTCGGAGTGCCGGTCCACATCAACAACGACGCCGATCTCTTCACCCTCGGAGAGGCCCTTCACGGACTCATCCCGGAGGTCAACGGGCAGCTCAAGGCGGCCGGAAATCCCAAGCGCTACCGCCATCTCCTGGGCCTGACTCTGGGCACGGGCTTCGGGGCTGGCATCGTGGTGAACGGCCGCCCCCTCCTGGGCGACAATGCCAGCGGAGCCGAGATCTGGCTGATGCGCCACAAGCTGGCCCCGGAGTGCTACGCCGAGGAAGGCATCAGCATCCGGGCCATTCGAAGCGTCTACGCCGAGAAAGCGGGCATCCCCCTCCAGGAGGCCCCGGAACCCCGCCTCATCGCGGCCATCGCCCTCGGACGCCTGCGGGGCCACCGGGCGGCGGCCCAGGAGGCCTGGCGGCGCATGGGAGAGGTGGCCGGGGAAGCCATCGCCTGCGCCCTCACACTGGTGGACGGGCTGGTGGTGCTGGGGGGTGGGCTCTCGGCGGCCTCGGAGCTCTTCATGCCGACCCTGCTCGGTGCCCTGAACGGCAGTATCCGGAAAATGGACGGCAGGGAGCTGCCCCGCCTGGTCCAGCACGTCTACGACCTGGACCGGCCTCAGGATCTGGATGCATTCCTGCGCGGCACGCCCATGCCCATCCAGGTGCCGGGCCGATCGGCTCCCCTGATGTGGGATCCCACCAAGCGCTGCGGAGTGGGCAGGACCCGCCTTGGCACCAGCCACGCCACCGCCCTGGGAGCCTACGAATTTGCCATCGCAGCCGGGACGACCATGGCCTGAAGGGGGCTTCGGGGCGGGCGGCTATACTTGAACCACACCCCGTGCCGTGCCCCAACCGGGAACACGGCGCTCTGGCCCGGAGCCCCATCCAGAGACCAGGAATCCGACTTCGCCCCTTGCACGAGCAGTCCCATGACCCAGCATCAGCAGCTTCCCGGCAACTATCCCATCCGCTTCGACACCCGTATCGACTGGTGCGAGGTGGACCCCTTCGGTCATGTCAACAATCTCGCCATCATGCGCTACGTGCAGTCCGCACGGGTGCACGCCAGCGAAGAGATCGGCATGATGCAGCACCATGCTGCCACGGGCGTAGGCCCTGTCCTCGTCTCCACCGCCTGCCAGTTCAAGAAGCAGCTCTACTACCCCGGCAATGTCACCGTCCTGGCCCGGGTCGATCACCTCAAGACCACCAGCTTCCACCTGCATCACGTGGTGTTGAATGATGCCCGGGAAATCGTCGCGGAGGCCCAGGACGTCCTGGTCTTCGTTGACTTCAAGCTGAACACCAAGTGCCCCATTCCGGACGAGGTCCGGGCCAAGTTCCTGTCCCTTGGGGCCAAGGATCTGGCCTGATCTCCCGGATGCTCCCAGTCCTCACCTGCTTCCTGCTGCCCTTCGGGGGCGGCATTCCCGCCGGGGTCCTGCTGGCCCATTCGCGGGGGCTCGCCTGGCCGGTGACCGCGGGGCTCTACCTCCTCTCGGACATCATCCTGGCCCTGCTTTTTGAACCCACTCTGAGACTCCTGGTGGCCCTCGGCAGGAAGGTCCCCTTCCTGGTCCGCTTCGGCACCGCCCTCAAGGCCTCCTCCCAGCAGGCGGCCGCCCGTTATAACCGGGCCGGAGCCGGTCCCATCTCCCTCATCGCCCTGTCCTTCGGCGTCGACCCCATGACGGGCCGGACGGCGGCCCTCGCGGCAGGCTTCGGCCCCCTGGCAGGTTGGTCCTTCGCCATCGCCGGGGATCTGCTCTACTACGCCGCCATCGCCTTCGCCACCCTGCGCCTCAGCACCTGCCTTAAGAACCCCGAGGCAGCGGTCCTGGCGGTGCTCCTGGCCATGGCCCTGATTCCGAGTCTGGTGAGACGGCTGAGAGGTCGTCACGAAAACTGAGAAAGGCACGCCAGGCGTGCCTTTCTCCTCTTGTCCCGGCCGATACCTAGACCTGCACGGGAGCCCTCAGGCCCACCTTCTCGCGGATCTGGTTCTCGACTTCCTCGGCCAGCTCGGGGTTGTCCAGGAAGAGCTTCTTGACGTTCTCGGCGCCCTGGCCCAGACGGGAGTCCTTGTAGGAGTACCAGGAACCGCTCTTCTGGATGATCTCCAGCTGGGTGCCCAGCTCCACCAGTTCGCCGACCTTGCTGATGCCCTCGCCATACATGATGTCGAAGGTGTGCGGACGTCCAGACGAACCGAGGCGTAGAACTTGAGGGCGTTGCCGCCGGTGGTGGTCTCGGGGTTGCCGAACATCACGCCGATCTTCATGCGGATCTGGTTGATGAAAACCACGCAGGTGTTGGTGCGGCTGATGGTGGCGGTCATCTTGCGCAGGGCCTGGCTCATGAGCCGGGCCTGGAGGCCGACGTGGCTGTCGCCCATCTCGCCGTCGATTTCCGCCTTGGGCACCAGGGCCGCCACGGAGTCGATCACGATGATGTCCAGGGCGCCGCTGCGCACGAGCTGATCGCAGATCTCCAGGGCCTGCTCGCCGCTGTCGGGCTGGCTGATGAAGAGGTTCTCGATATCCACGCCCAGTTTCTTGGCGTAGTCGGGATCAAGGGCGTGCTCAGCATCGATGTAGGCGGCAAGGCCCCCCTTCTTCTGGGCCTCGGCCACCATGTGGAGGGCCAGGGTGGTCTTGCCGCTGGCCTCGGGACCGTAGACTTCCACGATGCGGCCCTTGGGAACGCCTCCGACCCCCAGGGCCGAATCCAGGCTGATGGAACCCGTGGAAATAACCTCGATGCCATCGGCGTTCATCCGATCGCCGAGCTTCATGATGGATCCCTTGCCGAAGGCCCGCTCGATGTCCGCCAAGGCACGGTTCAGGACTTTCAGACGATCTTCTTGCTCATTGGCGGCCATGGAATCTCCTCGGGTGGTGCGATGAAACAGGATGGATCACAAAAGCGAAAAAAACAAGAACCTTTTCCTTCGCCACAATCCCTTCCCAGGATGCCATGATGGGGGGTTTTCCTGGACACTCAACGGACCCGCATGCCTCCTGGTTCCCTCCCCACCAACTCCCGCACCAGTCAACTGTCCCTCGCCCTCGCCCGCCTGGAGGCCGAGGGGGTGGCTTTGCCCAGCGGCCCCGCCTGGGACCGTTTCTTGAGCGAGATGGACACGGGATGCCAACTCGTGGAGCTGCACCCCTGCCCGGACCTCCTCCAGTACCGATCTCTGGTGGACCACCTCAAGGAGGTGGTCTTTCAGATCGACCGTGAGGGGAGCTGGTCCCTGCTGAACCCGGCCTGGACCACCATCATGGGCTTTCCTTTGGAAGAGAGCCTGGGGCAGCCATTCCTGGGCTACATGCACCCCGAGGACACCAGCCGCTACATGAACCTGCTGACCTATGCCCTGGAAACCAGCCAGGACATCATCCGGGGCGAGTTCCGCTTTGTGACCCGGGAAGGACAGCCCCGGTGGGTGGAGATGTACAACCGCGTCACCGTGGACGGGAATGGCACCGTCACGGGAGTGACCGGGACCCTCAACGACATCACGGAGCGTCGCCGGGCCGAGACGGCCCTGGCCACCATCACCTCCCGCCTCATGGCTCTGCTGGAGAACATGCAGGCCGGCATCCTGGTGGAAACCCAGGACCGCAGGATCGCCCTGCTGAATGAGACCTTCTGCCGGATGTTCGATGTGCCGGTCCCGGCCCACATGCTCACGGACAGCCCGGCCACCGAACTCCTGGAGATGTGCCTGCCCCTGGCGGAATCCCCCTCCACCCTCCAGGAGCGCCTCCAAGAGATCCACAAACGAGGCACTCTGACCAGAGATCCGGACCCCCATGAACGGCGTCATCGGCATGACGGACCTGCTGCTCCGAACCACCCTCAACGGCGAGCAGATGGACTACGCCACCACCATCCGTTCCAGTGCCATGACCCTCCTGCGCCTCATCAACGACATCCTCGACTTTTCCAAGATCGAGGCAGGCAAGATGGAGTTGGAGAAGATCCATTTCGACCTCCAGGAACTCCTGGATGACCTCCTGGCCGCCCTGGGGGTCAAGGCCCACCATAAGGGGGTGGAGCTGCTGACCTGGGTTTCCGGGGACACCCCCACCCGCCTCATGGGGGATCCGATCCGCCTCCGGCAGGTCCTCTCCAACCTCACGGACAACGCTCTCAAATTCACGGAAAAGGGATCCGTCCTCATCAAGATCTCCCTCCAGTCCCGGGACTTGGACACCGCAGTGCTGCGTTTCGAGATCCAGGACAGCGGCATCGGCATGCCCCCCGAGGTATCCAGCCGCCTCTTCCAGTCCTTCTTCCAGGGGGATTCCTCCACGACCCGGAAATACGGCGGAACCGGCCTCGGCCTTGCCATTTGCAAGCGGATCGCCGAATTGATGGACGGCAGCATTGGCGTGGACAGCACCCCGGGCAAGGGCAGCACCTTCTGGTTCACCGCCCATCTGGCCCTTCAGGAAACGGGGATGGATCCCTGGAAACCCGCCTGCCCCGCCCGGTTCTTCCTCCATGGCCTGCCGGATGCCACCGGAGGCATTCTCCAGGCCCAGCTCCAGGACTGGGGCTTCCAGGCTCGGATCCTGGAGGCTGGTGCCGACCAGGACCTCTTCGCCGAATCCCCTGAACCCGCCTTCCTGGTCTTCCATCTCCAGAACGGCGTCCTTCCCCCCTGGATCTCGGAGCTCCTGGCAACCCGAAGGACGACAGGCCCCCGCCTCGTCCTGGCCCACAGCCTCTACGAGAAGGACGAGGTTCTCGCCCGCGAGGAATTGAAGGGAGTGGCCTTCCTTCCTCTCCCCCTCCGGCGTTCCCAACTCCGGGGCCTGGTGGACGGCACCCAGCCCCAGACCGAAGCCCTCCAGCCCCACCCCGAGGTCCAACCGGGCCAATCCGAGGCGGCCATCCTCCTGGTCGAGGACAACCTGGTCAACCAGCGGGTGGCCCTGGCGATCCTGAAGAAGATGGGTCTCAAGGCCGATGTCGCGGTCAACGGGCGGGAGGCCCTGGACGCCGCCCGTCACAAGGCCTACGACGTGATCCTCATGGATTGCCAGATGCCCGAAATGGATGGATTCCAGGCCACCCGATTGATCAGGGACACCGAAGGGGAGGGACGGCGGGTGCCCATCCTGGCCATGACCGCCAACGCCATGCACGGGGACAAGGAGCGGTGCGTGGAGGCTGGCATGGATGACTACATTGCCAAACCCGTCACCCTTGATAGTCTGATGGTCCTCCTGCGTCGGTGGCTTCCTGCCGACACCCAGCCCCAGTAAGCCACCCCATGACCAATGATCGCATTATCGAAGATTCCCTGGCTCTCCAGATGGTGCTCCAGCGCCTGTATCTGGCGAACGCCAAGGTGCGCTTGGCCTACCGGGAGTTCCGGGAGGAATTCCAGATCCTCAAGCAGGAACCCGGGCGCTTCGCAGTTCGCATGCCGCTCACCCAGGCGACGAGCTGGAAGCTTGAGACTGGCGAAAAAGTAGGCCTGACCCTTGAGGACCGGGGGATGAAGTTTGAGGGTGTGGTCAACATCGAGGGACAGGGCGAGGAGGATGGCATGCCTGCCCTCTTCCTGCTGGGCCCCCGCTTCCTGCGCCGCTCCGACGAAAGCCGCCTGGTGGACTTCGTGCCGGACACCCCCCCCAAGTGCACCTTCATCAACGCCCGCAACACCCTCATGGACGGCCAGATCCGGGGCTTCGGCCGGAACGGCCTGGAACTGGCCCTCAACGACCCCCGGCAGAACATCCAGGAGTTCTTCAGGATCGGCGAAGAGGCGACCCTCGATATCGCCCTGGAGGGGGACACCCGGCTCCAGGCCCCCACCAAGGTCGCGTATTTCGGAGATGCCTTCGTCGGCCTCGAATTCACGAACCGGATGGAGAACGCCGCCCTCAACCAGTTCCGCAACTGGATGGACGGCCAGCAGCGGCTCCAGGCCCAGCGGGACCGGGAGACTTTCGAGACCGGAGGCGCCCCCCGGGCCTCCCACGCCCCGATCCTGCCCACAGCCCGGCTCATGGTGGACCGGGATCCCCTGATCCTCCTGTTGACGGAGCGGGAGGACTTCGCGCGGCGCATGGCGGAGGGCCTCGGACGGAAGTTCGGCTTCGCCAGCCTCGACTACATCAAGGGAGCGGTCCATCCGCTTCTCAAACCCCTGGGAGCCGGGGAGAACAACTGGGGCCGCTTCCGTCTCATTCTGGTGCACAACCAGCTCCGCCTGGTGAGCCCTCTGGAATTGACCCGTCAGCTCATCGAGCAGGAGCGCTGCCCGCTGCCGGTCCTCCTGGTGGGCTCCGAGGAGGATCTCGAACTGAAGCGCAACCGTGCGGTGGGAGCAGGTGCCGTGGACTACTTTCCCGTGGAGCCCTTCAAGATCCTGTCTGTGCTCAAGAAAGTGGACGAGACCCTGAGCCTCTTCGCCTGAGGCCTCCACCCGACGGTTTATCCACTCCCCCATTTGTGCTAGTCTCATGGATCACCACCTTTTGGGGGGGTTCCGATGGGGATCTTTGAGGGCCAGCTTCGTATCGACAAGGGCGACCGCTTCGCCTTTGTGGTTTCGCGTTTCAACGAATTCATTGTCGATCGGCTCATCGGCGGCGCCACGGACTGCATCGTCCGTCACGGCGGCTCCGAGGCCCAGATCGATATCATCAAGGTCCCAGGAGCCTTCGAGCTTCCCCTCACCGCCCTCACTGCGGCGCGCAGCGGCAACTACGCCGGCGTGATCGTTCTGGGCGCCGTGATCCGTGGTGGCACCCCCCACTTCGACATGATCGCCAACGAGGTCACCAAGGGCACTGCCAGTGCCGGCATGGAGACGGGCCTACCCATCATCTTCGGCGTCCTCACCACCGACACCATCGAGCAGGCCATCGAGCGAGCCGGCACCAAGATGGGCAACAAGGGCTGGGAAGCCGCCCAGAGCCTCGTCGAGATGGTCGACCTCTACCGCGCCCTCAAGCCCAAGAAGGGCAAGTAGATGGGCGTTCGTCGCCGTGGGCGCGAGTACGCCCTACAGATGCTGTACGCCATGGACCTCAATGGCTACAAGCCGGACGAAGTGTTTGCCGGATTCAACGCCATCCAGGATCTGAACCGGGACGCGTTCTACCAGGCCCGGCGTCTGGTGGAGGGCATCCACGGCCGCCAGGAAGAGATTGATGGCGTCCTGACCCGCTTCGCCGAGAACTGGAAGATCCACCGCATGGCCGTAGTGGACCGGAACCTGCTCCGCCTGGGGATCTACGAGCTGATGTATGTGAAGGACACACCCTTCCCCATCATCATCAACGAGGCCCTGGAGATCGTGAAGGAGTTCAGCGACCACGAGGGCACCCAGTTCGTGAACGGCATCCTGGATGCCGCCAGCCGGGAGTTCCGCAAGGAAGAGCTCGGAACCCACCCCAGGGGCAAGAAGCAGCAGCCAGCCCCCGCCCAAGCCCCCGAAGCTCCCAAGGAGTAGCCCTGAGCGCGCAGATGCGCGACAATAGGGATTCCGCGCCGCTTTAGCTCAGCTGGTAGAGCACTCGCCTTGTAAGCGAAAGGTCCTCGGTTCAAATCCGGGAAGCGGCTCCAGGATCAAGCCCCGAAGATGATGAATCTTCGGGGCTTTTGATTTGTCCGCCCGTCCGACAATGATCCATAACCCTGCTGAGTGAGGTGGATAGTTGCCCTCGACGGCACCCCGAGAGTGCAATAGAGGTGCACTCATTCTACCACAGAAACCATTGTGGTAATTAATGTTACACCCCATCCGGCACCCCGGAGTGATATCGGAGCAGCGGAAATGCTCAGGGGTGGTCGAGTTGCGAAGTAGAGTCCCTTGAGGGACGAGTTAGGGCTTTACCAGGAAGTGATTACGGGGCGGAACACATTGAAGGCAACAGGGAAATCCAACTCCCCTACCTGGTTTCCCGGGAGATCATCCGGAGGAAATACCTTGCCAGGGATTGCTGTGCAGGGGTGCCGTCTTTGGCGAGCGTCTCCAGTTCCCGCCGGTATGCACGACCAAACAGCCTCTCGTCATCGAGGTGCGTGAAACACCGAATCTGACTCTCTGAAAGCGGGGAAGAAACCACCTTGTATTTCCTCGCCATAGGCTCCCATCGGTAGGTCACCTCGGCGGTTCCCTTGACGAGCAGGTCGCCGTCCTTCGCATTGCCTGCATCCACCTTCAGTTTCTCTACGAGTGAGAATCCGGCATAGAACTCATAGGCGTAGGTCACATGCAGGTCATCCCCATGAACTGTGACCTTCGAAGCATGGGCGTTCCCATTGAGGTTGTAACCCAGCAGCGCGAGGTTATGCTCCTCGACGCTCTCAAGTCCGCAGACAACATCCCCGTCCACGGCGCGCAAGAAGAGGTTCGTATACTGCCAGATGCCAGTTCCATGTGCTTCCATGTGAACGAATCGGACAGCGTGACGGCCTCCCCCACACTCCAGGACATCGTAGGGAGGTGGTTCGTTGTGTGCCCAAGCCTGATGGGTGTATACGATCTGCCAGTTGTCATGCCGACGTTTGAGTACGTATACCCGGGTCTGATCCTTATACGCCCCACTGATGAACAAGACTTGTTCCTGGACGCCATCACCATCCAGGTCGACTGGCACTAGGTTCAGATAGGGTTCCGTCCACTCCGAGGACTTCGCAGGGAACGCCTCCGGGTCGTGATGACTACGTGCGAACTCACGGACAAGGTCCTCGACGGGAACCCCCTTCCCCACTGCCTGCTGGGCACGGAGCATCCAGTCTTGGGAAACGGGGCGCTCGGCAGGGGAACCACCATTGACCACCCCCATCGCGCTGAACGCGAGGGAGAGGGTCAGCAAGATTCGCACGCACATGGTTGAGACTCCTGGTTCCGACGACAATCATGGAATCAGAGACAGATCAGGGCTTTACCAGGAGAGGTAGGTCGCCGGTGGGTCCCCAGTCACCTACCTGCCAATCTCTGACAACACCCTGCTTTGCCTGGAGCGAAGTGACATATCAAGCACACAGCTCTCGCCCTTAACCTTCATAGGACCCTGCAAGCGCAGGTTTGCGTCATAGTTCGCGCTTTCAATTACGCTTCCTGCACGGCGAAAAAGGAACTCATATCGTCCGATGATCTTGCCAGTGGGTTGGGGGCTTCCCGGATCGAGGTTAGCGATCACCTGGGCAAACGCAGGTTGCTGAGCGAGATCAAAGTCCTGATCGATCTTGCCCGTCACCCGGATCAGATCTCCAGTAATTGAGTCGAGGGTATACCGGATCACAATTGGGGACCTTGCGCCTTGCTTGAGCGGCAGGTCACAACTCCACGTCGAACCTGCCATAACGGCCCCCTCTGGCAGGATGTTGGCGGAGTATACCAAGTTGTCCCCTATGAGACCGAGCAATGCCTCCCCAGCAGTTCCATCCAGATTGGCGCCTGAAAGCAGGGAAGCACTCAGTAGGTTGCCGCGATCCCCGTAGGACACGATGACATGTCCCCCTCGGAAATAATCCGTGAAACGCTTGGTGACTTCAACCGGAGTTTGGGGACCATTGGAAGCCTCCACGACGGCCATGTCGTATCTGGAGACACCGTCCTTGTCTTTCCCGATCACCGATTCCAGCACCCGAAAATACATTGGAGCAGGGTTTGGAGCAGGTAATGCCTGCCCGTTCACAATCAGAGAAAATGTCGTTGAGATCCCGACCTGATATTCCAGCTTCTGTCCTACCACTGGAGCCCAACGGACGACACCCGAAGGCAGACTACCCTCCTGCACGGTCTGGGAGTGCTGAGCACTCAATTGCGTATTAGCGGTGAACGACAACATAAGAGCCGCTATGACGGTGACACTTCTCCATCGCATATGGGGTCCTTGTCCGGAGCAAACGAATCGCAGAGACACTAGGAGACCTTGGCATTGCTGCGTTGAGAGGTCAACAAAAGCGAAGGAGGAGGCTTTCCCCTGCCGCCCTCACCCCATTCCCGGCGAAACGAAATGACGGTAGCACTCCTTGCAGATCCAGGTCGTGCCACCGATGCAGGGCCCCATGCCCACCTCAGGATCCTCAGAAACACCGATTGACCACCAGCAGATCCTGCAGTGGGCATGTTCATCGGCAGTGACGAACATCCTCAGCTCCCAGTTCTGCGCGGCACACCATTTAATTTCTTCTATTAGGTCCTGGCGTTCCCATACCTGCCCATGAATAAGAATGGTTGTCTGCACCGTGCCCCCCGAAGACGATTGGGACCGGGCGCTACCAAGAGAGAGGTTGCCCGAGAAGGTCATACTGAATAGATATGACATTACGACAGGAGCTGAGGATTGAGAGTGCCCGTATTCGTCTTAATCGCCGCGTTGTTGGCAGGAACGGCTGTGCATGCCCAGTCATGGACTCCCTGGCAAGTTGCAGCGACCTTGACCAAGGATCAAGATGGGTTCAGATCGTTCCAGTGCTTTAAGGGCAAGGATTCGACGGGTGCTGCCTGGCAGATCAACTGGGCCCCCCCGGGTGTTTTCGTATCTTCTCCGGATGGGCAGCGAAAGAACCTCCCCAAGGCGTTCCCAGTCGAAGCGCACCCCGAAGGTGGCATGACGGTTAGCAAGGCAGGCGTTGAATGCTGGGCAACCCAGGGATGGGAGTGTTTGAGGATTCTCATCGATACAGGTCGGAACGGCATAGGCCTGGATTACTTCATCCTGATCACGATCGACCACCGCAGCAAAGACTGGGCAGTGTGCAGTGGAAGGATCACCGACGAGAGCATCGAGGGACCCGACCTTCACGGTGACGACCTGATCGTCCGTTGGAGTGATGAAGAGGAGGAGCGACCGCTCAGAACGAACCATGAGTGGCACTGCACCAGAACCCAAGGGGGAATCCTCACCAGCAAACCACCCGTGACCTACCAGTTTGAATACGGTTACCCCCACTGGTTCCGGTTCTGGTCCGATACACGATCGCCGGACCCTGACGAAGCGGAACAGGCAGGATGGAGCAGCGTTTCCTGGAAAATCGCCACCGCAGACCAGGGGGGTGGAACCGCTTTTGCATCAGGAACAGCGGTCCCCAAGAAGCCCGGAAAACAGGTCTGGCAGAAGGGAACAGGTCCGGACATCTGGTTCCCGGAGACAGGAACCGTCAATTTCCAATGGGCACAGGAGGTGGAAGTCAGGAGACGCTCTGTCCCAGTCGAAAAGGTGTCCGCAAGAACCGCCGCAGAGCTGGCATCCACCGGAGAGTGGAACCTCATCATCAAGCGGGACGCTGACGGCACCTACCTCGGGACAATGCTAATTCCCCAGAGCGTAAAGCAGTGAAAGACCCGGGCAAGGCAAGCCGCCCAGGTCCATTGAGATCGTCTCCAGCATCTATCCCGCAGCAAGCGAAAGGCCCTCAGTTCAAATCCGGAAAGCGGCTCCAGTATTAAGCCTCGATAGCGAATGCCAACGGGGCTTTCTGGTATCAGATCAGGCAATCAAGGCTCCCCCTGAGCCCAGCCAAATCACTCAGTCCATGGGTCACTTGCTGCGGACTCCGAGTGTTCCGGAGCATCCTGCGGCGGTGCGGCTTGGATGGTGCCCAGCTTCGTTTTATCGCCGCTCCGGCGCCTCGGCCTTGAGGGGATCTTCGGGCCAGAGGTGGCGGGGGTAGCGGCGGGAGAGCTGGGGCCGAAGCTCCTGGTAGGCCCGCTGCCAGAAGCCCGCCAGGTCCTTGGTGACCTGGACCGCCCGGAAGTTGGGGGCCAGGAGGTGCAGGACCAGGGGCACGGAGCCACCGGCCACCCGGGGGCCTTCATTCATCCCCAGGAAGTCCTGGAGGCGGGATTCGATCCAGGGGGCCTCGCCGCCGTAGTTCACCTTCACGCGCCGTTTGGGGAGCGCAACTGTCTCTGGAGCCCAGGAATCCAGGAGCTTGGCCCCTTCAGTCCCCAGCAGTTCCTTGGCGGCCCAGGCCCAGTTCACCCCCTGAAGCTCCTTCAGGGTGCCGCAGCCCAGGCAGCCCTTGGCCAGCAGGCTGTGGCGCAACTCCGCCCCCTGGGACAGAGCCAGATCCGTGCGCACCCGGCCCAGGAAGGCCAGGCGATCGAGCAGGGCGTCCAGGCCCTCCAGGGGCAGATCCTGGGCTGCCCGGGCCAGGACTTCGGCGGTCCGGGGGTCATCGGCCTCGGCCCGCCGGCGGGACTCGTCCACACAGAGATCCTCGTACCAAAGACTGGAGCGCCGCTCCACCCGCCCCTGATCGGGGTTCCAGGCGAAGTCCAGGCGGTCCTGAAGGCGCTCCGGGAAGGCCTCCAGCAGCCACTCGGGCTCGATGCTGGACGCGGCGCGCACCAGCACCTCCCGCCCCGTGCCCCGGATCACTTCGTCAGCCTCCAGGGCCAGAATCCACTCGGCGCGACGAACCCGGCTCCCGGGGTCCAGCCTGGCCCCGGTGCCCCCCACCAGGGCGAAGGTGCCCGATCCCCCGGCCCGGGCCACCCGGTCCGGGTAGGCCTGCAGCAGGGCCAACAGAAGACGTTCCTCCCCATCGGCGGGGCCTCCCTCGCTGTGATGGCCCCCCAGGGCCTTGAAGGCCAGGTGGGCCTGCCGCACGGCACCCGAATCCAGCCCCGCCGCTCGGCAGGCCCCGGGGGCGAAGCGGGCCGCCTCGGCCTCCCGGAAGGCATCGAGACGGGGCCAGAGATCAGAGGCCAGGGCATGCCCACCCTGACGGCGCTCCAGACTGCCCCGGGCGCTGAGGTCTCCGGTCTCAAGCAGGGCCGCCGCGAGGCGCGCCAGCTCCGGAATCCCCGCATCCTCGCCCGCCAGCACCAGCCGGGCCAGGCGGGGGTGCAGGGGCAGGCGGGCCATGCGTCGCCCCAGGTCCGTGAGGCGGCCGTCCTCCAGGGCCCCCAGGCGCAGCAACAGCTGTTCCGCAGCATCCAGGGCCGCCACGGGGGGCGCCTCGAACCAGGGCATGGCGAGGGGGTCAACCACCCCGGCACCATGGAGGCCCAGCAGGGTATCGGCCCAGTCGCTCCGCAGCATCTCCGGGGGGTCAAAAGCTGGACGGACCCGGAAATCGGCCTCGGTGAAAAGGCGGAGGCAGAGCCCCGGCCCCTGGCGACCGGCCCGGCCCGCCCGCTGGATGCAACGGGCCTGGCTGATGCGTGCTGTGCGCAGGCTGGAAAGACCGGACCAGACGGAATGCTGGGCCTCCCGGCCCAGCCCCGAATCCACCACGGTCCGCACTCCGTCCAGGGTCACGGAACTCTCGGCCACATTGGTGGAGAAGATCACCTTGGGTTCCCGGGAGGGAGTCACCGCCGCCTGCTGAGCCTCGAAGGAAAGGCTGCCGTGGAGAGGCAGGAGCTTGAGGCCGCGCCGCCGCCCCAGGTCCTCGCAGGCCCCCAGGCAGGCCCGGATCTCCGCGGCCCCCGGCAGGAATACCAGGGTATGGCCCGGACCCTCCAGGCGCTCCAGGGTCTCGGCCACTCTCAGGGCCAAGGGGCGATCATCCTGGCGATCGGCGTAGCGCAGCTCCACGGGGTGGGCGCGTCCCCCGCTGCTGAGGACCTCCGCCCCCAGGTAGGCCGCCACGGGCTCGGCATCCAGGGTGGCGCTCATCACCACCAGGCGCAGGCCGGGCCTGCGGGCCTGGAGAGCCTTCAGGAGGGCCAGGGCGACATCCGTCTGGAGGTGCCGTTCGTGGAACTCATCCAGGATCACGATACCGATGCCCTTGAGTTCCGGATCCTCCTGGAAGCGCCGTAGCAGCAGTCCTTCAGTCACGAAGCGCACCCGGGTCGCCGCCGAGACCCGGTGTTCGAAGCGCACCGCGTATCCCACCCGCTGGCCCGGCTCCTCTCCCAGCTCCTCAGCCACCCGGGCCGCCGCCAATCGTGCCGCCAGCCGCCTGGGCTCCAGCACCCAGCACTCCTGGTCCTTCAGCAGCCCCGAATCCAGGAGGGCTCGGGGCACCCGGGTGGTCTTGCCGGCCCCGGGCTCGGCGGTGAGGACCAGATCCCGCCCGGCACGGACCACTTCGATGATCCTGGGCAGAAGGGGGTCAATGGGAAGGGAGGTCAAAGACATCGGACCAGGATCGCATGGGAGCGGGGGCGAGGGCACAGACGCGATGGGATCAAGGGGGAACGCGGAGCAAGCAGACGGGCCCTCCTTTCATGCCAGAGAGCGCATACCTGTGGGTAAAGTTCTGGGATGAAGGTATAGTGCAGGCACTCTCTCAAGCAGGCCTTGCATGTCCCAGCGCTCAGCCCCCTGCTCCAATCAACTGTCGCCCCCCCGCTCGACCCCCGAGGAGTTGGGCGAGCTGGCCTTGCATTGCCTCCAGAGCCCCATTCTGGAAGCCGTACTCTCCTCGCTGCAGGGACGGGCCCTGATCCTGGATCGGAATCGGCAGACCATCGCCGCCAACCAGGAGTTGCTGGAGGCCATGGGTCTCATCAGCTGCACCCCCCTCCTCGGCAGGCGACCGGGGGAGGTCTTCGGGTGCGTACGGGTGCCTTTCGGCCACGATGGCTGCGGCACCAGCCCGGCCTGTGCCCAGTGCGGCGCCCTCCTGGCGATCCTGGCCAGTCAAGCCCAGGAGGCTCCCGCCAAGGGGGAATGCCTCATGATGGTCCTGAATCATGGGAAGCAAGAGGCCCACGAGTTCGCGGTCCGGGCCGCGCCCCTGGAGCTTGAGGGAAACCCCCTGGTTGTGTTCGTGATCCAGGACATCAGCCCTCAGAAGCGCTTGGAGACCCTGGAGAGGGTCTTCTTCCACGACATGGCGAACACCCTGCAGGGACTTCGCCTGCGATCCGAACTGCTCTGCAAGGCGGATCCGGAGCATCGCCCGGCCATCCAGCAGATAACCGGGCTCTGCGAGATGCTGGATGCGGATATCACGCACCACCGCCTGCTCCTGGAGGCCGAGCGGGGAGCCTTGAAGCCCCAGATGAAGGATCTGGACGCCCAGACCGTGCTGGATTCCCTGGCGCAGTTCTTCCAGCTGCATCCCGCAGCCAGGGACAAGCGCCTCACCATCGTTCAGGCTGACCCTTCGGTGCGCTTCCGATCGGATCACTCGCTCCTCTTCCGGGTTCTGACCAACGCGGTGTTGAACGCCCTGGAGGCCTCCCCACCCGAAGGGGAGGTGCGGACCTGGTTCGGCAGGCAGAACACCCGCCCTGCCTTTTCCATCCACAATGCCGGAGCCATCCCGGAAGGCATCCAGCGCCAGATCTTCCAGCGCTCCTTCAGCACCAAGGCCTCCCAGGGGCGGGGCCTGGGGACTTACAGCATGAAGCTCCTGGGTGAGGATTACCTGGGCGGGACCTGGCAGCTCTCCTCCAACCCCGCCGAAGGCACGACGTTCACCCTGGCCCTACCCCCTCATGATTGATGGCGGAGGCCCCGACCCGCTCGACGAAGCTCCGGAACAGGTTCAGGGCGGCCCTGCCCGCTTCACCGGAAAGGCCCACCAGATTCTCGGGATGCCACTGCACTCCCACGGCGAACCGCTCGGGGTCCAGGGACTCCACCGCTTCCACCAGGGCACCTTCGACGTCCCGGGTTCCCGGATGCCAGGCCACGGCCTTCAGCCCAGGCGCGATGCGGCGCACGGCTTGATGGTGGCGGCTGTTCACCTCGGGGTCGAGGCTCCCCAGAAGCCCGGCCAGGGCCGAGCCCGGTTCCACGGCCACCGTGTGGGCCAACTCGGGCTGCTCCGGCGTGCCCCGCTGGTGTAAGGTCGCCTCAACCCCGAAGCGGCTCGGGATGTCCTGGTGCAGACTCCCACCCAGGGCCACATTGAGCACCTGCGCACCACGGCAGACGCCCAGAATAGGAATGTGGCGCTGCCAGGCCTCCCGCACCAGGGGGAGTTCCAGGGCATCCCGCCCTTCGTCCAGCTCCACCGTCCCGTGAACCGGCTCCGCGGGATCCCAGTGGCGGGGGTGGATATCTGCCCCACCCAGGAGCAGGAGCCCTGAATAGCCCTCCAGGGAGGGCACGGGATCGCCGGGGGACACCAAATCTACGGCGCCCACCCAGCCCCCGGCGCGGAGGGCCGCGACATAATGCTTGTGGGCACTTTCCTTGTTTCTGCAGGTCAGAAGGATGCTTGACACGTTTCCCCCTCAGGGCATCATGTCAAACTACCATCAGCTCAGCGAGCCCAGGACGGAACGAGGAGCTATTCCCACCTTTGCCCGGAGGCAACACATGTTTAACTCATTGAACAAGGTCACCCTTATCGGGAAGACGAGCTTCAAGTTCCCCCCCGAGTTCAAGGTCACGCCCTCCGGGACGCCCATCCTGCGCTTCTCCATGGCCACCACCGAGGTCACCAAGGACAAGGAAGGCAACAAGAAGAAGAACACCGAGTACCACCGCATCGTGATCTGGGGCAAGCTGGCCGAGCTGGGCGAGCGCTTCATCAAGATGGACACCCTCGTCTACATCGAGGGCAAGCTCCGCACCAACCAGTACACGGACCAGAGCGGCAAGGAGGTCAAGAACACCGAGATCGTCGCCCACGACTTCGTGATCCTGGACTCCACCCCCTTCGGCGAGCGGGGCCAGGGCGGCGCCGCCCCCTCCGACTACCGGAGCAGCAGCCCTGCCCGGGAATACGAGCCCGGCCCCGCAGCCGGCCAGTCCGGTGGCTACGACGACGACATCCCCTTCTAAAATATACTTGGCCAATGAGTGTAAATTTTTCAGGGAATCGCCTTCGTTTTAGGCAATTCACCTCTTGACAGCCAGAACCCCGAGCGTAACATCCCCGGCAGTAAGTCGTGTACTGCTGGGGAGTGTTAATTTTGGACGACATCAAGATCAGGCTGATTGTGCTGGAGGGCGGAGAGCGGCTCCCCCTCCTGGTGGGGCAGAACGGGCTTCCCCTGTTCCACCCAGCGGTCTGGATGTTAACCATGCGCCGGGCTGTCAATCTTGCTAGCGCCACATTGAAGCAAGACCTGCACGCACTGAAAGTCCTATATAGCTGGAGCCTCCAAACAGGCAAGGACATCGAGGGCAGGATGCTTGCCGGAGAATTCCTTACTGCCACCGAGTGCGCAGCTCTAGTCGATGCGATAAAGCAGCCCATGAGTGCAATGGACAGCGCTCCTATGTCCTCAGCCAAGGCCAAGCCCATCCGTCTCAATAACATTGAGTCCAACCGAATGCGCCAAAAGGTGTGCGGCGCCCGTATCGGAACCCCA
This sequence comes from Holophagaceae bacterium, assembly GCA_017859955.1. Lineage (GTDB taxonomy): Bacteria > Acidobacteriota > Holophagae > Holophagales > Holophagaceae > Holophaga. The sequence goes on from JAFNAB010000009.1 coordinate 17,736, forward strand.
ACAGCAGCACTTCGCCTACGCACCATCATCCAATATCTCAAATGGCTTGCAGACGAAGGAAGAAACAGCTTGCCCATGAAGGAGGCCGAGGCTCGGACAAGGGCACGTGACGAGATGCTGGCCGGGCTGACGGCTAGGCTCCCAAGGATTGGAAACAAGAGCCTTTTAGGCAAGCGAGAAGCCCCTCCCCCGGAGGCCATTGAGACACTACTGCGAATCGTCGAGTTGGACTCTGTAGAAAATCCATGGATGGATTTGGGATTGCGGGTTCGGAACCGCCTTCTTATTTACCTGCTGTTCGGACTGGGAGTCCGTCGCGGAGAACTGCTGGGCATCAGGGTCGATCGCATCGATTTCCAAGGGAACCGTTTGCTGATCGCCCGTTACCCAGATGACCCAGTGGACCCAAGGAAGTACCAACCCCTTACCAAGACCCGCGATCGGTGGCTCCCTTTGAAGGATCGCCTAGTCTCGATGGTCCAGGAGTACGTGACCCACGTGCGGTCGAAGTTACCGATGGCCAAAAAACACCCATATCTCTTCGTATCCCACCGTGACGGGGCACCCCTGGCAATCATCTCCGTCAACAAGCTTTTCACTTCACTGCGAAGTAAGTTCAAAGAGCTGCCAGAGGACCTAACCCCACACCTCCTCCGGCACGCATGGAACGACGCGTTCAGCCGCTTGGCCGACTCTTTGGGGCTTGACTCTGCCCGAGAAAGGCAACTGAGAGCGGAGGTGATGGGTTGGGAACCAACATCTAACTCTCCTGAGTTTTATTCGCGTCGACACACCCGAAATGCAGCCGAAAAGCTATCTCTCCAGCACCAGGAGAGCCTGTTCATGGAAAACCCAAAATGACCATCGCGACTACCATAAAAATGGATTACGAACTCCCGGAAACAGCGAGTTCACGTGATGGTATTGAATGGAACCCTCGTGACCAAATTTGGCGATTTTCAGGTCTATCAAAAAATCATCTCTTCAATTTTGATCATTTATCATCAATTTCAACGGAGAACATCATAACGTCTTTAAAGTTTTTATTAACATACTACATCTGCAACTACTCCATGAATCATTCCGACAATGGCTTCGGTCGCATTTGTGCATTAATTTCACATGCCCACAGGATCAATAACAAAAAAATTGATACAATTAGCTTAGAAATGGCAGTAGCATACCGCGTAACACTTGATCGAAGAAAAGAGTGGTACCTCGGGTCAATGAGAGGTTTTTTAAAAAAATGGATAGACTTGAGGCTCCCAGGACTTGACCCCAAAGTAGTTGTTTGGCTCGACGAAATTCACCTAAAAGGAAACATTAAGGGTGAGGCCGTTACGACATTAGACCCAGCCACAGGGGCATTTTCTACTATCGAATACCAGGGGATCATCACCGCACTCAATAACCAGTTTGCGAAGGGTGCGATTGAACTCGAGGATTACATCCTGGTATGGCTATTCATGGCACTGGGCACTCGGGCTATTAATCTAGCAGCCCTCAAAATCAAGGATTTCGGTAAGGTAAACACCTCCGACGGCATCACAAGCTATTTAATCCAAGTGCCACGCGCCAAGCAACGTGGCAAGCTTCCTCGTTCGGAGTTCAAGGCGCGTAAGCTGATCAGTGAATTAGGCATATTGCTCGACAACTATGCTCAATCGGTCAGGATGAAATGGGGACATCTCATGGCAAATTCAGATGAATTGCCATTGTTTGTTAAATCCAATGACAGTGTTGCATTTGAAGGCCTTAAGCATCACTACAACAGCAATGACATCGCAATTAGGCTTCGATCTATTTTTGACATTCTGGGAGTTAAAAGCGAACGCACTAACGGACCGCTCCACATCACGACCAAACGATTCCGGTACACGATAGGGACGCGGGCAGCTGCCGAGGGCGCCAGTGAGCTTGTAATTGCCGAGCTATTGGACCATTCAGACACTCAAAATGTAGGTGTTTACCTGGAGACGGTGCCAGAAATTCTCGATCGGATCGACAAGGCAATGGCCATTCATCTCGCTCCCATGGCTCAGGCATTTGCTGGCCAACTTATCAATGACGAGTCGCAAGCTAAGCGCGGCGGCGATCCCCGGTCCCGAATCGTCGGCCCCGAGGCACCGAAGAGGCCCGTCGGCAATTGTGGGAGCTTCGGCTTCTGCGGGGCTGCGGCCCCGATTGCTTGTTACACCTGTAGGAACTTCCAGCCATGGAGGGACGGCCCCCACGCGGAGGTCCTCAAGTCCCTAATCGCAGAGCGCGAGCGTGTGTTGGCGGAAACCGGTGACGCGAGAATCGCCTATGTGAATGACCGCACTATCCTGGCCTGCGCGGAGGTGGTACGGATGTGCAGCGGCTTAGCAACCAGCCCAATGGAGGAGTGATGGCAGAGGCTATCGTATTCATCCCCCAAGCGGAAGGCGAGGCCCAAGATAACCTCAGAGACTTCATCCAGTTCGCCCATGGCATTCTCGGTGGCTATCCGGAAATCAAGTCCTGGGAGGATGCCCCATGGGACCTTACCGGGGTGGTTTCCTGGAGAGGCAGGGGAAACGTAAGAGCCAGGGCGGTATTCAGTAGCCACGATGGAGCGGGGAGGGGTGACAGCGACTACATGGCACAGCCCTTCCTCGATTTCGCGAAGGCCTATTTCCTGTATTCAAACGCGACATCCTCGCCCAAGACCTATGTTGTTCGGCTTGCGGCGCTGAGGGCGCTTGAGAAGGCATTGACGGGAACACATGGAACCCCAAATGTTTGCCTCGCAACCCCTGCCATCTTCAATATCGCAAGTGGCCACATCAAGGAGCGGTTCTCAGCCGGAGCTGGTTATCGGGTGGGCTTAGCCCTGGATGGCATAGGCAAGTTCCTGGTCAACAAGCGACTAGTGGCGACTCCGTTTCAATGGAAGTCCCCCATTAAACGCGATCAAGACAGGAACCGCGTTGGGCCCGAGGCCGACCGTAAAAGGGCAGATAAACTACCGACCGAAGCAGCCTTGGATGCTCTCCCCCGTTGTTTTCGCAATGCAGAAACCGAGATCGACATCTTGGTCACCTCCGCCGCAGCCCTGTTTTGCTGCGCCCCTGAGCGAAGCGCAGAAGTAATGACCTTGCCAGCGGATTGCGAAGTCGAGGTGGAGCGTGATGGAAAGAAAATGTACGGGTTGCGCTGGTGGGGTGCAAAGGGAGCCCCACCCAGGATCAAGTGGATAATTCCCGGGATGGTCCAGGTGGCCAAGGAAGCCCTAGCAAGGCTGCGCGCAGTCACGGACAAAGCCAGGGAAATAGCAGCATGGTATGAGGCCAATCCAGACCACCTCTATCTCCCAGCAGAAGCAGAACACCTCAGAGGAAAGGAGAACCTAAACGCCGGGGAGTTAAAACTGATCCTTGGTGTTGCCATGCAGAGTCCGGAAATATTACTCCAGCAAAACACGGGTCCATTGTTGGCCTCACCGAAGAGGTTGCCAAAGGCAGCAGCATCATTTGCGGCAGTAGAAAAGATGGTTCTCTCGAAACTTCCGCCAAGATTTCCGGTGTTCGATGAAGCAACAGGAATCACGTATTCCAAGGCGCTCATGGTCGTTCAAAAGAACCAATTTCATCCGATCAAAGGTGTCTATCCCAGCATGATAGAGGCGTTCAGTACAAATAGAATGAACTTCCACCTTGGGTCATGCAGGGAACGTTCGATCTCGCTGTTTGCCAGATTTGGCTTCAAGGAACCTGACGGTGGCCCCATCGAGTTGACAACCCACCAGTTCCGGCACTGGCTGAACACCATGGCCCAACGTGGAGGACTGTCCCAAGTCGATATCGCCAAATGGTGCGACCGTATCGATATCCGCCAAAACCAGGCCTACAACCACATGACCAGCCATGAATTGGTGGAGATGACCAGGGGTATAACCAAGGAGGACCCCAAACTGTTCGGCCCCCTTGGCGAGCTGGCAATGCGGTCACCGCTGTCCCGGGACGAGTTCATGCAGTTGGAGTTCCCGACCGCCCACACCACAGAGATCGGATTTTGCGTCCATGACTTCACGATGCTGCCCTGCCAGAAGCACCGGGACTGCATTAACTGCAGCGAGCACGTGTGCGTTAAGGGCGATGCCCGGAAGACCCAGCGGATCATGGAACAGCTCGAAATCGCCGAGGAACAGCTGAAGCGTGCCATGGAGGCCACGACCGATGGCTATTTCGGGGCTGGCAGATGGGCCGAGCACCACCAGGCCACCATAGAACGCCTCCGAGCGTTGGCGCAGGTGCTGAACGATCCATCCGTTCCGGTCGGCGCCCTCATCCGGATGGTAAACCCAAACGAATATTCGCCCATCCGGATGGCTATCCAGGAAAGACATGAACTGGGTGACGATTCAATCGCCTCTCTGGCGCTCGACTTTGGTCTCCTCAAGTCTCTCGCCGGGAAGGAATGATGGCCCGCCACCTAAGCGACAAGAACATCCGAGACATCGTCGAACTCCTGGACGGCTGGCGGGAACCTCTGACCTGGCAAACCCTCCAGGACGCGGTGAAGGGGCTGACGGGGCAAGCCTACACCCGCCAAGCACTTAATTCACACGAGCGTATCCGCACTGCGTTTGCCATACGCAAGAACCTCCTAAAGGACCGACCTAGCCCCCCGACTGGCTCGACGGAAGAGATGCGCGCCTTGCAGGAAAGGATCGCCCGGCTGGAGGGGGAGAGGGCGCGCCTTTCGGTGGAGAACGAACGGCTTTTGAGCCAATTCATGGTTTGGGCCTATAACGCATCGATCCATGGGCTGAGTAAAGAGGTGTTGAACCGCCCCCTCCCTTCAACCGACCGTGATCGAACCAACATCTCAGCCCTAAGCTTCCAAGACAGAAAGGGCGGTAAGAAACATGGGAAATAACTCTCAGGACACAGGGAAAAGCGGCAAACAAATTAGCCAAGAATATATTGAAACCCTGAAGAACTATCTAGACACCCTAAGAGCCAATGGAACGGGCCTTCCGAGTCGAAATGGCAAAATCTCTACATCAGCCATCGCCCTCGCAGCAGGCATAGACCGGCAGTCGCTTTACAAAAACCCACACTGCCGAGCCCTCCTGGAAGCAGCTGCCGGAGAAATGGAACTTTGCGGAATCGGAACTCACAAGCCCACTTCATCCATGGATGACGGAAAGGATCAGCGGATCCAAACCCTTGAAGCCCAGATTGCAACCTTGACGGCGGAGGTTTACGGCCTCCGAGCCAAACTCGCCCAATATGGCCACATTGAGGCACACATGGTCACCACTGGGCGCAGAGTAATTCCGTGACCACCCTGGCTTTGACAGTACGAAAGGTGTGGCCTGGAAGCCAAGGTGGAGCCGTATTCACCGGTCTGGACGATTCCGGCGCCCTCCATAGAGTCGTAGCCGCCCCAAAAGCACTTCACCGAATCCCGCTAGCGGGTGAACACTGGGAAGTCGAAGGTCCAATCAGAGCCCATTACAAATTTGGCCCCCAGATCCATGCAGAATGGGCTGTGCCGGTTCGCCCCCAAGGGGAGGTGCTGCGAAGATTTCTAGCTCAAAACCCCAATTTTCAGCAAATAGGTGAAACACGGGCTAGAAGATTGTGGGAGGTCTTTGGCGAGGACCTTCCTTCCTTACTCGACACGGGGAACAATCCATTGCTCGCCGATATCCTGGGCGACAAACTCGCAACCTCGCTGATAGAGGCATGGAGACTCTCTCGGGGCGAGACAAGGGCCGTCCGGTGGCTCGATGAGCACAAGTTCCCTGTATCTCTGGCCACAAAGGCTTTGCGGCTCTGGGGCGTGGATGCCGCAGAGAAAATTGCAGAAAACCCCTACCGCCTTCTGGCCATCGCGGATTGGCCCCTGGTCGATGCAGCGGCCCTGGACGCTGGGGCAAGCCCTTACAGCCCTGAGCGCCTCGTAGCTGCCGTCGAGGCAACCTGCTATCGCGTTCTTCACGACAAGCACACGGTCGTCTCGGAAGGCGACCTACTCGCGGGAGTGCAAACCCTTCTGCGATGCCCCATCCAGACGGCCCAAGAAGCAATTTCAACGGCAGAAGCGGAGAGTGCAGTGGTCAAACTCTCACCTGGGCACTGGCAACCCTTTGGCCCATGGGTGATGGAGTCTTTTCTCCGTGACCAGCTTCGGGAACGAGCCAGAGGGGAAGGTACCCAAACCGCCGATCTATACTGGGCTCGCCCCGGCGATGACCAGATCGGATTGCTTACGACTAACTTCGAGTCCCGGGAGGGAATTCACCTGACCGAGGAGCAGAGACATGCGGTCTGGCTGGCAATGACTCAGAGGTGCTCCCTCATTATGGGTGGAGCGGGCACAGGAAAAACGTCCATCATCAGGGCCGTCCGCCACGTCCAAGAAGCGAGCGGAGGCTCAATCCTAGGGGTTGCCCTCGCCGGGAGAGCCGCCCAACGCCTTCGGGAGATTGGGTGCCAAGCGAGAACCCTCGCTGGGCTCTTGGGGGCACTGGAGCGCCAGGAGATTTCGCTTAGCGGAGCCGACTTGGTCGTCCTTGACGAAGCATCCATGGTAGACCTCCCTCTCGCCTATACCCTATTCAGGCATTTACCACCGGAGACCAGACTCCTGATGGTGGGTGACCCTTACCAACTGCCGCCGATAGGATTCGGCCTCGTGTTCGGAGCTTTGGTCAACGATCCATCGATTCCCAAAGTCGAACTGACGAGAATCCACCGCCAAGCCCAATCCACGGGGATTCCATCTGTCGCACGCCAGATTCGCGATGGAAAGCTTCCGTCATTACCTCCATTCAGTGGACCAGGTCCAGGAGTGTCCTTCATCCACTGCAGGGTCGAGGAGGCTCAGGCTACGATCATTGAGACCCTTGGCGCCCTCGGCAGCGAGACTCAACTACTTTCCCCGATCAAGCGAGGCCTTGCCGGAACTGAGGCAATCAACACCTCAATCCATGCCCTTCGATCCACGGGGCAAACTTGGTCTGGGCTCGGATTGGGGGACCCGGTCATCCATCTAGAAAATGATTACGAATCTCTTGTTTTCAACGGAACCCTGGGCACCGTGAGCGAGGTTCTGGCGGATGGCGTCCAGATTCAATGGGATGGCCATGACCACCCAATGACATTCCGCGAGAGCCGTCGCGAAGCACTGGCTCTCGCCTATGCAATATCTATCCACAAGGCTCAAGGCAGTCAGTTTAGACGTGTTGTGATACCCATTTTCACCAACCGCCTCCTGGATCGCACATTGGTGTACACAGCCCTTACTCGGGCTGAGGAACAAGTCGTATTCCTTGGAGATTGGTGCGCATTGGAAGCAGCCGTGAAGGCTCAACCAGCTCCAGAGCAACGGCGCACAGGGATGATGCTAGCGGCAGATTCAGCTTGCTTCGAGAGTCCGATCTAACCCCGGCGCCCATGGCTCTGGTCTATGGCTTGATCTCAATAGCGCAGATGGTTCTTGCCTGGACATAGATAAGGACACATGCCTCTAGAACAGCAGAAACACTTATGTCTGACTTTGCAGCCACATCATTAAGAAGATCTAGTTCATCTCCTTTCATGTATACCTGAACAGGAGACTTACCCCACTTCTTACGAGCCATGGACACCTCTCTCGCAGCGAGCTCAAGCTCTTCAGGGGTCGCCAGATTACGCACTTCCATGAAGGCATTCACAATCCCTTGTGAATATTGTCCACGAGGGAAGTACCTCTCAAACAATTCAAATGTATAGCGATCAATTCGACACTGAGGGCCGCTGACTCTCATACTGCGAGTGCTGATTGATGCAGCACTGCTAGATATATGAGAAATAACAATCCTTATACATTCGTGCAATTTACGCTGCTGAGGGTCGACCATGTAGCCTCGTTGAACAGAATAGTCGGGTCTGGCGAAGGTGCTCCCCGAAATGCTACTTATAGTCTGTAGACCTATAGTCGTCAATCCCGGACGATCCCAACCATGGTCACTAGGGATTCAAGGCGAGGCGGGGCTAGACAAATTTTTGCGAGCAACCTCAGATCTATTCGCAAGCAGAAAGGACTCTCACAAGAGGACCTAGCCGATTTGGCCCACCTCCACCGCACCTACGTTGGCTCTGTAGAACGTGGAGAACGGAATATTTCCATCGACAACATGGAAACCCTTGCCCTGGCCCTCGACACCTCACTGGCCGAGATGCTTTCCGACACCTAGCCCCTGGCGGAAGCCTCCAGAATTTCTGATTGCGCTTCTACACCCGGTAGGCTAGCGTGGCTGCATCCGGACAGAGGATAGGGCAACGCAGGGATGCGACCCGAGCGCTGATCCGGGGCCGAAGCTGACGCTTCCGGGGCCTTCAATGGAGGCCCCGTCATCTTCAGCTTTGGCCGTAAAGCGTTAAATCCCGGGGGTCGTGGGGGCAGAGCCCCCACTCTGAATTCAGGACTATACATCGCATCTACTCACCTAAAGGGTAAGGGTCTGCGGGAAATGTATGAAGGCCCTGGTTCCACATCCTGATCGAGTCACTGGAACAGCATGGGCAATTCAAGCTGGACGAAGGGGTCCGAATGGAGATGCGCATAATTTGCCCAGCCACCATGGACCGGACTCTTGCCAGCCGTGAGGAAGGAAATTTGGGGTAAATTACGATGACAAGCCACCACCCCAAGGTGTCTACTTTCTGATGTAACAGACATGTGATAGATTCCCGCAAATCCTCATCAAGCATGCGTATTCAGGGTTTCTCAGGTCCGACTACTTAGCCTACCGAAAAGACTGATTGGCGCAAAATTTTCACACAAAAACGATTTTGTCCTGCGAATATAGAGCTTAGGTCAAACACAAGAGGGCGGAGATGGCAGCGTTCGCAATCCGGGTACCAATAGAATTCGACTTGCAACCATTCGCAGGGAGATGGTTCTCCTGGAGTGAGATAGAGGCATGCTTCTGGCCCGGACCAAGAGGGCGGTCCGAGAAGGTCAATTCAGAATTAGCTCCTGCCCGCGACCGTGGTGGGGTTTATCTTATGGCATGGTCTGAAGCCGCACCGGAGGAGGTCTCCCCAATAGCGAAAGCCGTGAAGTATATCGGCCAAACCAACTGTTTTAAGGCACGTATGGGACAGTTTGCCTCCTCCGCAGGGCTGTGGGGGCCAAGGGCAGATGGACATTCCGCTGGATGGAGATGGCCGGAGGGTAAAAGCGAAAATCTTTTTGTGGCATTTTTCCCGATTAATGAGGGGATGGACACTCACTTAGCCAATGGTCTTCTACATTGGCTAGAAGCGGTAGGGATGGATATGTACAAGCAGCATCACGCCCGCCTCCCTTCTCTGAACGCCCGTGACAATATAGACTCCCTATCCATGTAAAGCCCTGACATTGTCGCCAATATCCAAAACAGTAAATATTCACCATTCAATATACACTCTGACAATGACCCGATTGCCACACTGACAAATGCAGTAAATTCATGTAGGTGAATTCCTCAAAAATGGAAACAGAAAGGAGATCATTGATTCAACCTATGCTAAAACGAACATACCGCCAAGGGGACAACATAATGCCATTAGATAAATTCACCAAGCACAAAATGTTTTTTTTCAAAACAGGCACAATTCCATTGATGAGAGCCTTAACTTTATTATTGTTGGCAACCTCATTTAGCTGTGACTCGACAAACCCAAAAGATAGTAATGCACTGTCAAAACCCAATGAGAGCGTCAATCTAACCACCAAGCTGCCTTCGCCAAAGGACGTGCAAGTCAAACAATTTGCGACTGCTTACCAATTCTGCCAGGCGTGGAATGACGCAAACAATAGGATACTCGCCAGATTTAATAGGATCATGCAAACACCCGATATTTTTTATTCTCAGATGAATGAAAGGTACCATATCGGTTCAATTAGGGAAATACCTCGTGCAAACAATGAGAGTTATGATTTCCATACAATCGACAATTCCTCCAGCATGGAGTTGGGTGCTTTAGAAACGGATATAAGTAGTAAAAAAGTAAACACGTTCATCATGCTGTGGTATCCGAAAGATATTCGTACTGCAGAATATTTATTGATTACAACATTTGAAGTTTTTGGATGTGATCCAGAACGATCCCAGCAAGAAAGTCGATCAATTCTGCAAGATTACAGATCACTACAAGCTGGAAACCCAGGAGGCATAACTCGGCAATATAATGGCTACAGAATAACCATTAACCCCCATATCCACGGAGGAAGCGGGGTAACTGTTGAATTTAGTTCTGAAGGCCACTTGTAAAAGTTCTCTATAGACCAATTTAACTCCTGACGTTTCCCTGAAATCAAAGCACAAAAGATCGGAATAACAATCCACAGCATCAGGGTCGGATTTATCAAAAATCAGCCAAGAAGTGGTCGGATAGAGGCCGTGCCCGATGGGGTTCAACTACCAGGGGGAGGTTCAGAGGTTCTGTCGCACAGTGGGTTCAAGAGTCTTGACGGTTGACAGATGGCCACTCCACACCAGCCAGCTAGAGGGAATCAAGAACCACATCAAGGCCATCGAATGCAAGGTTTATGGCCTCCACGATGACGAATATTGCTCTCAGAATCCGTGCTGCGTTCCCCGGCGTTCCGCAAAGAACTTTCAGGCGTCAAAAGAAACTAACTGGGGATTCAAGATTTTTGACAGTTGACAAGAATCGTGATGTCTAAAGGAAAACTAATACCTACTAATATTGTGTTGCGATATCACTGCGAGTATTCTCTTGTCAAAATTGAATTCAACTCTTGCTGACTCGGCTTGCAATCAAAGTTTCTAATACCGTAAAACGAGTTATACCCATATTCAGTATTTTCGTCTGATATAAATAAATACAAATGCCAATCACGATCGGGGTCCTTTGCATCAGGCGCTTGCCAGAGAACTGCAGCACCTTGAGAATCCTTTTTTACAACTTGTATTTTAAAATCATCAGCGCGGTATTCGCGGTTTGCTACAATTGATTTAAAATGCTTGACAGGATCAGGGCCACCCACACTGCATGATAATAAAACAATAGCCACCAATCCTAACATTGCCACTTTAGGCAAATGCGGTTTATCCATTACAACTACCCCTATACCAACACCATCTATCCACTAATCATTAAAACCACAATTTGGACAAATTCTATTATACATAGTATTACACTTGCTACACTGCCACATTAAACTCTTTTTATCAAAATAATGAGCTGTGCCCTTATTACCACAGCGGGAGCAAACCGCCTCACTGATATCAACAACCTTATCGCATCGAGGGCAATTAGCAGTTGTTGAAGAACATGACACTGAAAATGCCAAAATAGAAACTACCGCGAGAAATTTACCCCACATGACAATACCTCCGCCTGAAAACCACACACAGGATTCACGGAAAACGTCTCTATGTCAAGTTGGTTTTTAGATTTTTTTCTAGATCAAATTGGCTGTTTTGTAAAGTTGCAAACAGCACGTTGTCATACATGAAACACCTTTAAATCCATATGTGACCCCAACTTTAAATACAGAATATTCCTTGATAAATGCCTATATTCATTCAAGGTCTCCACGCAAATCATTATCACTACAACGCTCTCTGCCATAGCACCCCCTACACCTAAATATCGGGCACAAACCCTGTCCTCGGCTTTGATCTGAAGATTGACCATATTACTCGCCCTCGTGGTCGCATCACACACGCATCCATCAACAAATAGGAAGCTGACGGTAGGCTTTTTGGGCTTATTCACGGAATACCGGGGAAGGCAGCTCTGATCTTGAGAAAGAAGTAGGCGTTGTCGCGGAAGCCATAGGCCAAACGCTTGATGAGGCCTTTCAGACTCACAAGGGAACGCTGCCGCTCTCCGAGCTGATCCTGGCCCAGAAGAGGAAGACCAGGAACAAGGCCTACTGCCTGCATGCCCCCGAGGTGGAGTGTATTGCGAAGGGGAAGGCGCATCGGCCCTACGAGTTCGGGGCGAAGGTGAGTCTGGCGGTCACCCACAAGGAAGGCTTCGTGGTTGGCATCCAGGCCTGCCCGGAGAATCCCTACGACGGCCACACCCTGGAAGGTCAGCTTGACCAGGTAGAACGGCTCACCGGCCAAGTGCCCGCCCAGACATTTGTGGACAAGGGATACAAAGGGCATGGAATCGACCCAGCGAGAAGCCAGGTGTTCATCAGTGGAACGCGAAAGCTCGGCTGTCAAGCGACACGAAAGTTGACCCCCGGGACGACACGAATATTGACCCCCTTGTTGTGTGAACCGGTGGGGTGTCCGCAGCGGAGGCCGTAGGCCGGAGCGGAGGGCACCCCACCGGGCGCGGTCGTCAACCGACCCCTTCCAGGCTTGGCACCACGCCAGCCCGGCGTTTCTCCTTCAGGCGATAGCTCTCGCCCTTGATGGTCACGATATGGCTGTGATGCAGTAGCCTATCCAGGATGGCCGTGGCCACCACCTCGTCTGCCAGCATTTCCCCCCAGGCCCCGATGGGCTGGTTGCTCGTCAGCAGCAGGCTGCCCTTCTCGTAACGCTTGCGGACCAAGTGGAATAACAGGTGCCCAGCCTGCCGCTCTATGGGCAGGTAGCCCAACTCGTCCACGATCAGCAGGTGGGGCCGGGCAAAGAGCGTCAGGGCATCCTCCAGGGCCCCATGCTCGGAGGCCACGCCCAGCTGATGGACCAGATCCACCGCATGAATGAACCGGCAGCTGTACCCCAACTCGATGGCTTTCCTGCCAAGTCCGATGGCCAGATGGGTCTTTCCCACCCCGGGCGGTCCCAGCAGCAGCACGTTGGTGGCGTTTGCCAGATAGCGCCCTGTCTCCAGTTCCGCGATCAGGCGCCGGTCCAGGCTGGGTTGGAGGCTGAAATCGTAGTCTTCCAGGCGACGATCCAGGGGGAACTTGGCCATCTGGATCCTCATCCTGGCCCGTTTCTGATCCTTGTTCTGAACCTCCTCCTGGATGACATGGTCCAGGAACTCCAGGAAGCTCATTTCCCCTTTGGCGCCGCTTTCCAGCAGCGTATCCAGCCTCTCCCGGGTGCTCACCAGCTTCAGCCGGGTCAGGTGCCGCTCCAGGCGTTCCATCCGTGGATCTACCATGCCTCACCTCCCGCAATGGCCGCGTAGTGTGCGAGAGGCCGACAGATTCCACTTAGATCCCCAGGCAGGCTGCGCACGTCCAGGTGATGGATGGCATGCTCCGGATCCTCGATGACCTGGTGTCGACCCGGATGGGTCTCATGGCTTGCCACGACCTGCCCCTGCCAAAACACGGCCAGGGAATCCGCCTCGATCCTCACCTCCAGGGTGGCGCCGATGAACCGTGGCGGAACGCTGTAGTGGTTGGTGTCCACGTCGATTCGCCCGTCGGAGGCCACCTTCCGGGTCAGGTGGCGAACGCGCAGGTAACTGGGGTGGTTCACGATGGGCCGGAGGGCTGCATTCTCCGCCCCAAATCGATCGATGGGACGCTCGAAGGTCGTGCCATGAACCCGCACATCTGCAACATTCCGCATCCACCAGAGCAGGTGCTCATCCAGTGCCTCGTCGCTCTCCCACTCCAGGCGGCCCAAGGCATTGCCCTTCACATAGCCCACGCCACGCTCCACTTTGCCTTTGGTCCGGGCGCGAAAGGGCTTGCAGGCTTTCGGGACCGTCCCCCACCCCAGTTCGCTCAAGGCGAATATCTGTGCCACCGCACTCTCCCCAAGCATCCAGGCCTCCGGCTTCCGAAGACCAGGATCCCGTCTCTCCATTTCCATCTGCTTCCTCTCTCGTGAGGGGGGGCAGATTTCGTGTCGTCAGGGGGTCAGTTTCTGATGTCGCCTGACATCGGCTACACCCTGAAGCGGCACCTGTGGCGGAGATCGGCCATCGAACCAGAGATCGGGCACATGAAGGCGGATGGACTGCTGGGTCGAAACTTCCTCAAGGGCATGCAGGGCGATGCCATCAATGCCATCCTCTGCGGGGCCGGGCACAATCTCAGGAAGATCCTGGCCCGCCTCCGGGCTCTTTTGTATCCATTCGAAGGCGGCTTCAGGAAGGCCCTGGAAGCCATCCTTGCCCGTTTAGAGCACTTGGTCGGCCCACAAGAGGCCCTGATGGCCTCCTGAGATCACAGCAATGGGTTTCACAGGGCCGACTATTTATCGATGACATAGCCATTATTTTTATGAAAGCAACTTGGTATCAGAAACCCCCTCCATACGGAGGGGGCTGAACGGCTGCGATTATTTTTCCTGTCTGTTCAAGTTTTGATTGGCACAATATTTATCTAATAATCAAACTCTGCACCAGTAGAAATCATATCCATAAAAATGTGCACACCATCAAGTTGAATACGAGCGCCACCCATTTCACCCTTTTGGCAATTGGCACTATATTTGTCATACATTTCATCAACCAACCCGTTAATCTCCTTGTTACTATGGCAAATATGTAAGGTTTTAACAACCAATCCCAAGACAAGCACTGCCGAAAGATATTGATCGCCCGTTTGCCATGAAAATCTCTTTACCCTCCCGGTCGTCGCGTCAACAGCCAATCCCCCACAAATTTGCCCATCAGGATTACGGAGTAGATATACTTTCAACTTGTTGTCTTGCTGGTTAGCTTTGGGCGCCTCAGCCATAGAAACAATACGTAAGCTATCTAGAAATTGGATTACATTTCCGGCATCTGGTGTATTTGACTTAGTTACATTGGAAATCATTTCCGATAGCGAATTATTCCAATTGCTCATAAATACAGAAGCAGATGCAATTCCGTGCGGATTAGCTGCGACTTGTTTTGGGCCATTATGAAGAAAAATTTCATACAATGAGAAGAACGCCACTACAACAGTGCCTAGCCCAAGGAGAACTTTCCTAAGCAATTTTGAATTACTTGACTGTGTAGTCGGCATGGGAGCCACTAAATGCGGCGAGGATCCAGTCTCAGAATCCGAACCCACAGCTATAGTGTTAGATATCACCACCACGGAGGAATCATCTGCTGAGGGTTCAGTTTTCTGCTTCTCAATATACTCACCCAGCGGGGTCCACTCGGCAAGATCTTCAGACCAAATCAATGTTGTATTATCAATCCTACCTTCCGAAGATTCTTTAATAATAAATTCCCAATCTACAGGCCCGCAAGTCTCGTTGTTTAGTCCATAAAACCACTGTTTATTGTCCATTTGCCACCTTGTTTTTTAGATAATTAATTACATAAAGTCTCGCACTCTATGGTGCTCAAGATTTGGTTTGAGGTGGAAATCGCATGCGATGCACGATCCAGCTAGCGCAAGGAACCCCTCCTTTGATCGCTGCCACAAAGCGTGACTGCATCAATGCTGATCCTGCGACTTCATTAAAACCGAACGCTTCGGGGGGGCTATCTAGAACTTCATATCTAGTTGGTGCCCCACTTTGATCAATATATAATTTAATAGAAACAAGATATTCTTTATTTGGGTCAGCGCCTTTTGAGATGGCAGCCTTGGGGTAGTAAAATACTGGCTTCTTAATAAACGTTGGAGCGACATCCCAGTCTTTTACCTCAACCTTGGCTTCAACCTTAGTTGTGTTTGGTTGTCGTTTGATGGAGCCTTCTCGGAATTGCTTCTTCGCTAATTCAATCTCTTTATCCTTTTGAACAGCTAAAGCATCAACCTGTTCCACTTCCGGTGTCTGCACCTTCTGGCTAGCGTCCTGCTCTGAGGGCGCGCCGACAGGCCTCTCACTCCCCATTGACTCTTCTGAAACAACACTTTTCTTTTCTTCCTCCGGAATGGTACTTTCGGCGGACACTCGTCCAATTTCAGCTTGTCGTATTCTATCCTGTGTCTCTTGAATAACTTTATTTTTTCTGCGGATTATAAAAGCGAAAGCACCAGAAATAACAACCAACATCACCAAACATGATGCGATAATAAAAACAACTTTACTTTTCGAAATAGCATCCTTTTGCGACAGGCTACTACCTTTATTATTCTTCACTTTACCAACGTGATTAGGAACTTTTAAAGTCGGGCTAGGAGTGCCCGGCAGGGGTGGAGGCACTTTTGGATTTTTTGGCAATGGAGGAGGCATAGTCGGATTATTACTCATATTCTTATCCCATGAACGCTGCTAATCATATGTTTCTGTTTCACGCAGCTGTATTCTTTTCAGGGCGCTAAATGCCTTGTAAAAATAGCTACCAGACTGAATGATTTCCCATTTGCAAGCGCCACTTTGGCTAATCCATTTTGAAACAATCTTGTCATTCAAATCAAGTATAGAAAATCGGCTCTCCATGCAGTATTTTTTCCCGTCCTCGCTAATGAGTATATTAAATCTAAGATGAGTTGGGTTTGTTTTACTCCACTCTTTTTTATCATATACTTCGAGCCACAAGAAGTAATGGCGATAAGGCCAGATCTCTAGTGATGAAACTGTTTTATCTATGTAGATAAGACACGTTTCATCCTTATAAAGACTAGACCAAGACCATGTAGATCCGAGATCTTTAGCGGATAGGGTGACCAGAGAAGCACAAGCCATTGCAAGCAGGTGTTTGAGGGAACTCATCTAGCAATCCTTATCCAATGTCAAAGCTTGGGATGTCGACTCTCTTGTTGCTATTCTTCATACCTATCTGGGATTTATTTTGCTTTCAAGTAGAATTGCTGTCAGTTGCCTGAATTCCTGAATCAGTGAGCATGTCTTGTTTATTTTGCAATCAAGACCAACCTTATCAGCAATAGAGTCATCCACCCCATGTAGCCCCCCCTCACGGCGGCTGTGAGGGGGGTGGCCCTATTCACGGGACGCAGGCCAACCGGATCAGAAGTCCGAACTTCGGATCGAATTTCCACATCGAGCGTAATGATAGGATCTCGATGAACCCACCTACCCCATCAACCACGAGAGCAAGGAACTGCGCCGAAAGGGTTGTAACAAGAAGAGGTGGTGCCAGGAAGAGGTATTTTCATTCTTTCTCCTATAGGTGAAGGCAAATCCTTAAACCCGAGATTGTGTTCTGACTGAAGGATAGGAGTAGCCAAGAAGGAGTACTTGATTCGTCAGGAGATCTCCATCAGCGTCCATGCACGCCAGGATCGTATGACAAAATCGTATTGGCAAGAAAAAATTATATATAAATTGATCAACAAACAAACCAATAGCCATCAACAGACCCAATCCTGCCAATTGAGTCTTACTTCACCACAATCCAGACACCGCGTCCTTTGCGGGTGGCTTCAATGAGACGAAGGAGGGCTTCCTGGGTATCAGCCAGAGGCTGGGATTGGGGTTGGTCCAGGTCCATCCACTGGATGACGGCCGAACCCAGTGGGGGCAACTGGATGGATGTCGGTGAATCCTGGGGGGCAGCCGCGACTAAGGGCAGCATGAAGTCCCCTGGAGCCGTCCAAGCCTCGACAGGCACTCCAAAGAGTTGCGAGATGGCGACGAGGGCGGCCCCGGAAGGTTTTACACGATCTCTCTCCCAGGAGGAGACCGCTGTCTGATCCGTATTCAATGCGGTTCCCAGATTTTCCTGAGTCCATCCCTTCGCCAAGCGGGCGATACGAATCCGCCCACCCACGGTGAGGTTCTCCCGGCCGAGCGGGGGGATGCTGCTTGGACCACGCACTGACATGACTCCAGGATGGCATATCCGACGCCACCAGAGGCATCATTCTGGCATCATTACGCTTGGCCCCTCTATGAATTTCCCAGAGCAAACCATCCAACCTCCACCCTGTCCCGAATCCCTGCCGCCGACCCGTCACAGCGGCGAGGGGTTGCCTGTGTGGACACAGGAAGCACCGCGCAAGCTGGGGCGATACCTCCTTGGGCCCAAACTAGGCGAGGGCGGCATGGGAGAAGTCTATGAAGCCTGGGATATCCTCCTGCGCCGCCCAGTCGCTCTGAAACTCCTTCATAGCCAGTTAGCGGCGCACATCCTGCGTTTCATGCAGGAAGCCCACCTGCAAGCGCGACTGGAACACCCCAACATCTGCCGGGTTTTCGATGCAGACGCATCGGACGGCATCCCGAAGATCGCCATGCAGCTTGTGCGCGGCGGCACCCTGGCTGACCTGGACCCACCCCTCCCGCCTCCGGCATTGGCCAGACTGATGGCCAAGGTCGCTTTGGCCGTTCATTCGGCTCACCAGAACCGGATGGTTCACCGGGATCTCAAGCCCGCCAATATCCTTCTAGCCCCTGACGACGAAAGCGGCTGGACTCCCTATGTCTGCGATTTCGGTCTTGCAAAGGATCTCAACGGCCCCGCCCTCACCCTGACCGCGGCCCCCTTGGGAACCCCCGCCTACATGGCTCCAGAGCAACGGACTGGAGATACCTCGCAGACGGGTCCGCAGACGGACATCTGGGCACTAGGTGCAACCCTCCTGGCCTGTCTGGTAAAAGGGCCCCTCCCGGCCACGGAAGAGGCATGGCTGACCTCCTCTACCCGCAATAGCCTGCAACCCGCTCTCCAAAAGGTGATTGACCGCTGCTTAAGGAACGCCCCTTCAGAGCGCTACGCATCTGCTGAGAATCTTGCCGAGGATCTCATACGCTATGCCGTTGGCGAATCGGCGGCTTTGAGCGTTCGGTACTTTGTAGATAGCTTCCGCCGTATGATCGGCAGACACCCCCGCATCTCGGTCGCAAGCTCGTTACTGGTCATGCTCGTCTTAAGC
The DNA here is from genome assembly GCA_017859955.1 of Holophagaceae bacterium. Taxonomy (GTDB): domain Bacteria; phylum Acidobacteriota; class Holophagae; order Holophagales; family Holophagaceae; genus Holophaga. Next base: position 36,420 of record JAFNAB010000009.1, read on the forward strand.
ACCGTTGGCTGGGTCACGCATTCTCTTTCCCTGGCGAACCGCCAGATCGGGTACGCCCAGACCTTCACCTCTGAGGCCGAATCCATCGAACAAGCTCTCAAAACGGAACGAATGTTGCCTCCCCATGATCTGAGACCGGCGTTTGTCCAGGTCCAGAACCGAATTGCAGCCATGCGCACCAGAATCCAGAGCCTGGGATCTGGTGCGGAAGGCGCTGGTTCCTATGCACTGGGCCGCGCCTATCTTGCTCTTCAGGAACCTGAAGAGGCTATCCGGGAACTAGAGAAGGCTTGGTCCCTCGGATTCAAGGGAAGTGACGTCGCCTATGCCTTGGCCAAGGCCCATGCCGATTATTTGCTCCTTGTTTCTCAGCGATTCGAAACCGGTATCGCAAGGGAAAAGTTGGACAAGATCCGCGCGCAACATTTGGCTCGTAGCAAAGAGCTTTTTTCCTTTGCCAAGGATCAGGCATGGGAACCCAAGGAGCTTCTGAAAGCTGAACTGCTAGACATTGAAGGCCACCCCCGTGAAGCCCTGACTCTGATTCAACCTGTTACCCGAACCCACCCAGGGGACATTGACGCCCTTCTCATGGAGGCGAAGTGCTATCTCACCCTCTCCTGGAACGAACGCCGCCATGGAAGCCCTCGGGAAGGGCTCCATCTTGCCCATCAGGGCGACGCCTTGCTCCGGAAAGCCCGAGAGTTGGCCCGGAGTCACGAAGGTGTCCTGCAACAACGGGTCAGTTGGCAATTTGTGGATGTGGATGACAGGGTATTTGCTGGCGAATGCCCAGAGCCCAAATTCCATGAGGCGTTAGCGGCGGCGGAAGAACTGCTAGTTCTCAATCCCGAACATTTCCAGGGCTTGGATATGAAGCTTGGAATCATTCTGGATCGGGCATGGAGCCGTTATGGGTCAGGCAAAGCATTCCAGTCGGATGTGGATCTTGGTGGCTCTATCCTTTCCCATCTCTCCCCTGAACTCCGCGCCCGACTGGCCTTCCGGAAGCAGCAGTTCCTTCTGTTGGAAGCACAGATTCTTAGCAGCAAAGGCCAGGATCCAACACCTGCCGTTCGAGCTTGTGAGCAGATCGGGATTAGAGGGTATCCCCTCATGGAAGCTTTGAACTATCGAGCCAAATGGCAGGTCAGACATGGCCAGGACCCTTCAGAGACGGTTCGCAAAGTGGTAGCAATCCACCAGGAATTGGACCCAGTGCTATTCGAGACATATCACTGGGATCTCTTGGCCTATGCATGGAACACCCAGGCGGCTTATGAAGCTTATGCCGGAGAGATCTCCTCAGTGACTCGTGCAGCTGAGGAGCAAAATATTGCGAGACTTAGACGAGAAGACCCGAATGGACCGTACACCTTTATCCGAGAAGCTCAATGGCGATGCACACTGGCCCAACTCGCACGGTGGAAGGGGCAGGATAGAACTCGGGAACTGGAAGCAGGGCGGGTCGCAGGCGAAAAGGGATTTGCCTTGGCTCCAAAGAATATTTGGGCATGCCAAGCCCTCGCGAACATCTGCCTCGAACAGGCCCAGGACGCCTTGAACAAAAAGGGTTCACTTGAAGAACCGGTTCAACGTTGTCTTAAGGTGGCCTCAATGGGCCTGTCCTGCATGAGTAACGATTCGCAGTGTTGGCTGTTGAAGGGGAGAGCCCTTCTGATCCAAGCCCTCTGGAAGAAGCGTGAAAAACACCCCTACATGACGGATCTCACAAGGGCAAGCGCTGCCATAAAGAAGACTTGTGCATTAAACCCTGAACTCACTGAGGCATGGATTGCGTTGGGGCAGGTTGCAAATCTGAAGGGACAACCCGTTGCCCCCTTCTTGCGGGAGGCATACCGCATAAATCCTTTTCATCCCGAGATCCGTGGTGAAGTTGTTCGATACTGCGAATAGTAATTTTTGTAAACGTTCAGGCCTGATCAGAGGTTGCTGGGGCGGCTTTCATCGGACGACAGTCAAAACCGACCCCCTGGCGACAGAACTATAACGGAGTTCTGGGATTCGCTCGCTGGAGATCAGGCTGCTGGGTAGGTCTCTCGGCCCGAGTGCCCCCAGCCCGTCGACAGCTTCGCCTTCGCCTGATCAAAGAACCCGCACGCCTCCAGCTCGTTCATCAGCAGGACCCGATGCGAGATCCGCATGGGAGGCTTCCTCCTCCACTTCGGCAAAGCCAGCTAGCAACCGCTCATCCCGCTGCTTCTCCCCGCGCCAAGTCATGCCCCGCCAACTGGAACAGCGCGTAGGCCGCAGCATGGGTCACATGGGAGGTCGTTGAGTCAAGGTTAACCAGGGCCTCCAGACAGCCCAGGGATAGGGTTCCTGCAAGGTAAACCAACCGTGTTCCCTTTTGGCTCTATCGTCCGCCATAGAGGCGCGCGCTTTCTTCGGAGAGGGTGGCCGATAGGTATTTGGCGCGACAAAGCTGCCTGACCCAGATCAAGAGAATATACCGTGTTCGATGCGTCCAAGAACATCCTGGACCGCTAGTGCTCCAATGCCGGTGTCCAGCAGACTCATGGGGGTGATGCCCCCCAGCGCACGATTCTCCTTCTGCATCCAGACCTTGGCTTTTTCGATGGACCCAAATGTGCCACTGGCCAAGTTCAGGATTCGAGCAAATCGGAAAACACGTTCCCCCTCTCCGATTGTGAGTCGCCCAGAGGCTTCCTTTCTTCGCACAAGGGTGCGGGACGGGATATGCAGGGCGGCAGAGACTTCCTCTTGAGGCATGTTGACCTTGCGGATCAGGAGGGACAATTCGCTGAGAGGGAGCCCCTCCCGTAGTCGTTTGATCAACTGGAGCTGCGTGAGGAGATCCTCGGAACCCGCTTCCGCGAACCAGTCCATGGTCCCGGATCTGCTCATCTTTCCCTCCAGCATGTGCCATTTGGCATCATTGTGGTAGCACATTGGCTGCAGTCAAGGGTCAGATCCTCCCAGGATGGGCTGCCGCGAACCCGGCCGAAATAGACAAGACCTGGGTGCGGCTACCTCATAGAATAAGCAACGATCGGAGCTGAGATGAACACGAAGGCGACTCTGCTAGATGATGTGAGCCCATCACGAATATTTCAGGGTTTTGTCGAGAGATGCCAATCGCTGCCAGAATACAGGAAGGGTGATCGACATCCGCTCTACGAGCGCTATTGCCCGGAACCCGATGGACCCATCGATGCTCAGAAGGTCGGTAAATGTATATACAAAGAGATCAAGACAACGCTTGGGCGTAAAACGGGGTGGACACTTAAGGACCTAGGTCGCATCAAGCAGCAGATGATCTATGAACATGAAGTCTATGGCTCAGAAGTTCTACCGGCATTGAAAATCCTTTCCGTGATCCATGATGCTTTACTCCAGGAGAAGACCTTTTTGCCGATCACATCGGAAAGTGCTGAATGGCAGTCCGTAGCACAAGCGGCACACAACTATCTGGAATTAAACCCACACTTCATGGACAACATCATAGAACTCCATAACCGAACCCGCAATGTCGGCAAAGCAGCCAAGGCCCTGCAAGACAGGGGATTTCAGGTCGAGCTTGCGAATGGCGAAGTTCGTCTATCGGAAAAAAGCTTTACTGCTGCGTTCGAAAGGCTCCAACGCCTCATCCGTATGGTTGGACCTCGATCGATCGTTTCATGCATTTTTCGATCGCTCACACCGAGATTCGATCCAATTCAAGGGCGGTACCTGTATGTCCGCAATGCGCCCACAATGCCTGTGGAACGGCCGCCCGCCGCACCTGTCGGTTACATCCTCAACTTGTGCGTGCGCGAATGGGAGGCCCCGGTCACCAGGATCGATATGGGCGCTCGAACCAAAGCTATGAAGGAACTGGAAGACCTGGCCAGGGATCTCGTGGCTATTCTGGATGTCGAACCCTACAACGCCTTCGAATCCATGTTCGTCGGTGGGACGGAAATGCTCCCGTTTCTCCAGAAGGCTGTCATTTACGATTCAGCGTTTTCGTTCCCGCAAATGAGACCATCGGATGTCCTGGGGTTTCTTAAGGGAGTTTTTGACTGGGTTGATGACGCTGCTTTCAAGAAGTCATCAGGCTGGAGCATGACAGATGCGCTCATCGTTATCGGGAACATCATCAACCTAGCCAAAGGCAAGCACGGGCCAGTCGACATCCTGGAGTCTGAGTTCGACCCAGGCGGCAGAATCCCGATACCCGAATTGCGGGCGCTTCTCAAGGCGATGTCACATTCGAAACAAGGTGTGAATCGAGGTTACCGATCAGCCATGGATGTTTCGAAAGCGGACTTCTCGTTGAAGCCATTGATGAAGCGAGCGGATAACCGGTACCTTCTTTTGGACCTATCCTGGTGTTCGCCAGCCTTCTACGAAGTCTTTGCATCTGCAGCACGGGCCTTCGATAAGAATGCGGATTCAAAGATTGGGACAGAAGCAGAGAGTTTCCTTGCAGCGGAGTTCAACCGACACGGGATCTCCATTGCGAAGGGAAACTATAAGGTCCCTGGAAAAGAAGGTGAGTGCGATGTCGTGGTTGAAATGCCCAGGTTCACCCTCTTCATCGAGATGAAGAAGAAGGTTCTTACTCGTTCTGCTCGAAGCGGTAACGACCTGGACATCCTGGTAGATCTTTCCCATTCCCTTGTCGCAGCCCAGACGCAAGCGGGGTGGCATGAGGTCCACATCCGGCAACAAAAGTCCCTTCAACTCGACGACAAGGGCCGGGTATCCACCATCTCGCTGGATGGGCGAGAAGTTGAACGGGTAGCGGTTTCTCTTCTGGATTATGGCGCCTTTCAGGATAGGAACTTGCTCACTCGATTCCTGACAACGGTAATGAATGTAGAATTTACAGCACACGACACCAGGCAAGATTCGAAATTGAATACCTTCCGGGAATATCAAGCGAATTTGAGAGCGCAACACACCCAATTGGTCGTGTTGAATCCGGGAATGGAACGATTCCCCTTCTTCAACTGCTGGTTTCTGAGTGTCCCGCAATTACTTGTTCTGCTAGATGGCGTCACTGATAATAAAGCTTTCCAAGAGGCTATTTTGGCAGTACGTCACATCCATTTCGGCACTTCCGACTTCTACGCTGAACTCTCCGCAGGAAGAAAGCTCAGCGAGGCAGCTGTTCCGTGAGTTGTGAGGTCACGCCAAAGACGGTTGACCGAGTAAAGAACCTTGAAGCGAAAGATCTCCTCGGCGAACTGGAGTGGGGAGGTCTTTCGGTCTCGCCCCACCGCCCTTGGGATGTCCGCTGATCTGCAGGCATGATCTGGTCTAGCCACGCACCCGTGTAAACTTTTGGGGGAAAATCATAACCAGTCGGGCTTAAACTTTACTCTCCTCCAACACAAATTTGGCCAAATCCACTGGCAATGAGGACTCACACACAATTTCACGCTACCCGGTATACATAACCCTTCTGAAACGAACCCGCCGAAAGGCGGGTTTCTTGCGGATGGGCCCCTACTTCCCTGAGCGGCTCTCCCGCAGCAACGCCTCCACCAGGAGGTCCCCCAGCTTCTCGTAGCCGGGTCCGGTGAGGTGGACGAGATCCTTCTGGGCAAGCCCTCTGCGTTTCCAGCCCAACAGGGAGCCTTCGCCCCCCATGGCCTGGCGGGCATCCCAGAAGGCGCAGCCCGAAGCCAGGGCGGCGGAACGAAGGGCCTTGGTGACCCAGCGGGCCCCTTCACGAAGACGAGGCAACTGCCGTCGGTTACGGCCCATGCGGTCCAAGGGGCCTACCACCAGCACGCAGGCACCGCTCTCCTGCTTCAGGACGGCCATCAGGCCACGGGCCCGTTCCTGGTAGTCCTCGGGCGAGATATCGGTGCGCCCCATGTCGTTGGTGCCGTATGCCAGGACCAGCAGATCCGGCTGGAGCTGGGCCAGGAGGCTCCGCCGCAGCTCGGGCCGCCAGCGTTCCAGATCCAGGAACTCCGCCCCGTTGAGTCCCAGTTCGTCGTAGACGAGCCCGGGCCTGCCGGAGCGCAAGTCGACCCCCAGCAGGCTGCTCCCCTGGGGCAGCTGGAAGGCCAGGGTCTCCAACCCATAGCCCGGTGCCTTGAAGACCTGCAGGACCCGCTCCCCCACGGGCTGCTCCAGAATGGGCTCGATGGTAGCTCCCAACACCACTGGTTTACCGGGTCCCAGGACCTGGATGCGGGCTTCCTGATAGGCCGCCACCAGGGTGAAGGTGCCCCCCTCGGCGGGGGGCTGGATGGCCGCTCCGGTGAGCCCCACCCAGCCTTCGCAGGCCTTGGAGCGCAGACTGTCGGCGGGCCAGTGGAGGCCCTCCTGGAGGTTCACCCCCTCATGGTGGTAGCCCCGCCAGGGTCGCCCGGGCAGGATCAGTCCGGGTCCCCCGTCCCCGAAGCGGGCCTGGAGGCGCTGGCGCATCCGGCCGGTCCAATAATCCGCCGCAGTGTGGGAATCCCCGAACTGGAGAATGCGGACGCTCCGGATGGCAGGCGTGTGCTCCAGGGCCTCCAGGAAGGGGGCCAGGGCCTGGACATTGACGATGGGCACCTGGGAGGGCGGCCTGTCCTGCCGCCGGAGCTTCGCGGCACGCGGCCTAGGCTTGGGCCGGACTTTCCGGTGGGCGTGGCCTCCCCAGGCCAAGGTGCCCAGGGCCAGGAGGGCCAGGGTCCTGCCGAATCGTCCAAGGGTCATTGCGGTTTCCTCCCGATCCATTTCCCGCGCTGGTCGGCCACCACCGAGGCGCGATCCGTGATGATCGTGCGCCCGTCCTCGGTGCGGAACAGGAAGAGCCCCTGGGGCACCTCAGGGGCCTCCGAAGCTTCCGGGACAGGGGGCCTCTCCCGGACGGCCATGGGCAATCCCACCCCCTCAAAGAGGCGTCCCGCCACCAGGCCCGCGAGCCGATCATAGCCCTGGGGGGTGAGATGGACGCCATCCCGAGCCGCCATCCCGGAGCGCTGCCAGGAGCCGATGCTGCCGGCCCCTCCCATGGCCTCCCGCTGATCGAAGAAGAGGGCCCCCACCCGGGAAGCAACCGCCTGCTGCACGGCGATGACCTGATCCAGGGAGCCCGGCAGGCCCCGGGGCAGGCGCGCGTCAGGGGGACCGAGCAGGACCATGGCCGCCTCCGGCACCGCTTTCCGGAAGCGCCCCAGGAAGGCCTCCAGGTGGTGGCGATAGGCCCCCGGATCGAATCGGGGGCCATTGGCCTCGTTGGTCCCGAAGGCCAGGATCACCATATCCGGGGCTTCCGCCCGGAGCTGGGAGAGCAGGAGCTCCCCCGGGGCCTCCATCCAGAAGAGGTCGGCCCCATTGAAGGCCAGGGGGCTGTAAGCAGCCCCAGTGGCGCCTTCCAGGGACACCCCCAAGACCCGCACCGGACCATCCTGGGAACTCAGGATCTCCAGGCGATGCCGCCCAGCCCCCACCCTGCGATCGAAGAGCTCCAGCCCCGGCTGAGCCCCGGCGAGGGAGACCGCCCCCAGGTCCTGCCCATCCAGCAGAACCCGGACGGAGCCCGCTCCCGGGGCCCGGAGGAAGTGGAGCCGGAGTCTGGAGAAAGTGCCTTCCAGGCGGGCCCATTCTCCGGCCCTGCGGGTCTCCATGAAACGCCCCCCCAGGCCCAGGCAGGCATCCCCGGTCGGATGGAGGGCCTTGCGCCAGCCCCGGCTGGCGGAAGCCGTGATGCCGCTCGGGGCATCGACCCAGGGGAGGCCAAGTCCCGAGCCCCCGTTCCCAAACTGGGACTGGAAGGTCTGCCGGTAGGCCCGGCGAGTGCTGGGGGCGGCCAGGTGGCTATCCCCAAAGTGCAGGATCCGCAGGAGGCCTCCCCCCGCCCGGACCTGTTTCCCCCGGGAGAGGAAAGCCGCCAGGTCCTCGGCCTGGGCGACCCCCAGGGCAAGCAAGCCCACCAGAAGGACACGGCGTCCCATCAGTTGGCTTCCGCCGGGGCGGCCTTGGCATCGGCGGGCCGCTCCGGGGTCGCCTGCCGCGCCTGTTTCGGGGGCTGGGAACGGAGGACATCGGAGGCGATGCGCGCAAAGATCTCCCGGGCGTAGAAACGGGAGCCCTCGGGCCGCAGGTGAGTCTGATCCGAATAGAAAAGCTCTGGGTGAGCCTCGGAAGCACTCCGCCAGTCGTATAGATGGGCATTGGGGTACCGGGCGACCATGGCCTGAAGGGAGCGGTTCACGGCCTCGACGGCCTCGGCCTTGTCAGACTTGGCGGTCAGGAACCAGACGCTCCGCCGATCCGACAGGGCCTCCATGAGGTGAGCGAAATTGCGCGAATCCAGGTTGCTGTTGTTGGCGCCCAGATGGATGACCACCACCTCTCCCAGGCGTTCCTGCTGCCGATAGGTCTGCACCACGCCAAGGGCCCGGGCAAAGGACCGGCACTCCTCAGCATTGATGGTGAGCTGCCCCTCCCCCAGTCGGGCCTCTCCGGCGGCTTTCAGGGATAGGGCCGCCCCCTTCATGACCGAGTCCCCGATGGCGGTGACGCTCAGACCCTCCAGGGGGACGGCTTCCAGGACCGGGTCCGGGGGAGGGAGGGGCAACCTGACCGGGACCGTGGCTACGGAACCGGGTGGCGGGAGCGCTGGAGTCGACACCGGTGTGCCTCCATCCAAAGCCGCCGCACTGGCCTTGAGGCTGGCCTGGACCTCGTCTATGTAGGCGGGGCGCCGGATGAGGACGGCCGCCCCAGCCAGGGAGGCCGTCAGAAGCCCCATGCCAGAGGCCAGGACCAGGCGTCGGCGCCAGGGGCCGATCCCGGGGTGGCTGGACCACCAGCGTCCCAGGACCCCCTGTCGGATGGGCGTCTCGACCCAGCGGTAGGAGATTTCAGAGAGGAGAAGCGTGAGTCCCACCCGCAGAGCGAAGCCCTGGCCCCCCTGCAGACCGGGAGCAACGACCCGGAAGATCGGCCAATGCCAGAGGTAGATGCCATAGGAACGGCGCCCCAGGGCCTCCAGCGGGGCCCAGCCCAACAGAGCCCGGAGAACCCGGGTCCCCGGCACGATCAGGGCGGCGATAACCAGGGCCATGAGAAGGTCCACACAGAGGAAGCCTCCGCGATAGAGGAAGATCCCATCGGTCTCCGCAAGGCAACAGAAGGCCCCGAGCCCCACCAAGGCTCCGAGAGCCGCCACATCCAGCACCCAGGCCCGCCGCAGGCTTTCATCGGGACGGGGCAGCACCGCCAGCAATGCACCCACCAGGAGCCCGGAGGCCCGGGTATCCGTCCCCAGGTATACCCGATTGAGGCTCTCCAGCGCCTTGACGCTTGAGGGGTTGGCAGGGTCCACCCGCAGGGCCATGAGGAGGGCCGAACCCAGGGCCATCAGGGCGAGGCCAGAGACCATCATCCATCGACGTTTGAGGACCCGACGCCCTGCGAGCACCAGGAAGGGCCAGACCAGGTAGAACTGCGCCTCCACCGAGAGGGACCAGAGATGGCGAAGGAGGGGGTGGCCCGCATCCGCGAAATAGGAGCTTCCGGAGCGGATCTGGTACCAGTTCTCAAGATAGAAGAGCGAGGCCAGGAGATCCCCCCGGAACTGGGAAGCGGCGCCGCCCATCCAGAAGACCCCCAAAGCCTCCACCGCCAGGATCACCACCAGCAGGGCGGGGAGGAGCCTTCGCAGCCTTCGAATCCAGAAGCGCCCAAGTTCGATGCGCTCCTCCCGCAGCAGCAGGTGGGTGATGAGGTAGCCGCTGATGACGAAGAAGAGTTCCACCCCCAGGAAGCCACCGCCCATCCACCCGAACCCCGCGTGGTAAAGAAGCACTGCGGCCACGGAAAGGGCTCGGGCACCGTCAAGGCCCAGGATCTGGTTGGCATCCCGATTCAGCGACAAGGGTACGCCCCTCCGGCCCAATGCTGACGGCCTCGACCACGGTCATAGATGACATAGAAGGCGGCATCCTGGTCCGCCGGGGACCAGCGGTTCGCCGGCACACCCACCAGGTCGGGGCGCTTCATGCGACGCGCCGCCTCGTTGGAGGTATTCAGGTGGAATTGGTAAGCCCCGAACCAATGCCTGGACGGGTCAGCGATCCCGTAGTCCGCGCCCCCTTCCCGCCCCATAATGCACTTTCGGACCCTCTCCACCTCCGGGTCCCCCTGCCCAGGCCAGGGACCGGTCTGGGTCGGCCCCTTGCGGCGCTGGCGGGTCCCCTTGCGGGGAGATCGCTTCTTGAGCGGCGCCTTGGCCGGAGGACTGGATTCCTGAACCCCCACCCCACCGCCAGCAGGCTGGGCCTGCATCGGAAGGGTAGACCAGACGAGACAGCAGGCCAACCTGCCGAGGATCATTTTCATAGGAATATCGTAGCAACAGGAAAGGCGGGCATTCCGCCCGCCTTTTCGGGGAAATACGGGGGATTATCGATCGACCTTGATGACGATGGACTTGGAGAAGATGTCCTGGAGTCCCTTGCGTTCCGAGCCGAGGATCATCAGGTAGGGCAGGCTGAAGAGGATGCCATTCACCCAGTGCCCGACCAGCCGCAGGATGGCGGAGCCCAGCTCGATGCGCCCATTGAGGTCATCCTCGGGCACCACTCGGAGCTTCATGATCTTCTTGCCCGGGGTGGCCCCGAACTTCATCCAGCACCAGGGGATGAAGATGATGTAGCCGATGCAGAGGGCGAAATAGATCAGGGAGAACAGGCAGCCCAGGAAGGCAGCTCCGGGCCCAATGGCCTTGGCCAGTACCGCAATGAGAATGAAGGACACGATCCAGAGGGCGATGAGAGGCACGGCGAAAATGACGCCGTCCAGCAGGTGGGCGCAAAGCCTCGTCACGAAATCGCCCCGCTCCCCGGTGGGGATGGCTTCGTCAGGCACCGAAGGGAGCAGCCCCCGCAGGAAGCCCGGGGCGGGATTGGCGGCATGGGCCGTGAAGGAGGTGGGCGCCGGAGCGGGCCTAGGGGCCACGGGGGGCGGAGCCTGGGGAACGGG